>NZ_JQNK01000009.1:0-323888 GCF_000745215.1 Methylosinus sp. PW1
TTAGCAGAATGGGGAGCGGAACGCATCCTTCCCGACAGCCGCGGCCGATCGGGTTGCAAGCCTGAAGGCTCGCGGTCCGACCGCTGCCCTTGGACCGCGAGCCTTCAGGCTCGCCCTTTCACTCGTCTATGCTCCAGCTCGCGACCTCCCGCCCGTCGCCGTCCAATATGCGGAAGCCATGCGGTAGCGGCTTATGCTTGCGCTGGACGATCACATTCGAGAACAGTGATTTGGCGTGAGTGACGGCCTTGCGCACGTCGCTGATGTCGGTGTTCATCCGATCGATGACCTGCGCGGTCATTCCCTCTGGAGCGACGCCGACGAATTCGATGACGAGCATGGGAGCCTCCCGGGTCAGAACCAGCAGGTCGGGCGCGCAAGGGGCTCCGTCAAGGCGCGCTGTGGTCCGCCCTCAGCCCAGCGACATCTTTTCCCCGAACAGCTTGCGATATTCGCCGAGCGCATAGCGGTCGGTCATTCCGGCGATGTAATCGGCCACATGGCGGGCGCGGGAGGCGCCCTCCTCGGCGCGGGCGAGCTCGGCCCATTCCGGCGGCATTTGCGCCGGATCGTCGAAATAGACCGGGAAAAGCCGCGAGATCACCTGCTCGGCGCGATCCCAGACGCCCGACTTTCTCGTGCCGATACATTTTGGGGAAGAGAAAGGCCTTGATCGAGCGGTCCGCCTCGGCCATGGGCGGCGAGAAGGCGATCGTCGCCACGCCGGCGCGACGGACATCCTCCACGCTTTTCGCTCCGACGAGGCGCAGGCTTCTCCGATTGGATGATGGCGTCCTCGACGAAGCGGGTGATGACCCGCCGGCCGAGCTCGTGAATGACGCGCGAACGCTCCAGCGCGCCATAGACGGCGCGAATCTCGTCCAGCATCACGCCGATGAAGGGGACGGCCTCGATATCCTCGAGCGAGAACAGGCCGGCGCGCAACCCATCGTCTATGTCATGGGCGTCATAGGCGATATCGTCGGCGAGCGCGGCCGCCTGCGCCTCCGGCCCGGCGAATGTGTCCAGCTCGAGCGGAAACAGCGCGTCGAACTCCGCCACATAAGGAGCGAGCGCGCGATGCGAGCGCGGCCGCGCAAAGGTCCATTGTGCTTGACGAGGCCTTCCAGCGTCTCGAAGGTGAGGTCCAGCCCGTCATAGCGGGCGTAGCGGCGCTCGAGCAAAGTGACGACGCGCAGAGCCTGGGCGTTATGGTCGAAGCCGCCATAGGCCTCCATGCATCGCTGCAGCGCATGCTCCCGGCATGGCCGAAGGGCGTATGGCCGAGGTCATGGGCGAGCGCCACCGCCTCGGCGAGGTCCTCGTCCAGCGCCAGAGCGCGGGCGAGCGCGCGGGCGATCTGCCCCACCTCTATCGTATGGGTCAGCCGCGTGCGGAAATGGTCGCGTCCAGCGGCACGAAGACCTGCGTCTTATGCGCGAGGCGGCGAAAGGCCGTCGAATGGATGATACGGTCGCGGTCGCGCTGGAACTCGCTGCGCGTCGGCGAGGCCGATTCGGGAAAGAGGCGCCCGCGCGACGCCGAAGGGTCGCTGGCGTGAGGGGCGCGGCCACGGACGCCGGGATCTTCGATCGCCAATCGTCTCTCCTGTCATTGCAAGGTCACGCGGGCGGCCATATTTTCGCTTCGCATATCCCGCCCGCCCCGGGGAGCGCAAGCGACGAGGCCGGCGAGACAAAAGCCAAAAAAGAGGAAGGCGCGCCCAAATGACCGATACGGCGACGATTGCGAAGATCGAGATGAGCGAGCGCGCGGCCGAGCGCATTCACGCCATTCTCGCCGGCGAGGCCGAAGCCAAGGCGCTGCGGCTTTCGGTCGACGGCGGGGCTGCTCTGGCCTGCAATACGCCTATACGGTCGAGACCGAGCCCAAGGCCGACGATATCGTCGTCGAGCGCGACGGGGCGCGGCTCGTCGTCGATTCGATCTCCGCCGCCTATATCGCCGGCGCGCGCGTCGATTATGTCGAGGATCTGATGGGCCAGTCGTTCCGCGTCGAGAATCCCAACGCAACGCTTCCTGCGGCTGCGGCTCCAGCTTCTCGGTCTGACCGCCGCCCTCCTCCGCCTCCTCCTGTCGGAGTCCTCGCTTGCAGTCTCTATTTATCGGCCATTCCTATATCGACGTGACCATGCGCACGCAGGTCATGCCCAAGGGCGACGAGAAGGATGTGGCGGAGGATTACGCCGTCTCCTTCGGCGGCAACGCCGTGACCGCCGCCTTCGCCTGCTCCAAGCTGATCGGCGACGGCGTCGATCTGCTGACGCAGCTCGCGCCCGACTGGCTCGGCCATATGTTCATGGACATGGCCGCGACCTATGGGGTGCGCGTGCATCCGCGCCGGGTGCGCGCTCCTCGCTCTCCTTCGTGCTGCCCAAGGACGGCAAGCGCGCGATTCTGCGCGCCCGCGACAATAATTTCCTCGAGGACTTCCCGCGTCTCGATCTGACCGGGGTGCGCGCCCTGCACAGCGACGGACATATCGCCGACGCGCTCTCCATTACGCGCGCGGCCTGCCGCGAATCGGGCGCGCTGACCTCGCTGGACGGCGGCGCGCTGCGGCCGGGAATCACCGATCTGCTCGAATTCATCGACGTCGCCATCGTCGCCGAGCGGCTCTGCGAGCAGATGACGCTCTCGGAGGCCGACATGCTGGCCTTTTTGAAGAGCAAGGGCTGCCGCATCGGCGGCGTCACCAATGGCGAGCGCGGAATGCTCTGGTACGACGAGAATGGCGAGGTGCAACGCCTGCCCTCTCTCCCCGTGCCGGCGGAGCGCATCGTCGATACGTCCGGCGCAGGCGATGTGTTCCACGGCGCCTATATGGCGTCCTATCTCCAGCGGCCGGAAGCGCCCTGGCGCGAGCACTTCCGCTTCGCGCGCGCGGCCTCCGGCTACAAGATTCAGCACCTCGGCAATGAGGCGGGCCTGCCGTCGCAGAATGACATAGTAGCGACACTCGCGCTTTTTCCCCCTGCCGATTGAATGGCTTGTGGGAAGCGCGAAAGAAATCGAGAAAGGCGGAGAACAGGGCTTGGCAAGAGTGCTTAGAGCTTGCTATATGCCCGGCACCGTTCCCCGATAGCTCAGCCGGTAGAGCAAGCGACTGTTAATCGCTGGGTCGCAGGTTCGAGTCCTGCTCGGGGAGCCAGCCGTATCTTTCCTCTCGATGCCGACTTTGATTCTGCCGAAACATCCGTCGGCGGATGCCCTACTCGGACATGCCTTCTTCCGCCGCCAGCTCTCCACGACGAGAGCTCGGCGCCTCGGTCTTCAGAAATCGTCTATGTCCGAGAGCACCGCGTGAACTTGGCCCATAATGGCCGAGAGCATATAAAGCGCCGCATGTTGCGGATTGCCGTGACACGCCTTGGCGGCTACGATGATAACCGACGATATATTGACCGACATTGCGAGAAGAATGTCGTCCACCGTCTGCCTTTCCCGCTCGACTTCAATAAAGTCCTTGATATCACGGAACATGACAGCGTCTAGCTCCTCACATATCTCGGATATATTTCCACTTATATTTATAATCATACTGGCCTCCAGCTTGGATTTTTTAGTTCTGCAGCTCATTGCTGCTGCAATAATTTAGATTCGAAATCTATTTGAGCGCTTCGCAGAATAGCCGAGGTCTCGGCGTTTACGGTTTTTCGGCCGCAATCGACGGGCTTTGATGCGCCCGCGCGCCATCTGGCGCAATGCTCTGCGCCGTCAGCCGGTCATTTTTCGCATCCCTATCCGGTTCGAGACACACCTCTCCCCTCGCGGCGTCATGCCGCCGCTTCGAGAACCCGCGCCCGCTTCATGTTCATCGCCATGACGACGAACTGAAGATGACAATTGTTGCGCGCGAGGCTGCGGTAGCGTACTCGCGCCATCCCATACCAGTTCTTCATCGTCGCGTTGGCGCGCTCGACGCCGACGCGAACGCTCGACGCCGTCTTGTTGAACCATCTCTGCCAGTCCGGCTGTCGCGCTCCGCGCTTCGCCTTATAGGCGATCTTGTCGTCGATCTTCTTGTCGTTCAACGCCTTGCGTAGCGCTGCGCTATCATATGCCTTGTCGCCGTAATAGGCCTCTTCATCGCCCTGGATCATCGCCTCGCCGCGCTGGCTGTCGTGCAGATCGGCGCTCGTCATCTCCGCTTGGCGCACGATGCCGCTTTCTTCGTCGACCGCCAGATGCGCCTTGTAGCCGAAGTAGGTCTCGCCGTTCTTCTTGGTGAAGCTCGCGTCCGGGTCGCGCGGATTGACCTGCCCCTCGTCGTGGGGCGGCGGCTTCACGGCGGCCGCGATGATAGTGGCGTCGACCAGCGTGCCGCGCTTCACGATCAGCCCGCGCGCGTCGAGTTGTCGATTGACCTCGGCAAGTAGTTTCTCGTCGAGGCCGAGCTTGGCGAGCCGCTGACGAAACCGCCGATCGATGAATGGTCCGGCGTCTCCTCGTCCAGCGGAACCCCGCAAAAGCGCCGAAACGACAGGCGATCGCGCACAGCCTCCTCGGCGGCGGGGTCGGACAGCCCATACCACTGCTGCAACAGCACGATCTTGAACATGGTCAGTGGCGGATAGGCCGGCGCGCCGTCGCTCGAAGAATGCAGCGGACGCAAAATAACGTCGAACGCGCTCCACTCGAACGTCTTGGCGATATCTTCCAGAAACCCACCAGGACGAGAATAGGCTTTCACGAATGCGTCGGCGAGCGAAGGTTGGCTGAAGTTGCGGCGTGACATCGGTGACTCACATCCCTCGGACGCCCCAGAGAATCACGGGTTCGCCGGTTTTGCAAAGCGCTCCTATTTCATTACAATTAGATTCAACGATCGCTTTATAATGGCCTACGCTGTCCTTATGAAATGATTCGGCGCGTGGCCGCCGAGGTCGTCCCCTGTGAAATCCGTCTCTCTCCGCCTAGATTGGCGGCACGGGAGCCTCGCAATGCAAAAATCCATCGTCATCACCGTGAGCCACGATCTCGGCGTCGAGACCGCGAGAGCGCGCGTCGCCGCTGGGCTCGAGCAGCTGCGGCGGGACTATGTGGACAAGCTCGCCCATTCAGAGGTCGTCTGGACCGGGAACGCCGCCGATCTGAAGGTCGGGGCCTTCGGCCATAATATGCAGGCGCGCATAGACGTGCTCGCCGATTCGCTGCGCATAGAGGTCTGGCTACCCTGGCTGCTGGCCGCTCTGGCGGGGCCGATTCAGACCGCGCTCGCCCATCGCGCCGGCGAGGCGCTGCGGATCGAGCACAAGCCGCAGGGCTGACGGCTCAGCGCTTGCCCGCGGCGAGGCGCGCCGCGCGGCGGCGATAATATTGCAGGCGAGTCGTGCGCAAGCTGTCGACGCCATGGCGGTCGATGCAGCTCGCCCAGGCCTCGAACTCGTCCCGCGTCAGCGAATAGCGCCGGCAGACATCGTCCAGCGAGACGACGCCGCTGCGCACCGCGGCCACCACTTCGGCCTTGCGGCGCACCACCCAGCGCGTCGTGGGCGGCGGCAGACAGGCGTAGGCGATTCGATTCGCGGCCTCGTCGCCGGGGCCGAACGTCGTCGGATCAAGCGTCATCATGGCGCCGCTCCACAAAGAAGCTTTCGCATCACAATCGCGAAAAACGACCCGCCGCCTCGAGCGGCGAGATTTGTGACATTTCCAGCAAAGGCTGAAGAAAGTGTTGCCGCGCGCGCGAGCGCGAGAGACGAGCTTAACCACATCCGCTCGCGCCGCCGGCCAGCGGCCGCGCCATGGTCTAGACTAGGCTTCCATTCGCAATCGGAGGCGTCCCATGTCGAAAGCCCTGCTCGTCGCATCGATCGTCTTCGCAGGCGTCGCAGTCGCGGCCTCGGCGCACGCGGAGCCATTCGCGCGGGAGCGCCAGCGCGAAGGCGGCGCGGGGCCTTCGCGCGCGCAGGCCGCCGAGCAGCGACGCGATCTGTGGGAAGCGCGCGAGCAGGCCTATGAGCAGCGCCGGCGTCAGCGCGAGCGTCAGAGACACGCCCCTCCCCCCGGCCAGAACGCCGGCGGCCCTGCGCCCTACGGCTATGGCGCGCCCTACGGCGGCGGCTACTACGGAGATTACGTCAATCCGTCGCCCCGCCAGGCGCCGCCGCCCTCGCCGCGCGGGCTTCACGACGGCCTCTGGTATTACTGACGCGTCGCCGGCTCGCCGCGCCGCTCCAGCGCCGAGCTCACGATCTCCAGCGCGATGGCGAGCAGCGCCTCTGCGTCATTGGGCTTGACGAAGACCTTGTCGGCGCCTGCCCGCATCGCCTCCTCGTGGATCGACGGCGCCGTGGAGGTCGTCAGCACGAAAACCGGAAGCTCCTTCAGCAGCAGTGAGCGGCGCAGCGACTTCAAGAACTTCACGCCGTCGAGCCGCGGCATGTTGAGGTCCAGCACCAGCACATCCGGAAGCTTGTCCGTGATCTCCTCAGGGCTGTGCAGTTCTTAACGAGCCCCTGCCATTTCGAGGGCAGCTCGGATATTGAGAGCGGCGCGCCATCTGGCGTTCTTGATGTTGTCGCAACCATCGGCGCGCAGGAGATTATAGGCGAAGGAGCGGAGCCGCGCGACGATGTCCGGGTTCTTGCGAATGCGCGAAGCGTCCTCCGCGAACGCCACGTCGCGCACATAGTGGCTGCCGTTCTCGATGCGCCAATGGCCTCTGATCCATTCGTTCCAACGCTCGGGCGTCGGGCCGGTCGCCGAGGACACCCAATAGACGGTCTCGATCGTCTGCTTCAAAAGACCGGTCGCCGGATCGCGGCGGTAGATTGTGCGCTCCAGCCGCAGCACGGTCTTTATGAGCGGCTCCCACGCCGTATGGCGGAACCACGCCTTCGCTGGAAAGACAGAAAGCTTTCGCGTCTCCCAGCGGTTGCGGCCTTTCGACTGGCTCGTCGCAGAGCCGCTCGGCTTGCGGCCCGCCGCGCCGAGTTCGAGCCGGCGACGCAGGCCCGGTTGATTGTCCTTCACCTGCGTCAGCAGGTGATTGCCGGACGCGATCACGCGTTCGAACAGTTTTTTTGGCAGTGTTCTGCGTCGAGCGTGAACAGGCAGCGCTTCAATCCCAGCGCTTCGATCAGCTCCGGAGCGGTGGGAATCTCATTGCTCTTTTCGGCGACCATCACATGCGCGAGCACGATCCGATCGGCGTGTCGCAGCGCCGACATCATGTGCGCGGCCTTCCGGTCGCTGAACGCATCGAAGCTGCCGCGCAGAGTCTTCCCGTCGACGGCGATCGCCGTCAGCCCCTGCACGGCGGGCGGCGCCGGCATGCTCGCGGCATGACGTCGAAACGCCGCCTCCAACGCTGCCGGATCGACGCCTTGCAGGATCAGCCGCAGACCGGTGTAGGATGGCGTGTAGGGCAGCTTCAGGCCGAAGGCGTCGTTCAATCGCAGACGATGCGCGCGAATGAACTCATGCATCTGCCGATAAGAATTGGCGCCGCCGACCATGGCGATGATCGCGTAGAGCAGCACCGTCGAAAGATCGAACCGCTTGCCTTCTCGGCGACGATGATCCGGAATGTCCCGCAAAATCTCCAGAAGCGACACCTGCATGCGACAACCTCCGATTCGGGTTGTCGCCTATAGATTCACACATCCGTCGCGACGGGAATCGCCCGTCCGCTATAAAGTATAGAGAACTGAACGGCCCTGGTGATCTCCTCGCGCGAGACGAGAAAGATAGCGTCCAGCCCATTGTCGACCTGCTCGCATTCTATGTCGCGCTCCAGCAAGGAGCGCACGGAATCGAGGGCTCGCCTGAACAGAAAGACGTCGTCCTGATCGTCCTCGATGATCAATACGCGGCAGGCCCGATTCTTCGTCTCGACAGCGGACATCACAATCCCCATCTTCTCGACTTGCGCTCGTTTCTCAGACGCTGTCTCCTATCAGATAGGATGCGGTCGCCCCGCGCGCAGCAACGAGCGCTGACAGATGCGCGCGACGAGGGGTGCGAGGATGAGCTTCGACAGCATAGGCGACGATCATTTTCGCCTCGCGGTAGAGTCGGCGCCTGCCGCCATGATCGTCAGCAGCGCCGATGGACTCATTCAATTCGTCAACGCGGAGACCGAGCGTATGTTCGGTTATCGTAGCGACGAACTGGTTGGAAAGTCCATCGATATTCTCGTCCCCGCGCGCATGCGGGCGGCGCATTCCTCCTTGCGCCAGAGCTTCCTCGCGCATCCGAGCAAGCGCCCGATGGGCGCCGGACGCGATCTGAAGGCGACGCGGCGCGACGGCAGCGAGTTTCCGGTCGAGATCGGGCTGACGCCGATCGAGAGCGAGAGCGGCGCGATCGTGCTGGCGACCGTGCTCGACATCACCGCGCGGCGCGAGGCAGAGAATGCGCTGTCGCAGCGCGCGGCGGAGCTGGAGCGCGCCAATGAGCGTCTGGCGCAATTCGCCTATGTCGCCTCGCATGATCTGCAGGAGCCGCTGCGCAAGATCGCCGCATTCGCGGATATTCTCGAGCAGGCGATCTCCAGCGCCAATGAGAACGACATGAGCTACGCCAATAGCGTGATGCGCTCCTCGGCGCTGCGCGCGCGCGAGCTGGTCGACGATCTCCTCACCTATTCGCGCGCGATCAACGATGCGCAGAATGTGCAGGAGCTCGATCTGCGCGATGAGCTGGACCTCGCGGTCGATGACCTCTCCGAGGCGATCGCGGAGAGCGGCGCGCGCCTGCGCATAGACGCGCCGCATGTCGCCTTTCGCGCCGACCGCTCGCAATTCGCGCGGCTGACGCATAATATCGTCTCCAACGCGCTCAAATATCGCAAGCCGGATTGCGCGCCGGAGATCGTCATCCGGGCGACGCAGAACGAGCGCGAGATCGTCGTCGCCTTCGCCGACAATGGCATCGGCTTCGAGAGCAAATATGCGCAGCTCGTCTTCGAGCCGTTCAAGCGGCTGCATCCGAAAGGCAAATATCCCGGCACCGGCATAGGCCTCGCGATCTGCAAATCCATCGCCGATCGTCATGGCTGGCGGCTGTCGGTGACATCGCAGCCGGGACAAGGATCGACTTTCTATGTCACGATTCCTTTGGGACGTGCGAATAGCGAGTAGCAAGTCCTCGCATGACACGGAGACCTCATATGATCGACCTCCATTTTTGGCCCACGCCCAATGGCCACAAGATCACGATCTTTCTCGAGGAGGCGGGGCTCGCCTATAAAATCGTCCCCGTCGACATTTCGAAGGGCGAGCAATTTTTCCCCGCCTTTCTCGCCATCGCGCCGAACAACCGCATGCCGGCCATCGTCGACCATGCGCCGGCCGACGGCGGCGCCGCGGTCTCGCTGTTCGAATCTGGCGCGATCCTCGTCTATCTCGCCGAGAAGACGGGGCGCTTTCTGCCGAGCGATCTGCGCGGCCGCGCGCGCGTGCTCGAATGGCTGTTCTGGCAGGTCGGCGGGCTCGGCCCCATGGCCGGCCAGAACCATCATTTCCGCAATTACGCGCCGGAGAAGATTCCTTACGCGATCGATCGCTATGTGAACGAGACCAATCGTCTCTACGGCGTGCTGGACAAGCGCCTCGCGGGACGAGACTACATCGCCGATGACTATTCCATCGCCGATATGGCCGCCTATCCCTGGATCGTCCCATATGAGCGGCAGGGACAAAATCTCGACGATTTTCCCAATGTGCGGCGCTGGCTCGAGACGATGCGCGCGCGGCCGGCGGTCGAGCGCGCCTATGCGAAAGGCGAGATCCTCTCCCGCCCGCGCGACGGCTTCACGGAAGAGGAGCGCAAGATTCTCTTCGGCCAGACGGCCGCGAGCCTGCGCGGCGCCGGCTGAGCGCGCTCACTCCCCCTGCTTCTGGCGGCGCTTCTTGTTCCGCCAGGAGGCGAAGAAAACGACGGCGAGAAAGACGTTTATGCCGAGGACCCATTTGTCGCTCCACGACAATTGGCTCCAGATCGTGTGCAGATAGGACAACTCGCTCTCCCTTTGCGGGCGCTCGCCGCCCGCTTATTTTCATTTTCGCCGCGCCGCGGCTCGGGTCTGGAATTTACGCGCAATGGCGCGCCCGATAAAGGCCCCGGCGATCATCCCGCCCGCAGCAGCTTCACCGCCTCGTCGCGCTCAAAGAGATAGAGCAGAACCCTCAGCGCCTCGCCCCGCGGGCCGGAGAGGTCCGGGTCGCGGCGCAGGGTCAGCTCGGCGTCGTCGCGCGCTATGGCCAGCAGCCGCGCATGGGCCGAGAGATCGGCCAGGCGGAAGCCCGGCAGACCGGATTGCCGCGCGCCGAGAATTTCTCCTTCCCCGCGCAGGCGCAAATCCTCCTCCGCTATGCGGAAGCCGTCCTCGGTCTGGCGCAGCATGACGAGCCGCGCCTTGGCCGTCTCGCCGAGCGGGCCTTTGTAGAGCAGCAAGCAGGAGGATTTGCCGGAGCCGCGCCCGACGCGCCCGCGCAGCTGATGCAATTGCGCGAGGCCGAAGCGTTCGGCGTGCTCGATCACCATGACCGTCGCCTCCGGCACGTCGACGCCGACCTCTATGACAGTGGTGGCGACGAGTATGCGCGTTTCGCCCTGCTTGAACGCCTCCATTGCGGCGTCGCGCTCGGGCGCTTTCATGCGGCCGTGAACGAGGCCGACGATCTCGCCGAAAATACGCGTCAGATCCTCGTGACGATCCTGCGCGGCGGCGAGATCGAGGTCTTCGTTCTCCTCCACCAGCGGGCACACCCAATAGACGCGCGCGCCGGAAGCGAGAGCGCGGCGCACGCCCTCCACCACATCGCCGATGCGCGACACCGGCAGCGCGCGCGTGTCGATGGGCGAGCGGCCGGCGGCTTCTCGTCGAGAATGGAGCTGTCCATATCGCCGAAATAGGTGAGCGCCAGCGAGCGCGGAATCGGCGTCGCCGTCATCACCAGAACATCGACGCTCTCGCCCTTGGCGCCGAGCGCCAGACGCTGCTGCACGCCGAAGCGATGCTGCTCATCGACGACGGCGAGGCCGAGATCGGCGAAGGCGAGCTCGCTCTGCACCAGAGCGTGCGTGCCGATGACGATATCGACGCTTCCGGTCGCAATGGTCTCGTAGAGACGCGCGCGCTCGGAGGGCTTGGCTCTTCCCGTGAGCAGGCAGAGGCGCAGGCCCGCCGCTTCGGCGAGCGGCAGCAGGCGCTCATAATGCTGGCGCGCGAGAATTTCCGTCGGCGCCATCAATGCCGCCTGCCGGCCGCATTCGACGACGCTCGCCATCGCCAGCAGCGCGACAATGGTCTTGCCGGCGCCGACATCGCCCTGCAGCAGCCGCAACATGCGCCGCGAGGACGCCAAATCCTCGCGTATCTCGACGAGCGCACGCTGCTGCGCGCCGGTGAGCGCATAGGGTAGCGCGCCTTCTATGAGGCGCGTGATGCGTCCGTCGCCGGCGTTCTCGCGGCCCGGCTCGCGCCGCATCTTCGAGCGGATGAGCCGAAGCGCCAATTGCTGCGACAGCAGCTCGTCCAGCGCGAGGCGCTGGCGCGCCTTGCTGGCCGGCTCTATGTCGGCCGGCGATTTGGGGTTTTGCGCGGCAGCGAGCGCCGTCGCGAAATCGGGAAGGCCGTTGGCCTCGAGCACCGAGGCGTCCTGCCACTCCGGCAGCTTTGGCAGGCGCTCCAGCGCTCCGGCGACGGCGCGCTGCACGAAGCGCTCTTGCAGCCCCTCCGTGAGGCCGTGCACGGCCTCCGCCGGCGGCAGCTTGGCGAGGCCCGCCTCGTCCAGCACGCGATCGGGATGCACGATCTGCCGGCGCCCGTCATAGAGCTCGATCTTGCCGGAGACCCAGCGCGTCGCGCCTATGGGCAGGCTGCGCTCGATCCAATCGGCGTTGGAGAGGAAGAAGACCAGCTCGGCGTCGCCGGTGTCGTCCTCGACATGGACTTTGAACGGCGCCTTGGCGTAGCGCCCCTGCGGCTTGCGATGCTCGGTGACGCGCACCTTCAGCACGACCACGCGATCCGTCGGCGCTTCGGCGATGGCGGGGCGCAGGCTGCGGTCGACGAGATTGATCGGCAAATGAAACAGCACGTCGACGAGACGCGTCTCCTTGCCCGGCCGAGCGAGCAGCCGGTCGAAATGCTTGGCCGTCTTGGGGCCTATGCCCGGAAGGGCGGCGGCGCGGCCGAACAGCGGATCGAGGATCGAGGGACGCATTCGCGCCTTTTCCCCTATCGCGGACGCTTTGTCATGCCCGTCGATGCGCTAATCCGGCAGCACGTCGGGCGTTTCCCAGGCGAGATGCTGGCCGCCGTCCACGGCGATCATCTGCCCGGTGACGCTGCGCGCCTCGGCGAGAAACACCACGGCGTCGACAACGCCGGACACATCCGCCGGACGGCGCAGCGGCACGCCACGCGCTTCCGTCTCGAAGCCCTTCTGACCATGCACGGCGTTGGGAAACACCGGCCCCGGCCCCACGGCGTTGACGCGAATGCGCGGCGCGAAAGCCTGCGCCATGGTGCGTGTCGCCGTCCACAGAGCGGACTTCGCCAGCGTATAGGTGAAGTAGCGCGGCGTCAGCCGAAACACGCGCTGATCGACGATATTGACGATCGCCCCTTCCGCCTCCTCCGGCAATTGCGCGGCCATGTCGCGCGCCAGCAGCAGCGGCGCGCGCAGATCGACCGCGAATTGCCGATCGAAGACCTCGACCGAGAAATCCTGCGCGGCGTCGAGCTCGAACACCGAGGCGTTGTTGACGAGCAGCGTCACCGGCCCGAAAGCGCGCGCGGCGAGCCCCATCAGCGCCTCTGTCTCGCGCGCGTCGGAGAGATCGGCGCCGACCACGGCCGCGCGGCCGCCCTTTGCGCGGATCGCCTCCGCGGCGAGCTCCGCCTCCTCTATGGAGCGATGCGAGGCGTGCAGCACCACCGGACGGCCGCCATGCGCCAGCCGTCCGGCGATCGCCAAGCCGATGCGCCGCGCCGCGCCCGTCACCAGAACCGGCCCCGAACCGCCTGCGCCGCCAGCGCTCATCGCCCGAATCCCCATCTTGCCGCCGTACAAGGCAATTCTCACGCCGCGCCGACGCGGTCAATGCGCCGCCGAGACGTAACCACGGACGATTTTACGAATTATTAGGCAATCTCAACGCCACTATGCGATGTGATGATCAAAATAAAATGGATAATGGCCAGAACGGCTCGGTTAATTCTAAATATAACATGGTTTCGACACAATCAATACATTCCAGCGCGCCGTGGTTTTGCTTCGCCGTGAGCGCGGGCTCGGGCGCGGAAAGGTTCCGTTAACGTGAACGATTTTAATTCGACTGAGCTCTGGCTGGGCCTTGCCCCTCGCCTGCGCCGAGTTTTGTGACCGCGAGCCGAAGGCCCTTGAAGGCGCGCGAATGTGGAGTCGAGTTCGATGAGACCTATGCTGCTTCCCGCGCTGCTGGCGCCCGCCCTGCTCTGCGCCGGCGCCTCCGCCCTCGCCGCCGATCTGCCGCGGCGCTCGGCTCCCGCCGCCGATTATTACAGCCCGCCGCCGGCATTCACCTGGCAGGGCTTTTATATCGGCATCAACGGCGGCTATGCGCTGGGCGCGTTCCAGAACGGCAGCAGCAATCTGCTCGGCCAGCCCAACGGGTGGGTCGTGGGCGGCACGGCCGGCTATAATCTCACCTTCGCGCCCAACTTCCTCGTCGGCGTCGAAGGCGACTTCGATTTCAACAGCTCGAAGGACGGACGCTCGCCTTTCGCCGGCGTCTCCGGCAATGGCTCCGTCGACAACACGCTCACCATTCGCGCGCGCGCCGGCGTCACTGTCGATCGCGCTCTGCTGTTCGTCACCGGCGGCTTCGCCGGCAGCAACACGACGGCGAGCGTGAACAACGCCTTCCAGGGCTTCTACGGCCAGCAGTCGAAGTTCCTCGCCGGCTGGGCGCTCGGCGCCGGCATCGAATTCGGCGTCGCGCCCAATCTCTCCGCCAAGGCCGAATATCTCTTCACCTCCGTCGGCGGAGATCGCTATTTCGATTTCTCGGCCAACGCGCTGCAGACGAATATCGACACGTCGACGATCCGCGGCGGCCTCAATTATCACTTCTAGTCAATGCAAATGGCCGATCCCGCCGAAAGACGGGGTCGGCTCGGTCACGCTTTCGACTCTTCAATGCGCGTGCGGCTTGCTCAAGGCGCGCGCGCTCGCTTTGAAAAGCAGATAGCCGACGATCGACACGGCGACGACGGCGATCACCACGGCTTCGGCGAGCAAAGCGAAAACGATCGGATCATTGGCTCCGTAAGTGGACATTGCCGATTCCTCCAGTCGCCTGTGCGATAATTCGAGACGCCAGGCTTGCATGAGAGATTAAGCGTTCGCAGCGACGCGCGACGAGCGCGCGCGTGGCCGCAGCGTCAATCGACCGCAGCCGCAAAACCATGAAAATCTCAGACAAAACGCGACGAATTTGATTTTCGTCAAAAGGCGTCGAAACGAAGAAACACGCTCGCCGCTGCGGATCGGCGACATAGGTTCAACCGCGTTCGCGCATATTCGTTCCAAGCGCAGACGAAGGAGAACCGCATCATGAGCACAGTCGTCAGATTATCGATCGTCGGCGCCGCGGCGCTCGTCATCGGCATGCTCGGCGTCGACGCCGCCGTCGCCAAGGAGAAGCGCTGTCGGCAAGTTTGCGAGGAAAGAACCGAATACGAGCCGCCGAAATACGAGCAGCCGACTTGCGAGCACAGAACGAGCTATGTGCGCCGCATCGTCGAGCGCCGGACGGTCTATGTGGCCCAGCCCGAGGTGGTGGCGACGCCAGTGATCGCCTACCCCGCCTATTCCTATGGCTATGCCTACCCGTACGGCTACAGCGGCTACGGAGGAGGCTACGGCGCCGGCTATGGGCTCGTTGGCGCGAGCTTCGGTGGCTGGGGCTGGGGCTGGTAGGTTTGGCGGAGCCGCGGCGCGACCCGAAT
This sequence comes from Methylosinus sp. PW1, assembly GCF_000745215.1. NCBI lineage: Bacteria > Pseudomonadati > Pseudomonadota > Alphaproteobacteria > Hyphomicrobiales > Methylocystaceae > Methylosinus > Methylosinus sp. PW1. Next base: position 14,971 of record NZ_JQNK01000009.1, read on the forward strand.
CGTCGCGCCGCGAGCGAGGCAGAGCGCGTTTGACAATGTCGAGGCCACACCTGATAGTTCAAGCGGGGAATTTTTCAGGCTGGCGAAGATGATCGACGAACATAGTGGCGAATTGCATGGCGCGTCCTCTGCAGAGGAATTGCCGAAACTTTCCCGCCGTGGCCTGCTAGCAGGGCTCCTCGCGCTGCCGATCGCCGCGCTCGAGGCCGCTCCCGCCAATGCGCAATATATCGGCTTCGGCCCCTTCCGGCTGCATCTCGGGCCGACGGGCGGCGGCTATGGAGGCGGCTACGGCGGCGGTTATCGTCCGCCGCGCAGGCCGGCGCGCCCTGTCCGCCATCAGAGCGGAGGGGGCGGCGGCGCCGCCCGTCACGCCTCGCGGCGCGGACATCGTGGGGGCGGCGGAGGCGGCGGCGGCGATAATGGCGGCGGAACGTCGACCAAAGGCGCGACCGGGCTCGGCAAGGCGGATTATTGATCCGCCAAACGCGCCGTCAATATTTGCCGGATTTGCGGAGCGCCTCCAGCGCCTCCGCGGCGCCTGGAAAATCCTGGGCCTTGGCGAGGCGAAACAGATCGCCCGCCTTTTTCGCGTCTTTCTTCAGCACATTGGGCACGCCCTTCTCGAAGGCCTTGCCAAGCCAGAACTGGCCGCGCGGATTATTCTGCTCCGCAGCCTTCATATACCAGCGCACGGCCTCCTCGACATTCTCGCCCCCGTCGGCGTCGCCGTTCTGATACATATTGCCGAGCACGGCCTGCGCTTCGGGAAAGTCTTTGTCGGCGGCTTTCTTGATCCATTTGAAGGCGGTCGGAAGATGTTGCGGACGCCCCTGCCCTTTCAGCGCAATCATGCCGATGATGAATTGCGCCTCGCGCTCGCCTGAAGCGGCGAGAAACTCGCCGATCGACGAAGCGCGGTCGAACTCTTTCTCTTTGACCGCTCGGCGTAGATCGGCGATCGTCGAAGACGCGCCGAGGGACGCCTGCTCGACGGCCGCAGTCTTCTGGCCCGGCACTGTCGAGGGCTGGCAATCGGCGATGCTGAAGCCTTCATTGCATTTGGGCTTGGCTGGCGGCGTATCGTTCGTCAACGCGGCCGGACGCTCGATCTCGTTTCGCACCGGCTTGATCTCGCCGGTCTGACCGAAATCCAAAGTCTTCGCCGTCTGGCGACGCTCGCTCTCGAGCTCGGCGGCCGCGCGCCGCTCGCGCTCGGCCTTGTCGAACTCGCGCTTCTTATTGACGCTATCGCCGTCGCCGCCGAACAGCAGCGGCGCGACGGCCGCAAAGGCGACGACAGCCACCGACACGCCCTGCACGGCCGGATGCAGCGATTTGAACCGCCGCGCCAGCGAGCTCGAACGGCTCTTGGCGACGGCCAGAGCGACGGAGGGCAGAGAGGCGGCGGAGCCGGCGCTCGCGCTCGTCTGCGTCGCTTTGTCGAGAAGATGCGCGGGGCTCTGCACAATGGATGTGGCGTCGATGCGCAGCACGGTCGCGCCAATGGCGTCGCTGAAGGCGCGGATCGACAGATAGCGCTGCTCCGGCCGCTTGGCCAGCGCCTTCATGATCGCGGCTTCCAGCTCCGGCGTCACGCCGGGGATGCGCGGCACCAGCGGCGGCGGATCTTTGCCGATCTGCGCTTGCAGAAGCTCCACCTCGTCGAGACCGGCGAAGGGCGCCGCGCCGGAGAGAATTTCGTAGAGAACGACGGCGAGCGCATAGAGATCGCTGCGCTCGTCGCCCTCGCTGCCGCGACGCTGCTCCGGCGCCATATAGAGCGGCGTGCCGATCGCCGTGCCGGCGCGCGTCATGCGCACGCTGCCCTGCACGCGGGCGATGCCGAAATCCATGATCTTCACGCGGCCGTCATTGCCGATCATCAGATTGGACGGCTTTATGTCGCGATGGATCACGCCCATCTGATGCGCATAGGCGACGCCATCGGCCGCCTGCGAGATGATGGCGAGACATTCTTTGACGCCGAGCGGTCCGCCGCGCTCGCGCAGCACATCGTCCAGCGCGCGGCCACGCACCAGCTCCATCACCATATAGAGTTCGCTACCCTCGGGCAGCAGCGAGTAGAGCGTGGTGATATTGGGATGGTTGAGGCGCGCGAGGCTCTGCGCCTCGGCCTTGAAGCGCCCGACGAATTCGGGATCCTGCGTCAGCTCGGGGCGCAGCGATTTGATCGCGACCTCGCGCTCGATGAATGTGTCGAAGGCGACATGCACCTTGCCCATCGCGCCGGTCCCGAGCAGCTCGACGATCCGGTAATGGCCGATCATTCTCTGGTCGTTCATGACCTCATGCCTCTATCGAACGACGATGACGCGCGTCGGCGGCGCGCCGTCCGCGACGACGGGAATCTTCTGCGTCGCCGCCTGATCGCGCGCGCCGGGCGGCGGCGAGACGATCTGAAACACGCCGACGGAAATATTGTCGTGTCCGCCCGCCACGAGCGCGGCTTCCACCAGCAAATTGCAGGAGTCCTGTGGCGAGCGATCAGTGATCGCGGCGACGAGCTGCGCTTCGGAAACGAGATTGGAGAGCCCGTCCGAGCACAGAATGATCGTGTCGCCGATCGCGAGCGGCAGCCCCTCTGACCAAATGGTCGGCGCCACCTCCTTGCGCGTGCCGACCGCCTGCAGAATGACATTGCCGCCGGGGCTGCGCTCGGCCTCCTCCTGCGTCATCACGCCCTCGCGCACCAATTGCGCGTGCAGCGTCTGATCGTCGGAGAGCTGCGTCACCTCACGGCCGCGCAGCATATAGGCGCGGCTGTCGCCGACATGGGCGAGCCACAGTTTTCCGTCGCGAATGACGACGGCGGTGCAGGTCGTGCCCATGCCCTTGCATTCGGGCTCGCGCGCGCTCTGCTCGAAGATGGCGCGATTGGCGGCCTCGAAGGCCGCTTTCAGCGCGCGCGGCGGCTCGACGTCGAGCGAGTAGAACACGCGGCGCACGACTTCCGTCGCGAGCGCGCTCGCCACCTCGCCAGCGGCGTGTCCGCCCATTCCATCGGCGACGATGGCGAGATAGCCCTGTCTCGCCTCCGGCGCGCCCGGCGCGGGCGCGACAAAGGCGACGCTGTCCTCATTGGAGGAGCGCACGCGGCCGACGTCGGTCCGCATCGCGCCGACGACGCGGAAAGCGTCTTCTGGAGCCTCGCGCCCCGTCGCCATTTCCCCGACCTTCGATCAGTTGCGCTGCGCGCGCAGCAGGTCGCGCCCGAATTTGATCGGCACGGCGAGCGTCACGCGCGCGTCGCCGCGGCTGCGGCTGTAGGTGAACAGGCCGATGACCCTGCCATTGGCGTTGAACACCGGCCCACCGCTATTGCCGGAGCCGGTGGCGAGCACGCTGAGCTGAATGCGCTCGCCGGCGCTGGTCAGCGTGACGCCGTCCTTCTCCTTATAGCCCGTGGAGAGCTTGGACACGATGCCATCCGTCACCGTCGCCTCGGGAATGACCTCGTTCTGAACGCGCGTCAGGCCGTTCTCAACCGTCACCTGACGCTGGACGTTCTCCACCGAAATGCCGGGATAGCCGAGCACGATGACCTTCTCGCCGATCGTCACCTGATCGTCGTCGGCGAGCTCGACCTTGTCGAGCAGTTGCGGCGAGTCGATCTTGATGAGCGCGGCGTCCGAATCCGCCGAAGCGCGCACCAGCGAGGCGTTGACGCCGAGGCGAGCGCCGGGGAAACGCACCTCGAGCTGCTCATTGCGGCCCTCGAAAGTGCGCTGCTCATTGCGCGTCATGTCGGGAATATTGTTGCGGCCGATCGGAATGGCGACGCTCGACGGGAAAATGACGCCGCCCGCTTCCGGCACCCACATATTGAGATCGGCGTAATCCTCGGATTCGAGATCGATGACGCCGACAGGCTTCCGCAGCTTCGCGTTTTTGGCGCCCGGGCCGCCGCCGAGATCGAACACATAGCCGAGACGCGGGGAATCGTAAGTCACCTTCCAGCCGGCGGCGACATGCTTGTTGGTGAGCAGATAGCCCTGCTCGCTGATGACGAAGCCGGAGCCGCGTCCCGAGCCGGCGATCTGCAGATTGGAGCGCTGATCGTCCTCGAGCGTCAGCCAGCGCACGACCTTGCCATTGGGCAAGCGCACATAGGCCGGCAGCGTGTCCTTTCCGAACCGGAAGGTCTGATGGAAGATCGGCTTGCCGGTCTGCGTGTCGAAGAGACGCCAGCGCAGATCGACGCGCGCGGTGGCGTTGGAATATTTGTTGTAGATGTCGAGCGGCGTCATGCCGATGAGATTGGTCTTCACCTCGCCCTGCAGCGCAGCGCTGCGCTGATCGGCGTGCTTGGCGTCCGCCTTCACATCGGCGAGATCGGCCTGATGGCGCTCGTCGTCCTTGATCTGCTTCCAATAGACGGCGCCGCCGCCGAGCGCGATGAAGGCGAGCAGCCCCGCCGCCACGGCGCCCCAGGTGCGGCTCACCGAGCGCCGCTCCTCGACGATCAGCCGCTGCACCGTCTCCTGGCCGACGCCGGCCTTGTGCGGGGGCGCCTGGGTCGACGTCGAGCTTATCTGGGCGACGGCGGTGGAGGCCGCCGTCTGCGCCGTCTCGATCAGCCGGGTCGCGGCGGAATCGTCTATGCCGATGACGCGCGTGCGCGCCGCGAAGCTGGCCGGCCGCGGCTGCAGATCGAAGGTGAATTTCGGCCCCTTGGCGCCGCCGAGCTCGATCTTGTCCTCGGGCAGCAATTCCGCGTTCTGCGAGATGCGCTGACCGTTGAGAAAAGTGCCATTGCTGGAGCCGAGGTCGATCAGCTCGAACTTCAGATCGTCGCCTTCGCCCTCGATCCGGATGACGGCGTGCTGCCGGCTGACGACGCCGTCTATGGTGGGATCGAATGCGATTTTCGATGTCGGATCGCGGCCGATGGTGATCTCTTTCAGATCGCCGATCGGAAGCTGCTCGATCTGATTGGCCTTCGACCCCGACAAATGCCGAATGACGACGCGCTCGACGACTCCACCCATAGCCCCGCCCCTGAAAATGCAGCGACCTTGCTTCAGCGCACGAAAAAACAAAAAAAGCGCCTGCGTCGCCCCTCTTACAGAATACCAGCGGCGCGCGGCGCATCGCAAGAGGCGTTCCGCGGCCTCCGGGGCGCCGACTTGCGCCGGGCCGGCCGATCGTATAGCAGGTTCCTCTGGACGATGAGCGCGGAGTCCCTCGCCCGATGAGCAAGAAACCGTTGAACCTGGTGCATTTGTCGACCCTGGTCGCCGTCGCGATCCTGGTCGGCACGGAGCTGGTCGCGACCTCCTGGGCCGCCGGCTGGGCGCTCGGCGGCCTGTTTCAGCTCGATCCGGCCATCAGCCGCATTTTCGAGATCGTCTTCGCGCTGGCCGGTCTGGTCGGCCTGTATTTCTTCATGCGCACCGCCGTCCGCCACGAGCCTATCCGCTGATTTTTCGACCCTAGGCCGACGACAGGCGCTTCCCCGCCCCGCGAGGTTCCCTGCATGATCGACGACACGGATCGCCGCTCCTTCCTCAAGGCCGCGGCCGCTACAGGCGCGCTCGGCGCATTGGGCGCCGACGAGGCCGAAGCCCAGCCCGTTCCCGGCCGTCTCGATCTCGGGCCGGCGGAACCCTTCTCCTTCGAGCGTCTGAAGGAGACCGCGCGCCGCCGCATAGCGGAGCCTTTCCGACCGCCGAGCCAGCCCGATCCAGAGATCACCTCCAAGATCGACTATGAGGCCTGGGGCAAGATCAGCTACGACACCAATTACGCGCTCACCACCGGCGCCGGCCGTTTCCCGGTCGAATTCTTCCACCTCGGCATGTTCTTCAAAAAGGCCGTCCGCTTCTATGCGGTGGAAGGCGGCGAAGCGCGCGAGGTGCTCTACAATCCCAAATATTTCGACATGCCGGAGGATTCGATCGCCCGTCGTCTGCCGCCGGGCGCGGGCTTCGCCGGCTTTCGCATTCAGGAGCCCAAGGACGGCCCGCTCGACTGGCGCAAGAATGATTGGGTCGCCTTTCTCGGCGCCTCCTATTTCCGCGCCATCGGCGAATTGCGCCAATATGGGCTCTCAGCGCGCGGCGTCGCGCTCGACACTTGGGTCTCCGGCCGGCCGGAGGAGTTTCCAGATTTCACCAATGTCTATATCGGCCCGGAGACGGAAGACGGACTGCCGCTGCATCTCCTGCTCGAAGGTCCCTCCATCGTCGGCGCCTTTCGCATCTTGGCGAAGCGCGGCAAGGGCGTCGTGATGGACGTCGACTGCTCGCTGCATTTGCGCGGCGCCTTCGAGCGTTTCGGCATAGCGCCGCTCACCTCCATGTATTGGTTCTCCGAAACCAAAAAGCCCACTGCCGTCGATTGGCGGCCGGAGGTGCATGATTCCGACGGCCTCGCAATGTGGACCGGCCGCGGCGAGCGTCTATGGCGCCCGCTCAACAATCCCGATCGCGTGATGGCCTCCGCCTTCGCCGACGAAAATCCGAAAGGCTTCGGCCTGCTGCAGCGCGACCGCAATTTCGATCACTATCTCGACGGCGTTTTCTATGATCGCCGTCCGAGCGTGTGGATCGAGCCCAAGGGCGATTGGGGCAAGGGAACGATTCAGCTCGTCGAGATTCCGACCGACGACGAGATCCACGACAATATCGTCGCAATGTGGGTTCCGGCGAAGCCCGCCGTTCCCGGCGCGTCATTCGACTTCTCCTATCGCCTGCATTGGCTCGCCGACGAGCCCGATCCGACTCCGCTCGCGCGCTGCGTGGCGACGCGGCTCGGCAATGGCGGCCAGCCCGGCAAGCCGCGCCCCAAAGGCGTGCGCAAATTCATGGTGGAGTTTCTCGGCGGACCGCTCGCGCGCCTACCCTTCGGCGTGAAGCCGGAGCCGGTGCTCTGGTCCTCGCGCGGAAGCTTCTCCTACATCTACACGGAAGCCGTGTTCGACGGCGTGCCGGGACATTGGCGCGCGCAATTCGATCTCACCGTCGATGGACATGATCCCGTCGAGATGCGGCTCTTCCTCGCGCATAAGAACGAAGCTTTGTCGGAGAACTGGCTCTTCCAATATCACCCATTCTGAGGCGCCTCAGCGCGCCTCCAGGGCGACGTTTTCCGAAAGCCGGGCAGGATAGTCGCCCTCGCGCAGAAGGCGCGCCAGCGCCTCCGCGGAGCGCCCCCAGGACAATATGTCGCAGGTCGGCGCAGCGGGCGGAGAGGCGAGCGCCTCCTTCAGCCGGGCGAGCAGAGCGCCGCTGTCGCCCGCATCGAAATAAGACGCCCAGTCGCCGCCCACCTCGCGAAACACTGGAATGTCGCTCGCTATGGCGCGCGCGCCGAAATGCGCCGCCTCGACGAGCGGCAGGCCGAAGCCTTCGGCGATGGAGGGAAACACGAGCGCATGCGTGCGCTCGTAGAGATAGCGCAGATCGGCGTCGCTCACGCCGCGCAGCCAGAACAGGCGACGGCCGAATTCGGGATGCTCCCGAATGCGCCGTTCGAGCGCCCGCACATTCCAGCCTTTCGCGCCGACGATGACATAGCGGACATCGGCGCCCTGCTCCCACCAGCGATCGAAAGCGCCGAGCGCAACCGCATGGCCTTTGCGCGGCTCCAGCGTGCCGACGCTGAGAAAAAGCGGCTGTCCTCCCGCCGCGGCCTCGACGGCGCGCGGTGACGGCGCCTCGTCGCCCGGCGCGCGAAAATCTGCGCCGAGCGGCCACCAGCCGAGCCGCAAGCCCGGCTTGCACGGCAGCCCACGCTCCCGTGCATAGGCCTGGAATTCATCGATGACCGCCTTGGAGATGCCGACGATCGCGTCACTCTCGCGAATGAGGAGATCGAACCATTCCACAAAGGCCCGATGCGCGGAATTCGTCACCACGGAAGGATAGAGAATCGGAATGAGATCGTAGAGGCAGCCGATCGTCTCGCCGCCGGCCTGCGCGACAATTTCGATCATTCGCGAATATTCCGCCGTGAGGTGCCAGCCGGCGTCGAGCAGAAGAAATTTATCGCCGGCGGCCGGCGTCACCTCGTCTGGAAGATTGGCATGTGTGAAATGGGAAAAGAGCCGCCCATCCTCCATGAAGACGGGAATTCCGGCGCCGCTCTCGACCATCGCGCGCGCGATCTCGCGAACGACGCGCTGAATGCCGGTGCGGCCGATGGTGCGATGTGTCGCCGTCATATCGACGAGCAGCCGCGCCTGCGTCGCAGGCGGCGGAATATCGCCGGCGAGCGCTGTGCGCCACGCGCCCGCCTTATCGTCGCTCGGCTTTCGCCATACGCCGTCGTGCAGGCGGCCGAGGCCGAGCAGGCGCGTCACCGTCCAATAGACCTCGCGGGCGCGCGCATGGATGAATTTCGTGACGTCGTCGACCTCGCTGCGCGCGAGCTCGTCGATCTCCGCCTTCATCTCATGCAGAAGATAGGCCTCTATACGGCCATCGCCCGACGTTCTTTCGACCATATGCTCGCGACCTCGCCTGTGATGGTCGCGGACAATAGCGGCGCGGTCGAGCAAATCCAAATGCGCATTCGGCGCGCGCGGGCCGCCGAATGCGAGGACGCCGGCCGTGATCACTGACGGATCGCGACCGGCGTAGCGCCAGCGAGAGTGTCCCGCTCAGCCCCCGTGGGAAATGATGGGGGCGAAATGAACCAAGGTGATGATCAGCGCGATCGCGCCGATGAACCACGCCAGAGACTTGACGATGTCCTTCCCAGAGGTCTGCAGAGCCATTTTCTTCTCCATTGGTACGCCGCCGCTCGTTGTTTCGAATTGGCTGCGTGCAGAGGCGTCAGAGGTCGCAGCTTGACCTATCGAATGGCGACATATTGCGTCGCGCGCAAGTTAATTTTTCGAGCAGCGTCGGGAAAAGGGCTCACTGCTGCGCCGGCTGCGGCTCGCCGACGCCCGGCTGCGCCTCGCCCTGGCCCTTGGGCTCCTCATGTCCCGAACGATGATCCTCGGCCGGCGCTTCGCCGGCCTGTGGCGTCCGATGCGCCTTCTCCCATCTCTCCACCGCTTCCGCGTCATGCGCATGCGCGGCGTCCGGCGCGTCGATCGCCGCGTCGATGAGCAAATCGCCGGCCTTCTCGAACACCAGCGTGAGCGCGAAGGCCCCGCCGACGGGGTTGATTTTCTTTATGCCGGAGAGATGGACAAAGGAGCTCCCGGGCGCGAGCGTCACCTTCGAACCATTGGGAAAGAAGATCGCATCTGCCGCGACCGCGAATTGCGGAGCGACATGCAGATCGAAGCCGCCGACCTCAGAAGATTTCACCCCGATGAGACGATCGGCGGCGTCGCCGCGATTATAGACGACCATGAACAGATTGGCGTCGCTCTCGCCGTCGCGTGGCGCGCGCAGCCAAGGATGCTCCACCTTGATCCCGCCTTTTTCATATTCATGCGCGCTCGCACGAGAAAGGCCGCTCGCAGCCAGCGCAGCGCCTCCGGTCAAAAACAGAACGCGCCGTCGATCGATAGACATGCCCGCCTCCCTTTCGGCGCGCCGCAGGATCGCGGCGTCGCGCACAATGACGAAAGAAGCCGCCGCGATCACGCTCGCGGCGGCTTCGCCTTGAAAGAGTTTTTGTACCAGAGTCCGAATCCGACCAGTCCCAGCGCCGCAAAAAATGTCGCGATGGTGATGTCGCGGCTCTCGGTCTCGCCGACGGAAAAGGGAAAGCGCGAGACATATTCTTTCGTCCCGTCGTCGGTCTTCGCCTTCACCAGGCCGATGAACTTTCCCTTGTTCTTGAAGTCGTATTCGAAGTTGAGCGTGCCGGTGCGATATTTCTTCGCCGGCACATAGGTCTCTGTGTTCTTCTCGAGGTTCTCGTCGTCGCTCGCCTGACCGACGTCGCGCAGAACGCGGATCTCCAAATTCATGTCGCGCAGCTCCTCCTGCACAGCGTCGAGCACGATGATGGTCGGGCCGACATCGGGAATGTCGTCGCAGAATTGCTCGCGCGATTTCAGCGGCTGATAGCCAGTGAAATTCATCTGATCGGGTCCGATCTTCATCTTGCATTGGCCTTCGTCGATGCTGACGCCGCCATGCGCCTGCGCCTGCGTCGCCATGCCGACGAAAATCACAGCGGCAAAAAATCGAACGATCATGTCTCTCTCCCGATCGCGCGTCTTTAAAGGGGCGCGCTTTTCCCCGAGCGCCGCCGCCGCATCGGCTGCTCATCGTGACACGATGAACATATATCGTAACGCGATATAAATGCAAGCGCGCGCGCCCGCTGCGCCGCGTGGCTGCGCCGGCCCCGGGCGGAACGCCTTGACCCCGCGCGGGGCGAAGGCCATCATGGGCGCTTGGCCGAAGATCGCGGGCAGCGAATCCGAGGAGAATGAGAAAAATGTCGACGGCGCTCGAGAGCCGCCCTCAGGAAGCCGATGACGACGGCCGCCCCTCCGAGGAGGAGCTTCGCGCGCTCGCCGATTTTCGCTATGCGCTGCGGCAATTCCTCGCCTTCAGCGAGCAGGCGGCCGCGGATGTCGGCCTCACCATGCAGCGCTATCAGGCGCTGCTCGCCATCAAGACCTTTCGCGCGGGAGCGCATATCAGCGTCGGCGAGCTCGCCGAGCAATTGCTGATCCGCGATCACAGCGCCGCAGAGCTGGTCTCGCGCCTCGAGCAAGCCAAGCTCGTCAAGCGCAAGAACGACCCTCTCGATCGGCGCCGCTCGCTCATCGTGCTGACGGCGCTCGGCGACCGCCGGCTGGCGCAGCTCGCTTTCGTGCATTTGCGCAAGCTGCGCGCCGAAAAGAGCGCCTTTCTGCATCTCTTCGACACGCAGCCGGACAGCGTGTCGCAGGATCCGACGCCGCGCTGACGCGGCAAGCTTCGTCACGCGCTCGACGACCCCCGGAGCCGTCTTCGTCACGGCTCCGAAAGACGAGCGGCTTTATCAGGACTGCGACGACGACCACGGACGCACGAAGCTCAGCACCGTCGCGGTGAGCGTGCTGCCGGTGAGCACGACGGTCGCGCCGAGCGCCAGAAGAGCCACGAGATTGAGCACGAGATCATTGGCGTTTCCAGCGACGGCGAGAACGCCGAGCACGATCGCGGCCAAGCCGGCCAGAGCCTGAATGCCCGCCGAGCCAGAGGCCATTTCGCTCGCCAGAAACTCGCCGCCGACATTCTGCGACTGCACGGCTTCGCTCTTCGCCTGCGCATGACGCAGCGTGTAGAGATGCCACACGGCGTTGCTGCTGAGCACGAGCGCCGTGCCGAAGGCGATCGTCGCGATCGGAGTCAGCACGGCAGAGTTGATGCCGAGCAGCGCGAGCACGCCGAGCACAATTCCCGCCGCTCCCACGAGGAAGACGGCCGAGAGGCTGCCGCCTCCGAAATGCTCGAAATTCGCAGTCTTCGCGCCCGCGGGGAAAATGATCTGCGCATATTCCGACAGCATCGCGCCGCCTTGAATGAGCAGAGCGACGCCGAACACGATCGTCGCTATGCCGGCCATCAGCGGCGGATTGATTCCGGCGAGCCCGCACACGGCGAGCACGATCGTTGCGATGCCTCCTACAGCATCGACGAGGCCGCCATAGACTGCGGCGTTTTCTTGCGCTGTCGCCTCTCGGAAGGTTATGGACATGAGGATCTCCGTTCCTGCAGCCCGTCCTGCAACCCCGCGAAGCATCTAGTCGCGCTGTCCGAGCCGGCAAGAGCGACGATCGCGCCCGTCGACGCGAGCGTCGCCGTGCCGCCGCCGACCGCGGAAAGCCGCAGGAACCAATCTTCGTCGAATGTGTTCAGTCGAGTCGGGGATTTGTTTTGTCGGGCGAAAGGCCCCATTGGCGACGGAGGGCGTGATGAAATACCGGACTCTCGAAGAAATAACCAAGCTCGCGGGCGTCGAGCCGATCGAGGCGAAGCGCGACCAGGCGTCTTTGCGTCGCGCGCGCTTGGAGCGGCTCGCTGCTCTCATCGAAGCGCATGTCGGGCGCATCCGCCTTTTCTCGATGATGGAATATGTGCCGGTGAAAGAACGCGTGAAGCTGCGTCAGGACGAGTCGCCCTTGTCGATCGCCTTTCGCGACGCCGCGTTTCGCGAGGAAGGCCTGAAGGGCGACAAGCTCGGCGATGCGATCGACTTTTTCCAGCTCTCCATGCGCGAGGCGCATCACATTTTCTGCGATTGCAATTATTCCGGCGCGATCACGCCCGGCGCCGTCGCCGCTCGCGCCCGTTCCGTCGCGGAGAAGAAATCGCTCGGCGAGCTGTGGCGCAGCTTCACGCAGCGTCTCGGCTTCGCCTGATCGGATATTGGACTGACTGGATAGAGGCTGGATCAGGCCGCCGCAACGCGGCGGCCTGCGTTCATCAAAACGAATGGCGCGCCGGACATTAGAATGTCCAGCGCGGCGAGCGACTGATGCCGTCCATTCACCGAGAGCCGCGGCAACGCCATGAGATGCTCGCGATGCTCCGGAAAAATCATGCCCGGACGCGTCGTCACGGCGCTGGCGAAGCCGAGCCGCGCCGCCAGCTCGAATTCTCGTCGCGCCGCCGAGGTCGGATCGCCGACCGGATAGCAAAAATGCGGGACCGGCCGTTGCAGCTCGGACTCTATGCGCAGCCGACTCTCGGCCATCTCATAGATCGCGGCCGCGCAATCCACCTTGGCCAATCGCGCATGCGTCACCGAATGCGCGCCGATCGTCGCCAGCGCATGCGCGGACAGCGCGCGCAGCTCGTTCCATCCGAGGCACAGACGCCGCGTGAGCGCGTGAGGCTCGATGCACGCCTCGGCGGAGAGAGCGGTGACGACGCGCAGCAGCTCCGCCTCGTCGCCGGCGCGCAGCTGCGCATAGACCTCGGCGAAGGCGAGGCGCTTTTGCGTCGCCGTCGCCGCCGCGCAACAGATGCGCTTGCCGCCGGCGATGACGTCGAGACGATCGAGGCGTCGGATCGCCTCCTCCAGCTCCACCCACCACAGCCGCGCGGAAGCGTCGGCGTAGCCCGCGGTGAGATAGAGCGTGAATGGCGCGTTATGGCGCTCCAGCGCCGGCAGAGCATGCTCGACGAAATCGCGATAGCCGTCGTCGAAGGTGAGAACGGCGAAGGGCGCTCCCGCCTCGCCGGCCCGCAGCCGCGCGAGCGCCGTCTCCAGCGAGACGATCTCGACGCCGCGCTGACGCAGCCGGGCGATCAGCGCGTTCAAAAATTCCGGCGTGATCTCCAGCGGCTGATTGGGCTCGAAAGCCTGCTCGAGCCGCGGCCGCACGCGATGGAACATCAATATCGCGCCCAGCCCGCGCGTATAAGGCTCGGCCAGACGGTGCGCGCCGCTCGCGCGGAAGAACTCCATGCCCGCCTCTATGGCCATTCGACGCCATTTCGTCACAACCCCGCGCCTCCCTGCGCATTTCTTTTTCTGCCGCACCATCTCGAGGTCTCGTTGACCTTTCCTTGCTAGTGTCGCGAAGAAGCGAAAACATCAGCAATGCGACGACGATATGGTTAACGCAAGGACAGAGAATTTCAGAGAAGAAAACCTCATGGAGCTGTCGCGACCGGAGACCTCCGTGGACGAAATCTCGCTCGACGTCTTCTCCTCTTTCGAGGCGGCGCGCGCGGATTGGGAGGTTATTTTCGCCAATGCGCCGGTGAGCGCCTACCAATCTTTCGGATTCGCGCGCGATTGGTTCGAGACATTCGGACGCGCGCGCGGCCTCACGCCTATGATCATGGTCGCGCGACATAGCGAAGGCGCGCGGCCGCTCGCGCTGCTCGCGCTGGCGACGTCGCGTCTCGGCCCGCTGCGGATCGCGCAATTTCTCGGCGGCAAGGAGAGCAATTTCAATCTCGGCCTCTTCGCCGCCGATGCGCGTTTCGACGCCGCCGCGCTTCGCACGCTGCTGCGCCGCGCCGCGCGCGCGGGAGGCGTCGATCTCTATCGTCTCGCCAATCAGCCGCAGACTTTCGAGGGCGTCGCCAATCCGCTCGCCCTGCCCGGCTCGAGCGCGAGCCCGAGCTTCGCCTATGGGACGAGCCTTCCCGCGACGGCGAGCGAGCTCGACGCGCGCTTCTCCGCCGATACGCGCAAGAAGCTGCGCAAGAAGCAGGCGCGGCTCGAGAAGATGGGCGCGCTCGTCTTCGAGCATGGCGCGACGGGCGCGCGCGCGACAGAAATTCTCGAGGCGCTGCTCGCGCAAAAGGCGGAGCGCTTGCAGGATCCGTCCTTTGCCAGCGGCGCCATGCGCGATTTCGTGCTCGGCCTCTGCGGCGGCGCGCTCGAGGTCCATGCGCTGACGCTGGATGCGCGCATCATCGCGACCTATGCGGGCTTCACCCATCGCGGTCGCTTTTCGGCGATGCTCAACTCCTTCGTCGCGGATGAGGAGGTCGCGCGCTCCTCGCCGGGCGATCTGCTGCTGCATTCGCTGCTGCGCGATCTTCTCTCGCGCGGCGTCGCGCGCTTCGATCTCGGCGTCGGCGAGGCGCGCTACAAGAACGCCGTCTGCGACGAGACGATCGCGCTCGTCGACACGCTCGTTCCAGCGACTCCGCTCGGCGCGCTCGCGGCGCCCGTGCTGTCCGCGCTCACCCGCGCCAAGCGCGCGGTGAAGCAGAATCCGCGTCTTCTCGCCAAGCTCACCGAGCTGCGCCGACTGGCGCGCTGACTTTACGCGGCCGAAGCGTCGGCGGAAGCGGTCTCGTCCTCGAGCAGGAAGGCGTCGCTGACGCCCGCTTGCGCCAGCTCGTCGATAACCGCCTCGGCCGCGCGCTCGGAGCCGCTCACCAGAACGATATCGAATGACGGCGCGAGGAACATGGCGCGATCATAATCGCGCGTGGCGAAGACGATGAAATCATAGGTCTGCGCCAGCGCTTCCAGCACGGGCTCGGCGTCCTGATCATATTCCGCCGCGGCGCGGCCGCCCGGCATCACATGCAGACGCGAATCCGCGTCGCGATGAATGGCCTCGGCGAAGGTCGCGGCGCCGCTCGAAAGATCGGCGAGGCCGAGCGGCCGAGCGCGATCGACATCGGGGATCAGCCGATCATAGAGCTCGCCGCGCTCCTGCGCATCGGCGGCGACAATGATGGCGAGGCCGCGCCGCGCCAACGCGCGCGACAATGTCACTGCGCTGTCGAAACTATGCTCGGCGTCGGCGCAGCCGACCAGCAGAACTTTCACCGAGAGCGTCGCCATGCGCGCCGCGTCGATCTTTCCGACGACGCTGGATCGATAGGCGCGCGTCGATCTGCTCTCGAGCTTGGGCGTGCGCGAGGGCGATAGGCGCGTCCGCGACTCGGCGGCGAGGCTCGCCATCGACGAAGGCGGCGCCTCCTCCTCTTCTTCTTCGGCCTCCACATAGATCGGCTCGCGCCGATCGGCGGCGATGCGCGCCTTGGGCGGCGCCTCCAGCTCCTCTTCCTCGCGTTCCTCGAGGCGCGGAGCCGGAAGCGGCGCCGTGGCGCGCACGCGGGCGCGGCCGCTCAGCAGCTCGATCGCGATGATCGATCCGGCGGAGAGAACGAAAGCGGCGATCGTCGCAAAGGCGGTGATCGGAACCTTCTTCGGGAAGGAGGGAATCGGCGGCGCGACGGCGCGCTGAATGACGCGCGCGTCGGCGGGCGAGGCCTTCGGCCCGTCGCGCGCCAGCGCCTCTTGGTATTTGGCCGAATCCGCCTCGAGCTGATCCTTGAGCACGCGCGCGGCGCGCTCGAGCTCGCGCAGCTGCACCTCATCCGCGCCCGCGGCGCCGGCGACGCGCTTCTGCTCGTCCATCGCGCGAGAGAGATTTTCGACGCGGGCGGAGGCGATATGCGCCTCATTCTCCAATGTGCGCGCGGTGCGCTCGGCGGCGCGGCGCCAATCCGCGTCGAGATCGGCGAGCTGCGCCTGCAGCTCCTTTATGCGCGGATGGCCGGGCAGCAGCGTGCGCGATTCGAGCGCGAGCTGAGCGCGCAGCGACACGCGCTGCTCGCCGATGCGGCGGATCATCTCATTATTGGCGACGTCGGGAATTTCTCCCACGCGATTTTGCCGCAGCATGTCGCGCACCAGCCTGGCTTTCGCCTCGGCGTCGGCCTGCGCCGTGCGCGAGATGGAGAGCTGATTGGCGAGGTCGCCGAGCTGCTGCGTGGCGATCGTCATATTATTCGTGCCGGCGAAGAGACCGGAACGCGAGCGGAAGGCCTCCACCTTGGCCTCGGCCCGGCCGAGCCGCTCGCGCAGATCGGCGACCAGCGGACTCAGCGATTGCGCGGCGTCGCGCGCGTTCTCGCGCTTCGCCTCACGCTGAATGTCTATATAGAAGGAAGCGATGGCGTTGGCGGCGCGCGCCGCGAGATCGGGATCGCGCGCGGAAAATTCGATCTGCAGCACGCGCGTCTTGGTCGGAGAGAGCACGAGCAGCTTGTCGAAATAGGCGTCCAGCATGCGCTCTTCCGGCGCGAGCTTGGAAGGATCGCGCGTCAGTCCCAGCATCACGCCGATCTTCGTGCCGAGCCCGAGACCATTGGCGATCGGATCGAATTCGGAATTGCCCTGCAGATCGAGCGATTTCAGCACGCGCCGCGCGAGATCGCGCGAGGTGAGCATTTGAATCTGGCTCTGCACGGCCTCGGCGTCGGGCGCCGCGGCGGGGTCGGCGCGCTCCTTGTCGGCGCGGGTCAGATAGCTCTCTTGATTCTCGAGCAGCACGCGCGCCTCGGCCGTGTAGCGCGGCTTGACGACATTGACGAAGACGAGCGCGCCGAGAAAAGCCGCGAGCGTCACGCCGATCACGATGCGGCGGCGGCGCGACAAGGCGCCGGCGATCTGCCCGAGATCGATCTCGCCGGTCGAGACGTCTGTCTGCGGGATCTCGCGCGAAATCTCGCGTCCCGTCTCGCCCCGGGGGCTCCCCGCGTCATCGTGAGGGTGGCCGAAACTCATCTCGCGAACTCCAATTGGCGCTCGGACCTTGTACCGAGATTATGGTTTCCGCGGGGTTAACCGCGGCGAGACGGCGCCAATGAAGAGGCGACGAAGCGGCCCGCGGCGATCAGGCTTTGTTAACCATGAACCGTTAAAAAATTTCCCCGGGACACGTTCTTAAGCTGTTCCTCGAGCCCGAGATTCTAAATGCCGAGATATGGCTTTCTCCTGTTCTGGCTGATGATGTGCGCGACATTGTCGGGATGCGCCCTGCCGGGCGCCTATATTCCAGAGCTTCTGACCTCCTCGACCGAGGAGCCCTACACGCTCGCGGCCGGCGATCGCCTTCGCGTGATCGTCTTCGGCCAGGACGCGATTTCCAACAGCTACACGGTCGACGGCTCCGGCCATATTTCGATGCCGCTCATCGGCATCGTTCCGGCGGCCGGCCTCACGACCCAGGCGCTGCAACATGAAATCGCCGCACGTTTGCGCAACGGATTCGTCCGCGATCCTCGCGTCTCGGTGGAAGTCGAGGCGTATCGTCCCTTCTTCGTGCTCGGAGAAGTGATGAGCGCCGGACAATATCCTTTCGTCGAGGGTCTCACCGTGCAGAAGGCGATCGCCATAGCCGGCGGCTTCAACCCGCGCGGCTATCAAGGCGAGGTCGATTTGACGCGCGACTACGGCGGCGTTCCAGTCACCGGCCGCGTACCTTTGCTGCAGGCGGTCCGGCCGGGAGACACGATCACTGTTCGCGAACGGATTTTCTAAGAAGAAAGATGCGCGAGAACCGGCAGAGCCAGACGAGCGACGACGAGAGCCCCGGACGGCTGCGCATCGTGCATGTGATGCGCGCGCCGATCGGCGGGCTCTTTCGTCATGTCGTCGATCTCGCCGGCGCCCAGGCGGCGCGCGGACATGCGGTCGGCGTCATCGCCGATTCCTCCACCGGCGGCGAGCGCGCGGAGGCGACGCTGCGAATGCTCGAGCCCTCGCTGGAGCTCGGCGTCACGCGTCTGTGCATGCGCCGGCTGCCGAGTTGGAGCGATCCGATCGTCGCCTTTCGCATCGCTATGGCGCTGAAGCGGCTCGCGCCCGATGTCGTGCATGGCCACGGCGCCAAAGGCGGGCTCTATGCGCGCCTGCCGGCGCTGCTGCCCTTGTTTCCGACGCTGCCGCATCCTCATATTCGCGTCTACACGCCGCATGGCGGCAGCCTCCATTACGATCCCGACGCGCTCGTCAATCGTCTCTATCTCTCGGTGGAGAAGGCGCTGGAGCGCGTCACCGATTTCATCCCCTTCGAGAGCGCCTATGCGCAAGAGCGCTTCGCGAGAGCGATCGGCTTCTCCCGGGCTGCGACGCGCGTCGTGCCCAATGGGCTGCGGCCGGAGGAGCTCGAGCCGATCACCCCGATCGCCGAAGCGGCGGATTTTCTCTATGTTGGCGAATGGCGCCGCTTCAAAGGCGTGGACACGCTGATCGAGGCGCTGTCGCTCATTCGCGACGCGACCGGCGAAGCGCCGCGGCTCGCCCTC
This sequence comes from Methylosinus sp. PW1, assembly GCF_000745215.1. NCBI lineage: Bacteria > Pseudomonadati > Pseudomonadota > Alphaproteobacteria > Hyphomicrobiales > Methylocystaceae > Methylosinus > Methylosinus sp. PW1. The sequence continues at coordinate 33,414 of NZ_JQNK01000009.1, forward strand.
GTCGGTTCCGGGCCGGACGAAGCGGCTCTGCGCGCCTGCGCCGAGAGGCTCGGCATGAGCGAGCGTCTCTCCTTCGCGCCGCCCATGCCGGCGCGCGAGGCGCTGCGGCTGGGGCGCATATTGGTGGTGCCGAGCCGGGCCGAGTCGCTTCCCTATATCGTGCTCGAGGCCATCGCCGCGCGCACGCCGCTGATCGCCACCAATGTCGGCGGCATTCCAGAGATTTTCGGCGAGCATGCGGATCGTCTCGTCGAGAGCGACGATCCGGCGGCGCTGGCGCGCGCGATGATCGCCGCGAGCGGCTCGGACGAGGAGGCGCAAAGGCGCGCCGCCGGCCAGCTCGCTGAACGAGTAGCAGAAAATTTCTCTTTGACTGCAATGGTCGAGGCCGTGCTGCGCGGATATCGCGAAGCGCTGGAGGCCGCCGGACATCGCAGCGCCGCGGAGGCCGTTCTGCCGCAGCGGGCCTGATGAGTGGAGTGACGTCATGTGTGCTTTCGCCCTACGCGACATCAAAGCGGCCGCGCCGGCCAATGACGATAGTCGCGCCGCCTCGCGGCTGGCGGAAATCTCCGCCGATGCGCGGCCGATTCCCGCCTATTCGCCGGTCGTGCTGGCGGGCCTCGTCCGCATTCTCGAATTCGCGCTGATCACAGCGACCGGCTTCGCCGTGCATCGGCTGCATGTCGCGCCCACCTATGGCTATGGCGTCGAATATTTCATCGTCATACCGGGAATGGCGCTGCTCGCGGTCGTCGCCTGGCAGGCGCTCGATCTCTACACGCCCGCCGCTTTTCGCACGCCCATCGGCCAGGGACTCAAGCTCGCCGGCGGCTGGACCCTCGTCTTTCTCGCGGCGCTCGCGGCGATCTTCTTCCTGAAGCTCGACAACGCCCTGTCGCGCGTCTGGCTGCTCGGCTGGTACGCGGGCGGGCTCGGCGTGCTTGCGGCGGAGCGCTTCGCCGTCGCCGCCGTGGTGCGCTCGCTGACGCAGCAGGGCAAGCTCGACCGTCGCACTGTCGTCGTGGGCGGCGGCCCTGCAGCCGAGCCCGTGCTGCGCGCGCTCGCCGCCTCGCAGCAGGACAGCGATCTGCGCATATTGGGCGTGTTCGACGATCGCCGCGACGATCGCTCGCCGGATGTCGTCGCCGGCTATCCCAAGCTCGGCACGATCGACGATCTCGTCGAATTCGCGCGCCATACGCGGCTCGATCTCGTGATCTTCACCCTGCCCATCTCTGCCGAGACGCGCCTATTGCAGATGTTGCGCAAGCTCTGGGTGCTGCCGATCGACATTCGGCTCGCCGCGCACACCAATAAGCTGCGCTTTCGCCCGCGCTCTTACTCCTACATCGGCAATGTTCCGGTTCTCGACGTCTTCGACAAGCCGATCGCCGATTGGGACGTGCTCATCAAATCCGCCTTCGACAAAATCGTCGGCGCGCTGTGCCTCCTGCTCTTCGCGCCGGCGATGGCGGCGGTGGCGCTCGCCATCAAGCTCGATTCGCGCGGCCCGGTACTGTTCCGCCAGACGCGCTACGGCTTCAACAATGAGAAGATCGAGGTCTATAAATTCCGCTCCATGTATGCGGACAAGCTCGATCCTGCCGCGGCCAAGCTCGTCACCAAGGGCGACCCGCGCGTGACCCGTGTCGGCCGCTTCATCCGCAAGACCTCGCTGGACGAGCTGCCGCAGCTGTTCAATGTCGTGTTCCAGGGCAATCTGTCGCTTGTCGGCCCCCGCCCCCACGCCATGCATGCGCGCGCCGCCGAGCATCTCTATGACGAGGTGGTCGATGGCTATTTCGCGCGCCACCGCGTCAAGCCCGGCCTCACCGGCTGGGCGCAGATCAATGGCTGGCGCGGTGAGACCGATACGCCCGAGAAGATCCAGAAGCGCGTCGAATGCGATCTCTACTACATAGAGAACTGGTCGATCCTGCTGGATATGTATATTCTCGCGCTCACGCCGATCGCGCTGCTGAAGACCGAGAACGCCTACTGAGAGGCTGCGCCGAGCGAGACCATGCGAGCCTGACGGCTCACGTTCCGAACCTGGACCGCGAGCCTTCAGGCTCGCTCTCCAAAGCCTATCCTGGCCTTCGCCGCGAAGCGCGAGCCCCGCGGCCAAAGACCTCATCCACAATATCAACATGAGCAGAATTATCGTTGCTCTGCTTATATTTACATCGAGAATCTAATGCAGCGTCCGAGCCTTCTCATCGTCTTTCTCGCTGCGCTCTCGGGCGCGGCGGGCGTCGCGCTCGCGGCCGCGAGCGCGCATATTTCCAACGCCGCCAATCTCGAGACGGCGAGCCGCTTCCTGATGATCCACGCGGCGGCGGCGCTCGGCCTGGGCGCGCTGCTGGCGGCAAAGCCCCCGCTGGCGCGCTGGCTCGGCGGCGCGAGCTTCGCCCTCATCGCGGGCGTCGCGCTGTTTTCCGGCGACCTCGCCGCCCGCAGCTTCGCTGGCGATCGGCTGTTTCCTTATGCGGCGCCCATCGGCGGCTCGCTGACGATCGGAAGCTGGCTGGCGCTGGCGGTCTGGGCGCTCGCGGCGCTGAGGGCGAGGTAGCGGCCCGCGCTTTCCCGCTCTGGACAGAGGCCGGAATCGACCTCACCCTCGCGAGCGTGGGGGCGAGATGGGGAAGATGGAACAATGGAGCGCGGAGGCGGCGCTCGGTCGGCGCGTGCTCGTCGTCGAGGATGAGCCGCTGATCGCGCTCGCGCTCGAGGAAACGCTCGCCGAGCATGGCTTCCGCGTCGTGGCCTCGGCCCAGACCGTCGCCGTCGCATTGCGGAACATCGCCTGCGCGCAATTCGACGTCGCTCTGCTGGACCTGCGCATCGGCGCCGAGAGCGTCGAGCCGGTCGCCGATCGCCTCGCCGTAATGGGCGTCCCTTTCGTCTTCACGACCGGCTATGGCCGCTCGGCTCTGCCCTCGGCCCACGCCACGCGGCCGATCGTCCAAAAACCCTTCCGCACCGAGGCGCTGATCGCGGCCTTGGTCGCGGCGTCGCGACGCGCCGCGCAAGACGCCTGAGGCCGAGACGGCGAGATACCGAGGACGGCTTGTCTCTTGCGATCACGCTCCATGTAAGGGGGAGTTGCCTCAAAACGGGTGCCGCGTCATGTCTTCGCGTAAAAGCGGCGATCGGGGATGCTCCCGACGTCGCCTCGCCGCTGTCGGCGGCCTGATCCTCGGCTTTCTCATAGCAGCGCTCGAGCCTTCTTCCGCATTCGCCCAGGATTTCTTCCAGCAATTGTTCGGCGGCGGAGGCGGCGGCTATTCGGATTATGGCGGCGCCGGCGGCTATCCGAGCTATCGCCGCCACGGCCGCGCCCGGCGCCATGCCGCCGCCCCACAGGAGCGCCGCGCCTATGTCCCGCGAGACCGCCGGGGCGAGCAGCCCGCGCGCAAAGCCTCCCGCGGCGGCGAGCCGGAGCGCTCCGTATATACGGAGACCGCGGCCGGCGGACGCTCCTACTGCGTGCGTGAATGCGACGGCTATTTCTTCCCGGTCGGCCTCTATTCGAGCGCCAATGACACGGCGAGCCACCAGCGCGCCTGCGGGCGCCTCTGCCCGGGCGCGCGCACGACGCTCTATGTGATGCGCGGCGGCTCCGACAAGATGGAGGACGCGGTGGCGGCGCGCGGCGGCGCGACCTATGGGCGGCTGATGGCCTCCCTGCAGCGCAAGAACGAGGGCGAAAAGGACATGGAATGCTCCTGCCACGCCGGCCAGACCAATGAGAGCTCGATCGAGGCGATCTATCTCGACCCGACGCTGCGGCGCGGCGACGCCGTGATGACGACCCACGGAGTCGAAATCTTCCACGGCGGCAGCCGCTATCCTTATTCGAAGAACGACTTCCGCCCCCTCGCCCGCTCCCCCGATCTCGACGAGCCGATCCGCCGCCGCCTCGCGGCGCTGGAGCGCGCCAGCAAGCATGGCCGGCCGAGCCTCGAGCGCCGCGCCGCGCGGCCGGTGAGCGAGCGCCGCAGCCAGTCGGGCGGACGCGAGCCGCACGAATAGCGGCGGGGATTTCTGCGGCGCCAGGGTTCACGGCGCGCGATCGACACATCGAATCGCCAGGGCCGTCGATATCTCGACGGCCCCGACAAGACGTGATCAGCGCGCCACCATTTTCCGCACGCGGCACTTGCCGTCGTAATTCTCTAGCTGCGTCGTCTGGAAGAATTCATGAAACGCATGCGCCACTTCGGGCCAGCTATAAAACGATGGATCATAGTCATCGCCGATTAGATAGCCACCCGGTGCAAGCAGATCCCACCATAGTTCGAGATCGGCGAGAACGGCTTTACGGTCATGTCCCGCGTCGACATGAACGACATCCGGCCTTATACCCTGACGGCGCAACACTTCCGCGGCATTATTAGAGTCGAGAGGCATCGGCACGACGATATCGTTCAGCTCCTTGGCGACGACATTCGCCATGAATGTGTAGAACAATGTCGGATATCCGTGGAAAGCCTTGAGGTCTCCCCGGAATTGTTCGCTCAGCCAATGATCCCAGGCTCCGAGGAACGTATCTACGGAGATGATAGCGCAATCGATATCTAAGGCTTTCGCCTTTTCGGCCATAGTAATCGTTGATCCACCCTTCCAAACTCCGATTTCGACGACAATGGACGGACGAGCGATTTCAATCGTTTCCGCCAAATACGGATGATTAGATCGCCATCCTTGGAAATCTGTCGGATATCGTTCGGTCGGGAAGCCGATAAAGGGGTCCTTTCCTTGCCATAGATTGGCGACAAGTCTATCTCTTGAGGCCGTCATTATCGATCCTTCATCAATGTTGAGCGCTTCGCAGAATAGCCGAGGTCTCGGCGTTTACGGTTTTTCGGCCGCAATCGACGGGCTTTGATGCGCCCGCGCGCCATCTGGCGCAATGCTCTGCGCCGTCAGCCGGTCATTTTTCGCATCCCTATCCGGTTCGAGACACACCTCTCCCCTCGCGGCGTCATGCCGCCGCTTCGAGAACCCGCGCCCGCTTCATGTTCATCGCCATGACGACGAACTGAAGATGACAATTGTTGCGCGCGAGGCTGCGGTAGCGTACTCGCGCCATCCCATACCAGTTCTTCATCGTCGCGTTGGCGCGCTCGACGCCGACGCGAACGCTCGACGCCGTCTTGTTGAACCATCTCTGCCAGTCCGGCTGTCGCGCTCCGCGCTTCGCCTTATAGGCGATCTTGTCGTCGATCTTCTTGTCGTTCAACGCCTTGCGTAGCGCTGCGCTATCATATGCCTTGTCGCCGTAATAGGCCTCTTCATCGCCCTGGATCATCGCCTCGCCGCGCTGGCTGTCGTGCAGATCGGCGCTCGTCATCTCCGCTTGGCGCACGATGCCGCTTTCTTCGTCGACCGCCAGATGCGCCTTGTAGCCGAAGTAGGTCTCGCCGTTCTTCTTGGTGAAGCTCGCGTCCGGGTCGCGCGGATTGACCTGCCCCTCGTCGTGGGGCGGCGGCTTCACGGCGGCCGCGATGATAGTGGCGTCGACCAGCGTGCCGCGCTTCACGATCAGCCCGCGCGCGTCGAGTTGTCGATTGACCTCGGCAAGTAGTTTCTCGTCGAGGCCGAGCTTGGCGAGCCGCTGACGAAACCGCCAGATCGATGAATGGTCCGGCGTCTCCTCGTCCAGCGGAACCCCGCAAAAGCGCCGAAACGACAGGCGATCGCGCACAGCCTCCTCGGCGGCGGGGTCGGACAGCCCATACCACTGCTGCAACAGCACGATCTTGAACATGGTCAGTGGCGGATAGGCCGGCGCGCCGTCGCTCGAAGAATGCAGCGGACGCAAAATAACGTCGAACGCGCTCCACTCGAACGTCTTGGCGATATCTTCCAGAAACCCACCAGGACGAGAATAGGCTTTCACGAATGCGTCGGCGAGCGAAGGTTGGCTGAAGTTGCGGCGTGACATCGGTGACTCACATCCCTCGGACGCCCCAGAGAATCACGGGTTCGCCGGTTTTGCAAAGCGCTCAATGTTGAACGCGCGGCTGAGCGCTATGCAAGCCGTAAGTCCGTTTAAGCACGGCGCAAGGCGGCCTGCCAAGCGCGCAGTGATTTTGTCGAACGCCGCGCGGCCGTTCCGCGGCGTAGCAGTCAGTCGAGGGCCGCGAACGGCGCTATCGATCGTTTTTCGGAAGCTATGAGCTGATAGGTGATGGGGCTTGCCTTCGCCCATCTGTCTCGATATGCCGGAAGCTACGGGGACTGTCAGGAATCTTGTGTGCGGGGCCGGGTTCCCATCACGCCGCGACGAAGCGATCATCGAACATGATGGCGAATTGATTTTTCGCCTCGCACCATTCGCGAGGCGCCATTTTCCACTCTCCCGCGACTTGGCGCAAGACGAGATAGAGGAGCTTCATCGCCGCGTCATCGGTCGGAAAATGCCCTCTCGTTCGCACGGCGCGCCGCAGCTTCGCGTTCAAGGATTCTATGGCGTTCGTCGTGTATATGATCCGTCGCACCGCGATCGGAAAGGCGAAAAACGGGATGACCTGCTCCCAATTGCGCCGCCAGCCCTGCGCGATCGACGGATATTTCTTGCCCCAATGGCCGCCGTCGAAGGCCTCCAGAGCTTCGCGAGCCGCCTCGGCGGTCGGGGCGCGATAGATCGTCTTCAGCGCGCCGGCGATCGCCTTGCGGTCCTTGTATGAAGCGAATTCCATCGAGTTTCGAATGAGATGCACGATGCAGGTCTGCACGGTCGTCTGCGGAAACACCGCATTGATCGCCTCCGGAAAGCCCTTCAGGCCGTCGACAACGGCGATCAGTATGTCGCCGACGCCGCGGTTCTTCAGCTCGTTCATCACCCGAAGCCAGAATTTGGCGCCCTCCGAGGTCTCGATCCAAAGGCCCAGAATATCCTTGGTTCCGTCCGGCGTGACGCCGAGCGCGACATAGACGGCCTTGTTGCGAACCAGGCCCTCATCGCGGATTTTTACGCGCAGGGCGTCGAAGAAAACCAAGGGATACATCGCCTCGAGCGGCCGGTTCTGCCATTCGGCGACGGTCTCCAGCACGGCGTCGGTGACCGTCGAGATCAGATCGGGCGAGACCTCCAGGCCGTAGAGCTCGAGCAAATGGCCCTGGATCTCGCGCACCGTCATGCCGCGCGCATACATCGACACGATTTTCTCGTCGAAGCCGGGAAAGCGGCGCTGATAGCGCGCGATCAGCTTGGGATCGAAGCTCCCCTCCCGGTCCCGCGGAACTCTGATGTCGATCTTCGACGTCTCGGTCAGCACGGTCTTCTTCGAATAGCCGTTGCGATGGTTCGCCTTACCCGCCGCCGCTTCGCTCTCGAGATGGTCGTCCATTTCGGCGTTCAGAACCCGTTCCGCCAGCGCCTTCTTCAGCTCGTCGAACAGGCCGTCCTTGGAAAAAACCTCCTTCGGATCGCGTCCCGACAGCAATTGGTCCAGTGTGTCCTTCTTGATCGCCATAGCCCGCCTCCTGCGGTTCTACTATGGCCCCGCACACAAGATTCCTGACAGTCCCGAAGCTACGTGCGTCAAAACGACGAGCAACGGCGGCCCCTGCCTCGATCGCATTCGAACATCGGCCGCTGCGGCGCCGAGAAAGCCAACCGGTCGCCAAGGTTCGAATGAGGTGATCCGATGGGCAATCCATATGCGACGAAGGGGCCTTCCCAATTCTGGCGCACGGCTGTCGCCGACCTCGCTCCCGAGGATGTCAGCCCGATCCCGCACAAGAAATTCCAAATCGGCGAGGAGGACCGCATCGCGACTGCGGGCAGCTGCTTCGCGCAGCATGTGTCCCGCTACATTGAGGCGATGCCGGGCGTCCGCTTCCTGCAGACCGAGGCGAGCCCCGCCGATCAGCCGGTATTCTCGGCGCGCTACGGCAATATCTACACTGTCGCCCAGCTTCGCCAGCTGCTGCTCGAGGCAACCGGCCAGCTGAGCCTGCCGCCGCTCGTCCTGCCGCGTCCCGACGGCCGCTTGGTCGACGCTTTTCGTCCGACGACCTATACGGAAGGCTTTGCGAGCCTCGAGGATGTCGCCGCCGCCCGGCGCGCGCATCTCGAGGCTGTGCGCCGAGTGTTCACCGATTGCACCGTGTTCGTCTTCACGCTGGGGCTCATCGAGGGCTGGACGACGCCGGACGGCCAGTTCGTTCTGCCCATCCACCCCGGCGTCACGACGGATGATCCGCAGGCCGCCGCCGCCCTCTTCCATCGCTATTCCTATGAGGAGGTGAAGGCCGATCTCGAAGAGTTCCTGGCCGGGCTGCGCAAGATCAATCCGGGCGCGCGCGTCATTCTGACCGTCTCGCCCGTGCCGCTCACGGCGACCTACACCGACGAGCATGTGCTGTCGGCGACCGTCTACAGCAAGTCGGTGCTGCGCGCCGTCTGCGGCAGCGTCGAGAGTTCTGTCGAGAACGCCTATTATTTCCCGTCATACGAGATTATTTCCAGCCATTTCAACGATGGAAAATATTACGACAGCAATAAGCGCACCGTGCCCGAAATCGGCGTCTCCCACGTCATGCGCGTCTTCAGGGCCGCCTATTTCGGCCAGACGTCGGAGCCTGTCGCCCCGCCCCCGAAGCCGGCCACAGAAAGCAGCGTGCTGGACCAGTCCTATGCGGGACGCATCATCTGCGACGAAGAGAAATACGGCACGAACATAGGGTTCTGAGATGAAGGTCATCGTTGTTTCGAACTGCGCGACATCCTCCTATTACGAAGTGGTTCTGACGCTGTTCCCCGATTGGACGATCAAAGCCGCTGGATTCATCGAGGCGGAACGATGGCTCGAGACCGGCGAGAAGCCCGAGTTCGAGACTTATCTCAAAGAGTGCGACCTCTATATCGGCTGGCCGCTCGACGGACTCCGCATGGCGAGTGTGCTCAACCCCAGCGCCGAGCGCGTGATCATCCCGGAACTCTATTTCCGCGGCCTGCATCCGGATATCGCCCTGCTGGACGGTTTATGGGGTCCTTTCAGCGAAGGCGCGCCGCACACGCAGACCTCTCTGATCGCGCTCGGCGCAAAGGCGATCGGCAAGTCGGCGGAGGAGACGCAGGCGCTCTTCCGCGAGGACGTCTATGAGAGACTGGGCTATTTCGACCTGTACAAGTCCGAGAGGAGCCGCGTCGTCGCAGAATTCGGCAAATATGGCATTCAGCTCGAAGATGCGTTCGACTTTTGGGAAACGCAGCGCGACTTCTTCTATATCTGCCACCACCCCCGCAGCTTCGTTCTCGTCGACGTCACTCGGAACGCTCTCAAGGGGCGCTTTCTCGACGAAGAAGCATTCGCCCGCTCAGAGTCGCTGCGCAGCACGCAACCCGATCGGCTCGCCATTTCGGAAGTATGGCCCGTCTATCCAGAAATCGCGCGTCGCTTCGGATTCGAGGGCGGCTTCACTTGGCTCAAGCAGCCCCAATACACGCCTCGCGAAATGTCTCTGTCCCGTGTAATCGACATCATCTTCGAATCCCTCGGCAGAATGGACGACGCTTGGAAGTCCGTGCCCTTCATCGCCGAATGCGCCAAGACGCTAGAGAGAGTCTAACTCAGTTCAGCCGCTCCTCCTCCTCGAGGAGCGGCTCGGCGCCGGGAGGCGATGCGCTCGCCGCCCTCTGCTTCGGCGCGCGCGACCAAGGCCGGTCCTCGCCCGGGGAGCGGGCGGTTCGCCATTCCACCCGCTCGCCGACGAAGCGCAGCGTCGCCGCGCCCGTCTCGGCCAGCTTGCGGCGGTCGAGCAATATGGGCGCGCCGCAGCCCTCGGGCGCGTAGAAGGGCGCGATGACGATCGCCGCGCGGGCGCAATCCTCGATCAGCGCCTTGCGATCCGTCACCAGCGCGACGGCGCGACCATCGATCGCCTTGGCCACGCAGCCGAGATCGTCGCAGGAGACGCCGCCGCGGGCGTCGGCCGGCGCTCTTGTGTCGGCGTCCGCGCGCAGCCATTGCTCGCCGACGAAGGAGAGCTTTCCACGGCCGAGCAGCGCCAGCTCGCCGGAAGGCAGACGCAGCGCCGCGGCGTCGCCGCCGGGCGCGACTGCGAGATCGAAGCCCTCTCCGCTGGCGGCGCCGAACAGGCCGAGCATGGCGAAGGGAATGGCCGTCGCCCGGAATAGCCATGTCCGCCACAGCACGAGCGAGAGAACCGCGAGCGACAGGAAAATAATCGCGAAAGGCGCGAAGCTCTTCACCGGCAGGCTGGCGCCCGGCGCGGCGCCGATGAGCCGCGCAATGGCGGTGACGAGATCGATGCCGAAGCCGACATAGCGCCAGACCGGGCCGTCGAGGCCGAAAGGATAGAGAAAGGCGCCGAGCAGCGCCCCCGGCACGGCGAAGAATTCGATGATGGCGAGGGTCAGCGGATTGCCGATCAGCACATAGGGGCTCAATTCGTGAAAATCACCGGCCATGAAGGAGGCTGTCGCCGATGTGGCGCAGAGCGTCGCGAAGATCGGCGCCGCCGGCCCGCGCAGCAATAATTCGCCCATATTCTCGCGCCAGCGCGCAAAACGGGAAGGCGTTCGGCCGAAGGCGGGCGGCTCGCGCCGACGCTCGATGAGCGCGCCGCGCGCCTCATAGACGGCGACCAGCGCCGCCACTGCGGCGAAGGAGAGCTGAAAGCTCGCCCCGAGCAGCGCCTCCGGCTGGAAGGCGACGATGAAGAAAACCGCCAGCGCCAGATTGCGCATCGACAGCGACGGGCGATCGAAGAGAACGGCGATCAGCATGATCGTCGTCATGATGAGCGCGCGCTCCGTGCCGACGCGCGAGCCGGTGCCGATGTCGTAGAGAACAGCGCCGATGATGGCGACGCCGGCCGCCCATTTCTTGATCGGATAATTCAGCGCCAGCGTGCGCGAGAGCGCCAGCAGCCGACGCAGCCCGACGAAGAAAATGCCGGCGACGAGCGTCATCTGCACGCCGGATATTGTGATGATATGGAAAATGCCGGCGCGGCGGATCAGCTCTTTAGCCTCCTCGCTCAAAAAGTCGCGCTTGCCCGTCACCATTGCGGCGGCGATGGCGCCGGTGTCGCCGCCGAGCGCGCGATAGACCCGCGCCGCCAGCACATTGCGCAGCCGATCGACGGCGGCGAAGAAGCGCAGCGACATTGGCGCAGGATCGGGCGGCGGCATGATGTCGATGCGGCCGAGCGCATTGCCGACGCCGCCGAGGCCGGCGAAATATGCGTCGCGCGAGAAATCATAGCCGCCCGGCAGAGCGGCATGGGCCGGCGGCAGCACGCGCGCCTTCAGCGCGATGAAATCGCCGGCCGAAAATTTCGCCTCGCCCCGCGTCGTCAGCCGCACGCGAAAAGGCGCGACGTCATTGGGCAGTCCTTCCGCGCTGGCGAGCCGCAGAATGAAGCGCGCGCCATTGGGGCGCGGGTCCAGCTCCTCGACGAAGCCGGTGAGAAAGCCGACGCCGGCGCGTGAGACGATTGGCGCATCGACGCGCGCGGCGCGCCAGACGGCGGCGAAGAAGCCCCCCGAGAGGCAGGCGAGCAGGAGAAGCAGAGCGCCCGCCCTATGCGCGCGCAGAAGGACGGCGAGCGCCGCCAGAATGACGACGCCCGCCGTCGAGGCGGCGAGCGAGGGCTCGCGATCGGCCACGAAATAGAGAAGAACGCCGGCGCCGGACGCGACGGGAAGCCACAGAAACGGCCGCCGCAGCGCGATCTCTTCTTCCAGCGCGGCGCGGGCGGCGTCGGCGAGCGACGCGAAAGCGGCCGACGAGGCGGGGCGGATGACGCCCCGCGCCCGATCGGCCGCGCCGGCGACGGCTTTCGCGCTCCAACTCACCAAAGGCCTCGAATATCGCAGCGAGCAAGGTCTCGCTCATGCTATATCCGAAACCGCCGAGCGCGCGAGCGCCGCGACGATCAAAAACGCGTCGTCAGGCCGGTCAGCCATTCCGGCGAGGCGGAGACCAGCGCCGCCTCCAGCCGCTTGTCCAGCCCGGTGGCGATCAAGAGGCCGATGGAGGCGAGCGCCGCGCCGAGCGCGCCCTTGCCCCATTTGCCGCCGACGAGCAGCGAATTCCGCAGCCGCATCGAAACGCTCCGCGAGACGGCGCCGAGCGCGACCAGGGGCAGGCCCGCCCCGAGGCCGAAGAACGCCATCACCAGCCCGACCTGGCCGAGATTCTGGCCCTGAGCCGCGAGCAGCGAGGCCGCGCCCAGAGTCGGCCCGGCGCAGGGGCTCCACACCGCGCCGAGCAGCAGGCCGAGCGCCAATTGGCCGCGCAGCCCATGGGTCGAGAAGCCGGAGAAGCGGCGCTCGATCCAATCGGCGAGCGGACCGCCGGCCGCGGCGATCCTCACTTGCAGCGCCGGCGCCGCCAGCAGCACGCCCAGCGCCACCATCAGCAGCGCCGCGCCGAAGCGCAGACTATCGCCGTCTATGCCGGCCCCGAAGCCGATGAGCGCCAGAAACAGGCCGATGGCGACGAAGGAGCTGGCGACGCCGAGCGCCAGAGCCGCCGGTCCGAGCCTGTGCTCAGAGCCCGCTGCGCCGAGAATGATCGGCAGCAGCGGCAGCACGCAGAGACCAGCGCCGCCTCCAGCCGCTTGTCCAGCCCGGTGGCGATCAAGAGGCCGATGGAGGCGAGCGCCGCGCCGAGCGCGCCCTTGCCCCATTTGCCGCCGACGAGCAGCGAATTCCGCAGCCGCATCGAAACGCTCCGCGAGACGGCGCCGAGCGCGACCAGGGGCAGGCCCGCCCCGAGGCCGAAGAACGCCATCACCAGCCCGACCTGGCCGAGATTCTGGCCCTGAGCCGCGAGCAGCGAGGCCGCGCCCAGAGTCGGCCCGGCGCAGGGGCTCCACACCGCGCCGAGCAGCAGGCCGAGCGCCAATTGGCCGCGCAGCCCATGGGTCGAGAAGCCGGAGAAGCGGCGCTCGATCCAATCGGCGAGCGGACCGCCGGCCGCGGCGATCCTCACTTGCAGCGCCGGCGCCGCCAGCAGCACGCCCAGCGCCACCATCAGCAGCGCCGCGCCGAAGCGCAGACTATCGCCGTCTATGCCGGCCCCGAAGCCGATGAGCGCCAGAAACAGGCCGATGGCGACGAAGGAGCTGGCGACGCCGAGCGCCAGAGCCGCCGGTCCGAGCCTGTGCTCAGAGCCCGCTGCGCCGAGAATGATCGGCAGCAGCGGCAGCACGCAAGGCGACAGCGTGGAGAACAGCCCCGCCAGCAAGGCGAGGCCAGCTCCGGCGAGATCGACCGTCATCACAGCGCCTTGTCGAGCAGCGCTCCAATCGAAGAGGCGCTGGTGTCGCCGACCGAGCGGCCGGTCTCGCTCTTGCCCTTGAAGACGATGAGCGTGCTCTGCGTCGTCGCGCGGAAGCTGCGCAGCGCGTCCTTCTGGCTGTCGAAATCGACATGGAACACTTGCAGACTGTCGAATTTCGCATCCTTCTCGAGCTTCTCGAGGATCGGCTGCTGCGCCTTGCAGGTGGGACACCAGGGCGCATGAACCTCGACGAGGATCGGCTTGCCGGCCGCCTGCGCCGCCTCGAAGCCTTGCGGCGTGAAGGCGTGCTTCTCGGCGGCGAAAAGCGGCGTGGCGAAAAGCGCTGCGGAGAAAAGCGCGGAAGCGAAGCGAAGCGTCATGGGTAAAATCCTCCTTGTTATTCTGTCCGCTGGGGCGCGGGCGAAATGGGTCTCTGCGCAGGCCGCCCGCCCGGCTCGCCAGCCTATACGCGATCGGACCGAAGGATGTTACGCGCCGTCGCTTCACGCTGATCGAAAGCCCGCGCTCCGGCCCGCCTCCCGCAGTTCCCCCCTGGCCCACAGCGTGCTAGACGGGCCTCCGCTCTAAATTCTCAGGAATCGTCAGCCGCGCTCATGTCTCAGGTCGTCACGCGCTTCGCCCCCTCGCCCACCGGCTTCCTCCATATCGGCAGCGCGCGCACGGCGCTGTTCAGCTGGCTCTACGCCAAGCGTCATGGCGGGCGCTTTCTGCTGCGCATAGAAGACACGGATCGCGAGCGCTCCACCCAGGCGGCCGTCGACGCCATTTTCGATGGAATGCGCTGGCTCGGGCTCGATTGGGACGGCGACGCCGTGTTTCAATTCGCGCGCGCGCCGCGTCATCGCGAGATCGCCGAGGAGTTGCTCGCCAAAGGCAAGGCCTATCGCTGCTACGCCAGCGCGCAGGAGCTGGAGGAGATGCGCGAGAGGGCGCGCGCCGAAGGCCGTCCGCCGCGCTATGACGGACGCTGGCGCGATCGTGATCCGTCCGAGGCGCCGGCCGGCGTCGCGCCGGTCATTCGGCTGAAGACGCCGCAGGACGGCGAGACGGTCATAGAGGACGCCGTGCAGGGCCGCGTCGTGTTTCCGAACAAGGATATCGACGATTTCGTGCTGCTGCGCTCGGATGGCGCGCCGACCTATATGCTCGCCGTCGTCGTCGACGATCACGATATGGGCGTCACGCAGATCATCCGCGGCGACGATCACCTCACCAACGCCGCGCGGCAAAAGCACATCTATGACGCGCTGGGATGGGAGGCGCCCAAGCTCGCCCATATTCCGCTCATTCACGGGCCGGACGGCGCCAAGCTGTCGAAGCGCCATGGCGCGCTCGGCGTGGACGCCTATCGCGGCATGGGCTATCTGCCGGCGGCGCTGCGGAACTATCTCCTGCGCCTCGGCTGGAGCCAGGGCGACCGCGAGTTTTTCTCGACCGCGGAGATGATCGAGGCTTTCGATCTCGAGAGCATTCATCGCTCGCCGGCGCGCTTCGATTTCGTGAAGCTCGAGAATATGAACGGACATTATCTGCGCAGCAGCGAGGATTCCGAGCTGCTCGAGGCGCTGATCGCCACTCTGCCCTATCTCGAGGGCGGCGCGGCGCTCGCCGCCAAGCTCGACGACAAGCGCAAGGCGCAGCTCGCCGCGGCCATGCCCGGCCTAAAGGCGCGCGCCAAGACGCTCAATGAGCTGGTCGACGGCTCGGGCTTCCTCTTCGCCGAGCGGCCGCTGACGCTGGACGCCAAGGCCGCGGCGCTGCTGTCGCCGGCGGCGAAGGCGCATCTCGCCGCGCTGACGGAAAAGCTGGCCGCGCTCGAGGAGTGGAGCGCCGCCGCGACCGAGAATATCGTGCGCGAGACGGCGGCGGCGCAGGGCGTGAAGCTCGGCGATCTGGCGCAGCCATTGCGCGCCGCGCTCACGGGGCGCACCACCTCGCCCGGCATTTTCGACGTGCTGGCCATCCTCGGCAAGGAAGAGAGCCTCGCCCGCCTGCGCGACCAGGCGGCGCAACTCGCTTGAACCGCGGGCGCGGGATGCTATAGTTTGTGCAACGCACAAAGAGGTCCTCTGCTGCGCCGCATTGCCTCCCCCTGCCCGCTGCGCATGCGCCGCAACGGCGCGGCGACCGACGCAATTCCGCCGGCCATTCGCAGGAGGGTTTGAATTTAAAGCGATTTACGTTCGATCGAGCGGGCGCGGCGGCCCATGGCGCGAAAGCGCCTGCGCTCGAACGATTTTAGCTGGCGAGATCGAGCCGCGGGGAAAGCGCGGCTCGGGCGTGGCGTAAAATATGCTGCGGCGTTTCGCCGAAGCACCGCGAAACTGCACGGATAACGCGAGAAGGTGGGGCCATGACGAAAAAAGAAGCGTCCTTTCACACCGGCGAGAAAACCGTGAGCCTGCCGATCATGGAGGGAACGATCGGCCCCAGCGTCGCCGACATCCGCAAGCTCTACGGCGATACGGGCATGTTCACCTACGACCCGGGCTTCACCTCCACGGCGAGCTGCGAGTCGAAAATCACTTATATCGACGGCGATGAGGGCATTCTCCTCTATCGCGGCTATCCGATCGACCAGCTCGCCGAGCACGGCGACTTTCTCGAGACCTGCTATCTGCTGCTCTATGGCGAATTGCCGACAGCGACGCAAAAGGCCGATTTCGACTATCGCATCACGCGCCATACGATGGTGCATGAGCAGATGGCGCGCTTCTTCCAGGGCTTCCGCCGCGACGCGCATCCGATGGCGGTTATGGTGGCGTCGGTGGGCGCGCTCTCGGCCTTCTATCACGACTCGACCAATATCGCCGATCCGGTCGAGCGCATGGTCGCCTCGACGCGCATGATCGCCAAGCTGCCGACGCTGGCGGCGATGGCCTATAAATATTCGATCGGCCAGCCCTTCGTCTATCCGAAGAACGACCTCGACTATACGTCGAACTTCCTGCGCATGTGCTTCGCCGTTCCTTGCGAGGAATATAAGGTCAATCCGGTGATGTCGCGGGCGCTCGACCGCTTCTTCATGCTGCATGCCGATCACGAGCAGAACGCCTCCACCTCCACCGTGCGTCTCGCCGGATCGTCCGGCGCCAATCCTTTCGCATGCGTCGCGGCGGGCATCGCCTCGCTGTGGGGACCGGCGCATGGCGGCGCCAATGAGGCGGTGCTGAAGATGCTCGCCGAGATCGGCACGCCGGACCGCATTCCGATCTATATCGCCAAGGCCAAGGACAAGAACGACCCGTTCCGCCTGATGGGCTTCGGCCATCGCGTCTACAAGAACTACGACCCGCGCGCGAAGATCATGCAGCGCACGACGCGCGAGGTGCTGGCCGAGCTCGGCGTGAAGGACGATCTCCTCGATGTGGCGATCGAGCTGGAGCGCATCGCTCTGCACGACGAATATTTCATCGAGAAGAAGCTCTATCCGAACATCGACTTCTATTCCGGCATCACGCTGAAGGCGATGGGCCTGCCGACCACCATGTTCACCGTGCTCTTCGCTGTGGCGCGCACGGTCGGCTGGATCGCACAATGGAAGGAGATGATCGAGGATCCGGGCTCCAAGATCGGCCGTCCGCGCCAGCTCTACACGGGCGAGAAGCAGCGCGACTATCTGCCCATGTCCAAGCGCTGATATCATCTACTCTGCGGCCTTCGCGTCCTGGATGCGAAGGCCGAAACGTCTTGTGCGCTCACGCACAGCTTTCCGGCTCCGCTCTCGCCATTGTCTCCTCACCAAACGGGGAGGCGGAAATGATCGAGACGGGGTCCTATGAATTGCTCTCTTTCGAGGAGGCGCGCCAGAAGCTGCGCTTCGATCGCGAGATCAGCCTCGGCCTCTTCGATCTCTCCACTTTCCGCATCGCTTATTGCCCGGGCGATTTCGCCTATGTCGGCGACATAGAGCTCTATCAATGGATGTGGTGCGACAAGATCGCAGGGCTCGTCGTCGATGGCGATATGACGATCGACGGCGATCTCATGGATAATTCCTTCGACGGCTCGGCGGCCTTCGTGCTGGCGCGCGGCAATCTCAGAGCGCGCACGGTCACGCTCGGCGGCGCCGAGGTGGTCGTGCGCGGCGATCTGCGCGCGGAAGGCGCGGTCTTCAACAGCTCGAGCGCCGGCCGCTGCGAGATCGGCGGCTCGCTCTCTGCGAGCCATCTCGTCACCGACGATCATGCGACCGTCGTCGCCGGGCGCACGCCCGCGCGCTCTTTCGCGCTCGGCTATGTCGATCCGACGATGAGCGAGAAGCTGCGCGTCGCCGAGTCCTATCTCGACATATTGACGCCCGAGGCGGCGACAGAATTCGACGCGCGCAGCCGCCGCACGGGCTCGGAGATCGTCGTTCGCATCGTCTCCGCCATTCGCTCCGGCCGCGCCGTCCTGCGCGCGTGATCTTCGAGCCGCCGGCGCCGGCTTTTCCGTAAGTTGCACGGGAGCGGGCGCGCGACTCGAAATCGACATGTTCGTCGCCGCCAATGGCGACGTTCGCCTCTCGATTCACGCGAGCATTTTTCGCCCTGCGCGTGCTTTTCGTCGCTGCGTTTCAATCATCGATTTCAGCCCCGGCGAATCGCCGAATCGCGTCCCGTGCGATTCGCCACGATCGGATCATTCGTCATGAGCGAAACGCCCCCGCCCCGCGCGCGGCAAAATCCCCCGTGTCCCAAGGGACCGCCCGTGAACTCCGTCGTCGCCGCCGCGACGACGGCGCATGATTTGGACGAGCGCAGCAAATCCGTATTAGAAACCGAACGTGATCGAACGACCGCGCAGCGGCCGAGAGCACGAAGCGGGAGACGACGATGGGTGCTGTGAACGATGTGGCGCGGCGCGAGGCGAGCGCTCCCGACGCGCGACGTTCATGGGACGAGGTCGAGGCGCAATATCGCGAGGAATGCGCGACGATGCTGCGCGACGCGCGCCGTCATTACGAGCAGCGCGCCGCGCGCGAGCAGACGACGGTCGAGAATGTGCTCGCCGCTTTCGCCCGCGATTTCGACGCCTGGCTCGATCGCGAGCGGCGCGGAATCTCCACGCCCAAGCCGAACCTCTCCACACTGTTCGAGATCTGGCTGGAACGGGGCGCTCGGCGGCTGGAGCCGCCGAGCCCGCCGAGCGAAAGCTCTGAAGCCGATACGCGATCACAGGAGCTGGAGCAGCGTCTCGACGAAGGCGCCCGACATATTCAGCAGTTGGAGGAGCGCCTCGCCGAGGCGCAGAGGCGCGCGGCGCAGCGAGCGGCGGAAACGGCCGCCGCCATCGCAGCCGCGCCGCCGCCGCCGCGCCGCCGCGGACGCGCCCTCATCGTCACAGCGCTCGTCCTTTTCGCCGCCCTCCTCGGCGGCGGGCAATGGGCGCGGCGTTCGGAGGCGGCGCCGCCCGAGCTGCGCGCGGCGCTCGCGCATCTCGACGCTTCCGCGCGCGAGCTGGAGACGCGCGCCCGCGCGACGCTCGGCGATCTCGCGGCGAGCCGAGCGCGCGAGGAGGCGCTCGCGGCGCTGCTTCGTGAAGACAAGGCCTATGTGATCGCGCGCGCGATCGCCGCCGATCCTGAACTCGCGCGCGCCAAGATATCCCCCTTCACGCCGAGCAGCCCGGCGCCTGTCGCCGGAGCGCCGTCCGAGCCGCCGGCGAAAGAGGCAATCGCCGCTGCGACTCAGATCGCGCCGCGAGCCGAGACGCCAGCGCCGGAGGCGACGACAGCGCTCGCGCCGGAGGAGGAGCCGGAGCGGCTTCCGCCCGCCGTCATCGGCCAGCAAAAGCCGACGGCCTTTCGCGGCTTCGACAATCGCGACCTCGCGGGGCCGACGCTCGCCACTCTGCGCAAGCTCGATCAGCCCGCCTGCGTCGCCGCCTGCCGCGGCCGCGACGATTGCCGGGCCTATGCCTTCGATCGCTGGAATCGCACCTGCCGCCTCAAATCCGCGGCCGTCGCTTTCGCGCTCAATCCGCGCATGACCAGCGGCCTGCGCGAGGATATTCGCATTCCGCGCGCGCCCTCCGGCGCGCTCGCCATGGAGCGCTACCCGTCGAAGGCCTTCCCCGGCGCCGGCTATAAGACGGCCTCCGTCGAAGGTCCCGAGGCCTGCGAGGCCGCCTGTCGCGAAGAAGACGCCTGCGTCGCTTTCACCTTCCGTCTCGACGAGAGCGCCTGTCATTTGTTCAAGTCGACCGGAGAATATTTTTCCAATGAGCTGGCCGACAGCGGCGGAAAGCGTCAAGAATAGAGCGAGACCGCGTTATTCGCTCCCGAAAGAGCAGGACGAGACGGTTGCGACGAGGCTCTGCTCGCAAACTTTGCGCGATCTATCCCAAATGGGGGATGCAGCGGCGGCGGAGCGGAGCTAATGCTCGAGCGTTGTTGCTGGTCGATACGTTTTACATATTGCGGGGAGGTCACGCGTCCGGAAGCGCGGCCTCCCCTATTTATTTGCGCATCAGGCGTGCGCCCGTCCATCCATCCATGCCAGCACGCGCTCGGCGGCGCGCGCGCTCGGGCTGCGTCCATCCGCCAGCATGCGATCGCGCACACGCGCGAGGCCGCTCGATTGCACCGCGCGCTCGCCGCCGCCGCGCAGGAGCGGCTCCAGCGCCGCCGCGAGCGCCATGGGCTCCGCGCGTTGCTGCAGAAATTCGGGAATGAGCCGCTCGCCGAGCACCAGATTGGGCAGCACGATGCTGTCGACGCTGATGAGCGCGCGCAGCGGCCATTCGATCGGCGCGACCTTATAGGCGACGACCATGGGAACTCCGGCGAGCGCCAGCTCCAAGGTCGCCGCGCCCGAGGCGACCAGCGCCGCACGCGCCCGGCGGAAAGCCGCCGGCTTCTCCTCTTGCGAGAGAAGCCGCGGCCGCAGCGGCCAGCCGGCGAGGCGCGCTTCAATGTCTTCGGCGACATGGGGCACGACAGGGAGGGCCACATCCAACGGCCCGCATCGCGCGGCGAGCGTCGCCAATGTCTCTCCGAAAGCCGGCATGAGCCGCGCCACCTCGGCGCGGCGCGAGCCCGGGAGGACGAGCAGCAGCGGCGTCCCCTCCTCGCGCGCCGCCAGCTCGGCGGCGGATGGCGTCAGCGCGTCGAGGCAATCGAGCAGCGGATGGCCGACATGGACGCAGGCCGGGCCGCCGAGCCGTAGATGCGCCGCGGGCTCGAAGGGCAGCACGGCCAGCACCTCGTCGATATAGGCGCGCATCGCCCGCGCCCGTCCCGGCCGCCAGGCCCAGACGGTCGGGCTCACATAATCGAGGATCGGCAGTTCCGGCCGCGCGCGCCGCACCCGCCGCGCGACGCGATGCGTGAAGTCCGGCGCATCAATGAGCACGAGGCAATCGGGCTGCGTCTCCACGATCGCCCGCGCCGTTCGGTCTATGCGCTCCAGCAGCCGCGGCAGGAGGCGCAGCACGGGAACGAGGCCCATCACGGCGATATCGCCAAGGGGAAACAGGCTCGCGAGCCCTTCGCGCGCCATCGCCTCGCCGCCGACGCCGGAAAAGCGAATATCCGGCCGCTCGACGCGCAGCGCGCGCATCAGCAGCGCGCCGAGGAGATCGCCGGAGGCCTCCCCCGCGATGAGAAACACATGGCTGGGCCTCGCCACCGCCCTAGCCCCGCGCCGGGCGCGGCGCGCAGAGCGGCCGCTCCCGCTCGGCGCGCAGAAAGGCGATCAACGCCTCCACGTCCTCGGCGCCGGCAAAATCCCGAGCGACGGTTTCGACTCGCTCGGCTAGCACCTCCACGCCCGTCTCCTGCGGGAACAAGCAACGAAACGCGTCGCGCAAAACAGCGAGGCGCGCGTCGGAAAAGCCGCGCCGGCGCAGGCCGACGAGATTGAGGCCGAACAAATGCGCGCGATTGCCGCCCGCGAGGCCGAAGGGAATGAGATCGCCCTCGAGGCCCGAGAGGCCGGCGACGAAGCTATGCGCGCCGATGCGCACGCGCTGATGCACGACCGTCGCGCCGCCTATCGCCGCATGATCGCCGATGCGGACATGGCCGCCGAGCAGCACATTATTGGAGAGCACCACGCCATCGCCGATCACACAGTCATGGCCGACATGGGAATAGGCGAGAAAGGCGCAATCGTCGCCGATGCGCGTCTCGCCGCCGCCCGCCGGCGTTCCGACGTTGATGGTGACGCCCTCGCGCGCGAGGCAGCCGCGGCCGATGACGAGCGCCCCCGGCAGGCCGCGGGATTTCAAATCCTGCGCCGCGGCGCCGAGCGCTGCGAAAGGGTGGATTTCCGCATCCGGGCCAATGCGCGTGCGCCCCGCCAGAACCACATGCGAGAGGAGGCGCGCCCCGGCGCCGAGCTCGACCTCGGCGCCGATATGGCAGAATGGCCCGATGACGACGCCCTCGCCGAGGCGCGCGCCGACCTCGACGACAGCGGAAGGATGGATGCGCGCGCTCGATGTCATGAGGCCCTTCCGGGCGATGCGGCGGCGCTCAGGCGCCGATCATCACGCTCAGCTCCGCCTCGCAGACCAGCGCGCCATCGACCAGCGCCCGGCAAGCGTACCAATAAATATCGCGTCTGCGGGCCTTTTTGACGACATGAAACTCGAGACGATCGCCCGGCGTCACCGGACGGCGGAATTTCGCCTTGTCGATCGTCGTGAAGAAGACCTTGCGATTCGAGCCCTTCGGCAGCATGTGAGCGGCGATGGCGCCCGCCGTCTGCGCCATGGCCTCCACCATCAGCACGCCCGGAAACACCGGATTTTCGGGGAAATGGCCCTGAAACTGCGGCTCGTTGAAGGTGACGTTCTTCAGCCCGACGCCGCTCTCGTCGCCGCGAATATCGATGATGCGATCGACGAGCAGAAACGGATAACGATGCGGCAGCAGCTCCAAAATCTGATGGACGCCGAGGGTTTCCGGCGCATCGGCCGTTGTTTCTTCGTTCATTTTCTTTTCTCCCCTCCGGGTCCGGGCGTCTCTCTCCCGCCGGCCCGTCTCTCATTCCTCCGGCGTCCGGCGCCGGTTTTACCTCGCCTCACGGCGGGATTGACGATCGAGCAGAAGCTCGCCGCGCAAATGGCGCCGCACCGGGCGCGCCGGCGCGCCGCTCCAGCGCGCGCCGGCCGGCACATCGCGGGTCACGCCGGATTTGGCGGCGATCTGCGCGCCCTCGCCGATGGTGATATGGCCGCCGACCGCCGATTGGCCGCCCAGAGCGACGAAGTCGCCGAGCTCACAAGAGCCGGCGAGTCCTGATTGCGCGACGATGACGCAGCCGCGGCCGATCACCACGTTGTGGCCGATCTGGACCAGATTGTCGATCTTGGTCCCTTCCCCGATGATGGTGTCGCGCGTCGCGCCGCGGTCGATCGTCGTATTGGCGCCGATCTCGACATCGTCCTGAACGATGACGCGGCCGATCTGCGGCGCCTTCACATGACCCTCCGGCGAAAGCGCGAAGCCAAAGCCATCCTGACCGAGCCGCGCGCCAGAATGAAGGATGACGCGGTCGCCGATGAGCGCGCAAATCACGCTGACATTGGCGCCGATGGAGCAGTCGCGCCCGATGCGGACATCCGGGCCGATCACGGCTTGCGGGCCGATGACGCTGCCCGAGCCGATCTCCGCGCGCGGCCCGACGACGGCGCCGGGATCGACTAAGACGCCCGGCTCCAGCCGCGCCGTCGGGTGGATGATCGCGCCGGGCGAGACGCCGCTCGCGGAAAATAGCGACTGCGGCCGCAGCGAATCGGGAAACAGCCGCGCCATCACCCTCGCCATGGCCTTGTGGGGCTCGGGCGTCACCAGCGGAATGACGCCGCTCGGCAGCGAATCGAGATCGCGCGCGCGCAGCAGGCAGGCGGTGGCGCGGCAGAGGCGAAGAGCCTGCGCATAACGTCGACGGTCATAGAAGGCGAGCTCGCCCGGACGCGCCAGATCGAGCGGCGCGACGCCGACGATGATTTCCTGCACACCCGATCCGGCCTCGTGAAGGCGCGCGCCCGCGATCTCGGCGACCTCCGCCGGCGTCAGCGGCCGGTCGAGGCGGAAAAAACCAGCGGCGCCCATGCCCCGCTCCTCCCCGTCGCGCCCGGCCGCGGCCGGGACGAAAAACGCAACAGAGAACGCCGGTCGGCCCGAGGCCATCCGGCGCCCTCGACGAAAACAATCCCCGAGAGGCGGGTCTCGCCGCTCGGGGATCGCAAATTCTAGTCGCTGTGTCGGTCGCGCGCCAGCGCGACGCGCTCAGAAATTGGTGCCGCCGGAGAAGCGGAAGCGCTGCGTGATGTCGCCATAGGCCTTGGACAGCACCACCGCATAGTCGAAGCGGATCGGCCCGAGCGGCGATTGCCACAGCGCCGAAGCGCCGACCGAGGAGCGAATCTGCGCGGCGTCGCCCGAGACGACGATACAGGTGCCCTGGCCGAAGGTCGGCGCCGAATAGGGATAGACGCAGGGCAGAGTGACGCCATAGAGCTTGTTGCTGAAGTTGGTGGCGCCCTTATAGCCCCAGAGCGTGCCGGCGTCGGCGAAGAGCGCGCCGCGCAGACCGATGTCCTTCGGCAGGCCCCAGATCGGGAACTGCACCTCGAGCGATCCGCCGATGTAATTGGAGCCGCCGAGCGAGTTGCCGCGCGAGCTGGTCCAGTTGGAAATGTCGCGTGGGCCGAGGCCGCCCGGCGCAAAGCCGCGCACCAGCGTCGGGCCGAGGTTGAAATTGTCCATCACCCGGAACTGATAGTCGCCGAGCGCGAACATATTGCCGCCCTGCACGCGCGCGATGCCGACCACATCGTCCACGAAAGGAATCTCGTGGAAGTAGCGGAGGTCGCCGGTCGTGCGCACGTAGCGGCTGTTTCCGCCGAGGCCGGCGATATCCTGCGACAGCTGCGAATGGATGCCGTTCTTCGGATTGCGGAAATTATCGAGCGAATTGTACGACAGCGTGTAGCCGACGAGCGAGGTGAGGCGGGAGCCCTGCGACTCCTTGATGGCCAGCGAGGCCTCGCCATTGGACTGACAATTATACAGCACGCTGAGATCGGCCGGCGTCGGCGCGAAGATATAGCCGAAGCCCGGCGTATATCCCGGCAGCGGCGTCTGACAGTCGTTGTAGGGACGATTGCTGTCGTTGGGGATGGAGATCGTCGTGTTGTAGATCGAATAGCGCGGCGAGAGGCTGATCTCCTCGGTGATCGGAATGCCGAAGCGCAGCGTGCCGCCGATCGAGGTGGTCGAATAATAGGAGTAATTATAAGCGTCCGACTTCTTCGCGAAGAGATCGAAGCCCGCCGAGAAGCGCTGGTCGAGGAAGTAGGGCTCGGTGAAGCTGAAGGACACGCCGCGGGCGCGCTGGCCGGCCTGCACCGAGAGGCGCGTCGCCTGGCCGCGGCCGAGGAAGTTGCTCTCCGACACGGAAACTTCGCCGATGAAGCCTTCCGTCGTCGAATAGCCGCCCGACACGCCGAAATTGCCGGTCGCCTGATCCTCGACGTCCACATTGACGACGACGCGATCGGCAGCCGAGCCCGGCTCGTTGGTGACGCGGACCTTCTTGAAGAAGCCGAGGCCGTTGAGACGACGTTCGGCGCGATCGATCAGCACGCGATTATAGGCGTCGCCCTCGCCGATCTCGAACTCGCGGCGAATGACGTAATCGCGCGTGCGCGTGTTGCCGCGAATATTGATGCGCTCGATATAGACGCGCGGACCCTCGTCGACGACGAAGCGGATCGCCACCGTCTGAGCGGCGGGATTGCGTTCGCCGCGTGGGCGCGCCTGCGAGAAGGCGTAGCCCTTCTTGGCGATCTCGCGGGTCAGCGATTCGACCGTCTTCTCCACCGCGTCGCCATTATAGACGTCGCCGGCGGAAAGACGCAGATACGGCTGCAGAGAGGCCGGATCGATATCGGGCAGATGCGATTCGACGTCGACATTGGAGACACGATACTGCGGCCCCTCCTCCACGACGACCGTGATGACATAGCCGCCCTGGGCGGGATCGAACACGGCGTCGGAGCTGACGACATGGAAATCGGCGTAGCCGTTCTTCAGATAGAAGCGGCGCACCAATTCGAGATCGGAGGCGATGCGGTCGGGATCATAGACGTCGCTCGTCTTGATGAACGACAGGAAGTTCATCTCCGTCGTTTCCATCAGATCGACGAGACGGCCGGTCGAGAAGACGGTGTTGCCGACGAACTTGATTTCCTTGACGCCGGTCTTGTCGCCCTCCTCCACCGTGAACACCACATCGATGCGGCCATTGGGCAGTTGCACGGTGCGATAGGTGATCTTGGCGGCGGCGCGGCCGGAGCGCTTGTAGATCTCGAGCAGGCGCGCGATGTCCTGCTGCACGATGGCCTGATTGAACGAGCCATGCGCGCGCGTGCGCACTTCCGAGGTCAGCGTGTCGGTCTTGACCTTGCTGTTGCCCTCGAAGACGACGCGATTGATGAGATTGGTCTCCGACACACGGATGACCACGTTTCCCTTCTCGCGGGTGGCGCTCACATTGGCGAAGCGGCCGCTGTTGCGCAGCGCCTCTAGTCCCTTTTCGACCTCCTCCGGGCTGGTGCCGGAGAAATAGGAGCGGATCACGTCGGAATCGCCGCGGGCGTTGCCGACGACGACGATATCCTGAGCAAAGGAAGGAAGAGAGAAGCCGAGGACCGCCGATACCACGGCTGCCAAGAGATAGGAACGATTCCGAAAAGCCTCGATGGACCGCATTGTCAATCCTAAGTCCTCGTCGCGCCGTCGCCCGCCGAAAGCGGCGCGGCTCACGAACTGGGACAACGCACGCACGCTACCGCACGCCGTCCGATCCGATGTTCACCTTCTACAAGGTTTACCGTTTACTGCAAATGCCGAACGCCGCGAGTTTTCCCGTTTTGCCCGGCCCATCGCCGCGAAGCCGCTTTTTATGGTCAGCGTCGCGTTAACGTCGGGAACCCGCGGCGTGAGGCCGCGAGTCCCATGAGGCGATCCTGCCCAGAATGATGGCGAAAAGCGGTCATAACCGCTGGTCTCGACCAATTCGCCCCGAATTTCAGTGGGGAGAAAAGGACGAGACACGAAGCCGGTCAGTCGACCCCTGCGCCGGTGAAGCGGCGCAACAACCTGGCGAGGTCATTATAGGTGGAGAACACCATCAAGGTGCACACCATGGCGAGCCCGACTCGGAACGCGTATTCTTGCGTACGTTCCGCCAGCGCGCGGCCGCGCGCCGCCTCGATCAGATAGAAGAGCAGATGTCCGCCGTCGAGGAGCGGCACCGGCGCGAGATTGAGCAGGCCGATCGAGATCGACAGGATCGCGATGAGATTGAACAGCGGGCCGACGCCCACCTTGTCGATCGCCTTGGCCATTTGGCCGGAGACCTGCGCAATCCCGATCGGGCCGGACAATTGGTCGGTCGCCTCGCGGCCGACGACGAGGCCGCCGAGATAGGAGGCGGTGCGCCCGATGATCGTCCAGGTCTCATTGACTGCGAGGACGAAGGACTGGCCGACGCCGAAACGCTCCTCGCGCAGGTCGGCGGGGTCCGAGCTCGCCTGCAGGCCGATCATGCCGATCTTGGTCTTGCCGAGCGCGGTCTCGATCTCCCGCAATTGCGGGGTCGCCTGCAGCGGCACATCCTCGCCGCCGCGGCGCACGACGATGCTGAGCGGCTTGCCGGTGGAGGCGGAGACGATCTCCTGCATCTTGCCGAAGCTGTCGATCGGCTCGCCGTCTATGGTGAGGACGAGATCGCCCTTCTGGAAGCCGGCCTGCTCGGCCGCGCCGCCCGCCTGCACGGCGGCGACCTTGGGCAGCAGCACATTGCGGCCGAAGGAGGCGTAGAGAAGGGTGAAGATGACGATCGCCAGCAAGAAATTGGCGAGCGGCCCGGCCACCACGATCGCGGCGCGCTTCCATACCGGCTGGCCGAAGAAAGTGACCTTGCGCTCCTCCTCCGGCATGGCTTCGATGCGCTCCGGATCGGGCACGCTGGCGCCATTGGCGTCGCCGTGGAACTTCACATAGCCGCCGAGCGGAATCGCCGCCACGCGCCAGCGCGTGCCATAGCGATCATGGAAGGCCCAGAGCTCTGGCCCGAAGCCGATCGAGAAAGCGTCGATCTTGACCCCGCACCAGCGGCCGACGAGGAAATGGCCGAGCTCGTGGAAGAAGACCACCATCGTCAGCACAAAGACGAAGGGGACGACATAGATGAGGATCGTCATGAGCAAGTCCAGCAAAGCGATACTCCTGGCAAACGCTACGCACCAAGAGTCCGCCACGCGGCCTCGCTCTCTTGGTTACTGAAGCGTTAACATGCCCGAAGCCTGGTTCATCGCCAAGGCGCCGCGCGATCTTTCTCTCACAATATGGTCAATATCGAGGGCGTCCTCAACGGTGGCCGGCTCACGCGCCGTGCCGTCCTTGAGCGCGGCCTCCAGCGCCTTCTCGACCTCGCGGGCGATTCCGGAGAAGCCGATGCGGCCGGAGAGGAACGCCTCGACAGCGATCTCATTGGCGGCGTTGAGCACTGTGGGCAGGCCCCCGCCCTCGCGCAGTGCGTCGAGCGCGAGGCCGAGCGCTGGAAAACGCTCTAGATCCGGCTTCTCGAAAGTGAGCGCGCCGAGCGCGATGAGATCGAGCCGCGGCGCCGGCGTCTCGATTCGCTCGGGATAGGCGAGGCAATGGGCGATCGGCACGCGCATGTCCGGGCGGGCGAGCCCGGCCGTGACCGAGCCGTCGGAAAAGCTGACGAGCCCATGCACGATGGATTGCGGATGCACGATGACGTCGAGCTTTTCCGCCGGCACGGCGAAAATATGATGCGCCTCGATCAGCTCGAGGCCCTTGTTCATCAGGCTGGCCGAATCGATCGTGTTCTTCGGCCCCATCGCCCAATTGGGATGGTTGAGCGCCTGCTCCACCGTCGCGGCCTCGATCGCCTCCCGGCTCCAGGTGCGGAACGGGCCGCCCGAGGCGGTTATGGTCATTTTCTCGATTCGCGAGACGTCCTCGCCGCCGAGCGCCTGGAAAATGGCGTTATGCTCGCTGTCGATGGGCAGCAGCCGCGCCTTTCGCTCATGCGCCGTGCGCATGAAGGGCGCGCCGGCGCAAACGAGGCACTCCTTATTGGCGAGGGCGACGACGCGGCCGAGCGTGAGCGCCGCATGGGTCGGCTCGACTCCGGCGGCGCCGACGATGGCCGACACGACGAGATCGGCCTCGCGCGTCGCGGCCTCGATCACGGCCTCGCGTCCGGCCGCGACTTGAATATTGGTGCCGGAAAGCGCCTCCTTCAGCGACGCATAGGCGTCCTCGTCGCGAATGGCGACGAATTCCGCCTTCAACGCCAGCGCGGTCCGCGCCAAAGCGGCATGGTCGCGCCCGCCCGCGATCGCCGCAACGGAATAGCCTTCCGGGTCGCGCATCAGCAGATCGACGGTGGAGCGCCCGATCGACCCGGTCGCGCCGAGCAGCGCGATTCGCTTCGGCGGCCGGCCGCGCGATCCCGTCCCGAGCTGATCAGATCCTGTCCCTGTCGCCATGTGACGCCGCCTACCAGATGAAAATGCCGGCGGCCAGGGACTCCTGACCGCGCAAACCGCCGAGCAAGGCCACGAAGGCGCTGGCGAAGATGAAGCCGTCGACGCGATCCATCACGCCGCCATGGCCGGGGATGAGCCGGCTCGAATCCTTCACGCCGAAACGGCGCTTGATCCAGGATTCGAAGAGATCTCCCGCCTGCGCCAGCGCCGCCGCGACAATGCCGACGAAAAACAAAGGCAGGGTCGCCGCCGCGCTCCAGCGGCTGAGATAGACGACGCCGACGCCCGCCAGCGCGCCGCTGGCGACGCCGACCAGCGATCCCGACCAAGTCTTGCCGGGCGAGACGCGCGGCCACAGCTTCGGCCCGCCGATCAGGCGGCCGCCGAAATAGGCCATCACATCCGTGCCCCAGACCACGGCGAACAGCCAGGCGATGGAGAGCGCGCCATAATCGGACGAATGGCGCAGCACATTGGTGGAAACGATCAGCGAGCCGGCGTAGAGCAGCCCGGCCGGAGCCCACAGCCTGCGCCCCGGCCCCGCCAGCATCGAGAGAATCGCCGAAAAGAAGACGAGCGAGGCGAGCGCGGCCGGGCCGTTGCCATGGGCGGCGAAAGCCGTCGCTCCGGCGAGAGAGGCGCCGCCGAGCGCGAAGCGCGCGAGCGCCATCTTGCCGCCGACGATGCTCTGCCACTCCCAGGAGACGGCGAAGCCGGCGAGCAGCCAGAACAGCGCGAAGGCGTCGCCGCCGACATAGAGCGCGACCACCGCGGTCACGATCAGCGCCGCCGCCGAGCCGATGCGGGGGCCGAGATCGGAGAATTGCCCGCCCTTCGCGCCGGCTTTGGCGGCGGGCGGCTCGGAAGACTCGCTCATGAAGCGGTCTTCGCTCTGCAGTCGACCGGCGCGAGGCCCCCGAAACGCCGATCGCGCTGCGCATATTCGTCGATCGCCGCCTCGAAATCCGCCCGGCTGAAGTCCGGCCAATGGACGGGCACGAACAGCAATTCCGCATAGGCGGCCTGCCACAGCATGAAATTGGACAGGCGCTGCTCGCCGCTGGTGCGGATGATGAGGTCAGGATCGGGCATGTCCGCCGTGTCGAGGCGCCGGGCGATCGCCTCGGCGTCTATGTCCTGCGGGCGCAGCCGGCCGGCGGCGACCTCCTCGGCGAGAGCGCGCGCCGCCGCGGCGATCTCCTGCCGCGCGCCATAGTTGAAGGCGACGACGAGGGTGAGGCCGGTGTTGGCGGCGGTCGTCTGCTCGGCCTCGCGCAAGAGCGCAGCGATCTCGGCCGCGAGATCCTCGCGCGCGCCGATCACCTTCACGCGGACATTATTGCCCTGCAGCTCTGCGAGGTCGTTACGGATGAATCGATGCAGCAGCGCGAGCAGGCTCTGCACCTCCTCGGGCGGACGCGACCAATTTTCCACAGAGAAGGAATAGACCGTCAGATAATCCACTCCGAGCTCGATCGCCGCGCGCACTGTCTTGCGCAGGGCGTCGACGCCACGCCTATGACCCTCGAATCGCGGCAGGCCTCGCGCGGCCGCCCAGCGACCGTTGCCGTCCATGATCAAAGCGACATGACGCGGCGCGGATCTCGGCGCCAAGGCCGGCGCTCCCAGCTCCAATATCCCACCATCTCCCATTTTTTTGTTCCGCGCCTACTCGAGAGCTCGGACCGGATCGGCCGGCGTCTCGTGAAAATCGAAAAGACAAATCAAACCTGCATGATCTCTTTTTCTTTTTGCGCGAGCATGGCGTCGATCTCGCGCACCGACTCGTCGGTCGCCTTTTGCACCTCGGCCTCGTGACGTTTGGAGTCGTCCTCGGGAAGAGCGTGATCTTTCAGAAGCTTCTTCAATATGTCGATGCCATCGCGTCGAACGTGGCGCACCGCGACCCGCGCGTCCTCGGCATATTTGTGCGCGACCTTCACCAGCTCCTTGCGGCGCTGCTCATTGAGCTCGGGCGTGCGAATGCGCAGCACCTGACCCTCGATGGTCGGCGAGAGCCCGAGATTGGAATCGCGAATCGCCTTGTCGACGGCGCCGACGAGGCCCTTGTCCCACACCTGCACGGCCAGCATGCGCGACTCCGGCACGCTGATCGTGGCCACCTGGTTGAGCGGCGTCGCCTGGCCATAGGCCTCGACGTGGATCGGCTCCAGCAGGCTCGCGGAGGCGCGTCCGGTGCGAAGCCCGCCGAGCTCGTGCTTGAGCGTCGCCAGCGCGCCCTGCATGCGGCGTTTCAGTTCGGGCAGATCGAAAGTCTGAGCCATAGGAAACTTTGCCTATTCGTGAAGTCTGTCGGTTCGAACGAGCGGGCCGCGCCGGCTCAGGGGTCGGAGCGTTTCATAGAACATAATCCGCCGAGGCGGAAATCGCCGCCGCATTCCGAGGGCGTCGTCCTCTAAGGAACGACATCGGTGGCCCGCCCTCGTCCTTCCAGCACCGCGCGGATCGCGCCCGCCTCGGCGATGGAGAAGACGATTATGGGAATCTTGTTCTCGCGAGCAAGAGCGAAGGCGGCGGTGTCCATCACGGCGAGGCTTTTCGCGATGGCTTCGTCATGGGTCAGCTGCTCATAGCGCCGCGCCGAAGGGTCGCGCTTGGGATCGGCGGTATAGACGCCATCGACCTGAGTCGCCTTCAGCACGGCGTCGGCCGAAAGCTCCGCGGCGCGCACCACGGCGGGCGTGTCGGTGGTGAAGAAAGGCAGGCCGGTGCCGCCGGCGGCGATGACGACGCGGCCCTTGTCGAGATGATGCAGCGCCGCCCGCCGCGAATAGGATTCGCAGAGCGAGGGCATGGGCACGGCCGAGAGCGCGCGCGCCTGGCGGCCCTGCGCCTCTATCGCCTGCTCGAGCGCGAGCCCGTTCATCACCGTCGCCAGCATGCCGATCGAATCGGCGCGAGCGCGCTCTATGCCCTTGTCGGCGCCTTGAATGCCGCGAAAGAAATTGCCGCCGCCGACGACGACCGCGATCTGCGCGCCGAGAGCGGCGGAAGCGGCGAGATCCTTGGCGATGCGCTCCAATGTCGGCGCGTGCAGGCCATGCGGGGCGTCGCCCATCAGCGCCTCGCCCGAGAGCTTGACGACGACCCGCTTCCATTTCGGCGGGCTCGAAGGGTCCGTCATCGACGCCTCTCTTTCGCTGGTGGGCCTTTGTTCGACCTTAATAGGAAACCGCCGCCGCTCCGGCAAGGCGCGCTGCGCCGTAGGAGCGGCGGCGGTCACAAAGCGCGGAGGAATTCGTCGATCGTCTCGAAAAAAGAAGCGGCGTCGCGGCGTGGGAACCCCATGATTCGACGCGAGGCCGCGGCGCGGCGCGGGGAATCGTGGGCGCTATAGTCGAGAATGGCGTCGCGCCAGCCGAGACCGTCGAGCGGATCGATATAATCGAGCGTATCGTCGGCGATCTCGCGAAAAATCTCTATGTCGGAGGCGATGATCGGCGCGCCGCAGGCCGCTGCCTCGGCGATGGGCAGTCCGAATCCTTCCGCGAAAGAGGGTGCGAGCGCAGCCCGCGCGCCGGCCAGCAGCCGCCGCATCGCCGGCGTCGACAGGCCGGAGACTTCGATCACATGCGGCCGCAGCGCCGTGCAGCGCTCCAGCATGTCGAGCACATTCTCATTGTGCCAGCCGCGCTTGCCGACGAGGACGAGCTTGGGCGTCGCATCCCCCTCGTGCTCGGCGAGCTCGCGCCAGACATTGAGCAGCAGCATGTGATTCTTGCGCGGCTCGATCGTCCCGCAGAGCACGAAATAGGTCTTGTCGGCGAGACGCGAATCGACGGCCGTCTTTGTTTCGAAGGTGGGCGCGACCGGCAGGCCGGCGAGGCAGATCGGCAGATCGTCCCTGCCCTGCCCGCGTGCGAAATCGGCGACGCGGCGCCCGACCGTCTGCGAGCCGACGACGACCCCCGCCGCGAGCCGGGAGATATTGCCCATGGCGGCGCGATGCTTGTCGCGCTCCGCCGGGCGAAAAAGCTCCGGCGCCTCGAGCGGCAGCAGATCATGCACGAAGAACACAGGCTTCACGTCCGGCCGTGACTCGAGCCAGCGCAAATGCCAATTCTTGTCGACCGGGAACTGGCTGGCGTTCACATAGATGGCGTCCCTCGGCGCCTCGGAGGGCGGGCGACCAAGGCGAAAGGCCCAGCGGCGCATAGCGCGCCAATTTTCCGGGACGACGCCCCATCCGCGCCGCCGAATCCGCGCCGCGCCGAGCTGGGTGGAAGGCGCCTCGCCGAGCGTCGCGACGAGCCGCTCGAACGCCGCGTCCTCGCGCGGATCGAGAAACTCGTTCCAATAGGTCTCTATGTCGGTGAGTGTCTGCAGCGCCTCTTTCGCAGTGGCGAGCCGTGGCCCCGGCGCCGCAGTGGCCAGCGCAACGCTGTCGCCGGCGGCGAGAAAATGCCGCGCCAGAGCGAAATCGACCCGATCTATGCCATTGGGCGTCGGATTGAGCGCGCGCGTGACGAGTCGCGTGACGTCATAGACCACGGGCCGCTTCATTGGCGGCATCGCTCGCCGCGCTCGCGGCATCGCCAATGGTCGATGATGTCGTTCGATTCGCGAATCACGCGCTCGCTCTCCTTGGCGAGACATTCGCGATAATGGAAGACGGAGGCGATATAGGCCTGGACCTCGGCCCCGCAGGCTTCGGCCGGCCGGCCGGGCATGAAGACGCAAGGGGGCGCGCCCGGCTGCACGCAGAGATTGAAGCCGGGAGCCGCCTGAGCGAAAGCCGCCTCGGGAAATGAGAGCGCCGCCGCCGATGCGGCGAGGCGCATGAGGAACAGCAGGCGCCGTCCCGCGCCGCGCTCGGGCGGACGCCGATCGATGATCATCCGACGCTCGTCATGAAAACTGTCACGCGCGGAGAATTGCCCCGTCGCGCGGCCGCGCGCAAGCGCCTATTCGCCGGGCGCTCCACCCGGCGCGCGGCGGGCGCCGGACGGCGCCTCGCGCGTCTCGGCGGCGCGCGCGCCGAACCATTCCACCGCGTCGGCGAGGGCCTGCCGATAGGGGCGCGAACGATAGCCGAGCTCGCGGCGCGCCTTGGAATCGTCGAAGAACATGGTCGTCGCCGAAAGGCGCAGGCTCTCGACATTGAGGAAAGGCTCGCGGCCGGTGAGGCGCGCCAACGCCTCATTGGCGTGAGCGAGCGGCAGCAGCGGCCAGCGCGGCAGCCGCACGCGCGGAGGACGGCCGCCGATGAGAGTCGCCACCTCGGCGAGCAGCTCGGAGAGCTCCACATTCTCGCCGCCGAGAATATAGCGCTCGCCAATTCGGCCCTGGCGCAGAGCCGCGAGATGGCCGGCGGCGACATCCGCCACATGCACCACGGCGAGGCCGGTGTCGACATAGGCCGGCATATTGCCGCGCATCGCCTCGAGGACGATGCGGCCGGTCGGCGTCGGGCGGACGTCGCCGGGGCCGAGCGGCGCGGAGGGATTCACGATAATGGCCGGCAGCTGCAGCCGCTCCACCATATCCTCGACCAGCCGCTCCGAGAGGAGCTTGCTGCGCTTATAGGCGCCGAGCCGGTCGCAGGCCTCGAGCCGACGCGTCTCGTCGCAGAGGCCGGAGGCGTCGGGCGCGAGCGTCGCGACGCTGCTCGTATGGACAATTCGCTCGACGCCGGCGCGCAGAGCCTCCTCCATGACGATGCGCGTCCCCTCGAGATTGGTGCGCATGACGACGCGGGGATCGGGCGCCCAGAGGCGATAGTCGGCGGCGACATGGAAGAGATAGCGCACGCCCGTGAGCGCGGCGCGCAGGCTCTCGCGCTCGGTCACATCGCCTTCGAAAATCTCGTATTGCGAGCGGAGATTGGCGCGCGGGCTCGTCGGCCGGACGAAAGCGCGCACGCGAAAGCCCTGCTCGTGCAGCAGGGCGGCGACGGCCCCTCCGATGAATCCGCTCGCCCCGGTGACGAGGGCGATATCACGCATGTCGCTCGTCATGGCCAAAACGTCGACAGGCTCCGTTGCGCCGGCGCCGGAGGCGCCGCTCTCACGAGGCATTTGGGGCGCGCGCCCGCCAAAGCAAGTCCGGCGGCAAGCTCGCGCTCGCGCCGCAGGTCGTCACCCCGGCAAATATCGCCACCTTGGAAAATCCGATGCGCCGTCAAAACCGAGCCTGCCGTCCTGTTCCGTCGCCGTTAGCCGGCCGAGACGCCGGGAAGCTCGCGCGCGGGCTCGGCCGGAGCCGGCTCGGCCGCGGAGCGGCGCGTCGGCAGGCGGTGGATGGTCGCCGATTCATGCTCGTCGTCGCGGTCCATCCGCGACAGATCCTGACGCACCATCAGAACGAAGAGCGCGAAGGCGATGGCCGACATCGTTCCGATCGTCACGTCGAGAATGGAGAAGCGCCACAGCCGCGCCTCCACCACCTGCGGGCCGAGCCAGCAGGCGAAGAGGCTCCAGGCCGCGACCAGAATGCGGAACTCGGTCGCGCCCATGCCGCCATAGGACAGGCGATGCACGCCCGCCGTCGCCACGCGCAGATAGGTGTAGGAGCTCATCAGCAGATAGAGCGACAGCACGAACAGCGCCGAGGGAAGCGTGAAATAGGGCGAGACGCCGAGCCCCACGACGATCAGGCTCTGCGCGATCAGATCGCTCGAATGATCGAGCAGGAAGCCGTAGCGCGGACGCTCGATCCCGCGATAACGAGCCAGCGTTCCGTCGAGCGAATCGCCGAACCAGTTCAGGAACAGGCCCGCCACCACCAATGCGAGGAAGCCGGCCGACCAATGGCTGAGCGCGAAGCCCGCCGCCGTCATCGCCGCGCCGACCAGCCCAGCCGCCGTCAGATGATCCGGCGTGGTCCAGGCGGGGAGCCGCGGCGCCAGCGCCTGCAGCACGCGCCGCTCGCCGATCGCCAAAAGGCTCGTGTTCAATCGGTTCGCCAAGAAACCCCCTCGAAAACCAAGCCCGCCCTCGCAGCCCAGAGCGCCGGTGACACAGTCTCACCCGGGGCCGCGCGTCTTATTGCACCGCAATATCCTCAACCGTCAGCTTGCCCGCGGCGGGCCTTCGCGTCAATCGCTATCACCGCGCCTCCAGCCGAATTTCGGACGGTCCAGTAATGGCTTCGCGCATAAGTGGTCACTTCACCGCAGCGCCGACCGCCGCACCCTGAATCGCCGGCTGCGTCAGCATGGAGACGAGCTGGAACGCCTTGGCGATCTCGGTCACAGGCGCATTGGACACATACAATATATCCTTGTCCCGCATCGCGAATCGCCGCGCCGTGAACAGCGACGCCGGATTGCGCATGTCGAGATGATAGGCGACCGGAATCAGCCGTTGCGAGGCCAGCAGCGGCGACACGGTCGGGTAATCGGCGATCACCGCCGTCGGCTCGTAACGCAGCACGAACAAGCCGCTCGGATCGGCGCGCTGATCGGAGAGGCCGCCGGCCTTGCCGATCGCCTCCTCCAGAGTGATTCCCCGCGCGTCGAAAGGCACGACGGCGTTGGCGCCGGTCGCGCCGGCGACCGTGAAGGTCTGCGGCGTGCGCTCCACCGTCAGCACATCGCCCGGACGCACGAAAATATTCTCGCGCGGATTGGCGAGCAGCGCCTGGATCGGCGCGCGCGCTGTGCGGTCGCCGCGCGTCAGGCTGACGAAGGTCTCGTGCACCGGCGAGCGAAAGCCGCCGGCCTGGGCGATGACGTCCATCACGCGGTCGCCGCGCAGCGTCAGCGGCACGCGCGCGCCCTGCGTCACCTCGCCCGTCACCGTCGCCGTATTGCTGATGTTGCGCGACACATTGACCAGCGCCTGCGGCTCGATCGCCTTGCCGCGCAGCCGCTCGATGATGACCGCCTCCACCTCCTGCTGGGTGCGGCCGGCGACCTGTATGCGCCCGGCGTAGGGAACCGTCACCGAGCCGTCGCGCCCGACCGTCTGATCGGGAATCGCCGCCGAGCGCGAGCCCGGACTGGTTCGATCCGTCGCCGGCGAGGAGAACAGGCCGCCCGCGGCCGCCTCCCAAAGAGTGATCTGCAGCGTGTCGCCGACGCCGATCGGCTGAGAGGCCGGCGGACGATAATCGCCGAAGGAGCCGCGCAGGCCGGGCGCGCCATGCTTGGCCAGCGCCGCCACCACCTGGCCGTCGATCTCGACGAGGGCGAAAGCCGTCTCCGGCTGCGATTCGCTCGGCACGCCCGCGGTCATCACCGCATCGCCCGAAGGGCCGCTGCCCGGAAGCAGGCTGCAGCCCGAAAGCAGGGCCGCCGAAACCGACACAAGCCCGAAAATACGAAGCGTCTTCAAAACCACGCCGCCCCCGACCAATGCTCCGAGCCGCTCCCGAAGCTTCGCCGCGCGCCCAAATGACCCCGTCTCTTTGGCGAAGACAAGGCCCGACGCGCCGCGCCGGCTCTTTATCGCGCAGCTGTGACCCGTTCGCTACAGCCTATGGTTAACAAAAAGGACGCTCCGGAGGTCAGGAGCGTCCTGATGAGAAGAGCGTGAGACGCGACAGCGCGCCGGCTCGTCAGCCCTTGCCGCGCGCCTGCTCGGCGGCGAGCGACATGCGCACCAGCTCGGAGAGGCTGCCGGCGTTCATCTTCAGCATCACATTGGCGCGGTGGACCTCCACCGTGCGGACGCTGATGCCGAGCTCGCGGCCGATGACCTTGTTCGGCATGCCGTGCAGCAGGCGCTCGAGCACCTCGCTCTCGCGCGCGGTGAGAGTCTGCAGCCGCGCCTCTATGGTCTGCGTCTCCGCGGCGCGGAACTGCTCCTCGCGCTCATAGGCGAGCGCGAGACGCACGCAGGCGATCAGCGCCTCATTGTCGAAGGGCTTCTCCAGAAAGTCGAAAGCGCCCTGCTTCATCGCCTGCACGGCGAGCGTCACATCGGCGTAAGCGGTGATGACGACGACCGGCAAGGACAAGCGCCGCGCCTTCATCGCCTCCAGCAGCTCTATGCCGGTCATCTCCGGCATGCGCGCATCCGTCACCACGCAGCCGGTGTCGCCCGGCTCCACCGACGCCAGAAGATGGCTGGCGCTCTCATGCGGGCGGACCCGAAAGCCGTCCGTCGACAGCAGAAGGCTGAGAGAATCACGAACGGCGTCGTCATCGTCGACGATATGGATCGTGGCGTCTCGACTCGTCCTCTCCTGCGGAATAGAGCACATCCGCCGAGACATATCGTCGACGAGCGGACTCGTCAGCGGCGGCTGGACCATGTGCATCGCTCGTCTCGAGAGAAAAAGGCGGCGCATTCGCGCGCCGGCGCAGGAAACGCGAAGCATCGTTGCGCATCGCGTGGCGGCGGACAGATCATCATCAAGAACCTCGGAATAACCAACCGCGAAAAAGCTCTGTGCTCGACCCATGCGCCGACTTTCGATCGGCGTGACCCGCGCTATAATCATTATTCGGGCGCTACAGAGATTGACAAACTGGGGAATGCACGTACTCGGGAAACGCGCAGGTGCGAATCACGAACGCATGTTCGATCATTATTCATGCAGCGCCGCGCGCCGCGGCTTTTCCGCACGCCATGGCGACGACGAGACGCATCTTCCTCGCATGCATCACGGCCGCGACTCTGCACGGAGCCCGAGCGCAAGAGGTCCCGCGCGCCGATGATGACGCGCGCGCGCAATGGCTGCAGCAGATCGCCGAAGCGCGCCAGCGCTATGACGCTTTCGCATCGCTCATGGTCGCCGATCTCGACCGCATGGCCGTCAGTCGCGCGGAACGCGAGGACGCGCATCTCGACGACCCCACATTGCGGCGCGGCGACATTGTGGTCACGGCCACGGGCCTGCTGATGTTCAAAGGCTCCAGCAAATTCGTTCCCGACCTCTCCGATTTCGAGCCCATCGGCGAAGCGCGCGCGCGGCGCTCGGACCATGCCGCGACACTGCTCGATATTTTGCGCGCCCACGCCCGCGCCGGCCGTCGCGGCGGTTGAGGCGATTGCTGCGGCGCGGCGGATTACGTGCTACATAAGCTCCGCAAACATCGCCACGCCGGCCTTGAACCGGACGCCGCGGAGAAGACCAATGTTCATTCAGACCGAATCCACGCCCAATCCCTCCACGCTGAAGTTCCTGCCCGGCCGCCCGGTCCTCGCCGAGGGCGCGCGCGAGTTCCGCACGCCGGAAGCCGCCGCCGCCTCGCCGCTCGCCGGCGCGCTGCTCTCCATCGACGGAGTGGAGGCAGTGATGTTCGGCCCCGATTTCGTCTCCGTCACCAAGACCGACGCCGAATGGGCGCATCTGAAGCCGGCCATTCTCGGCACGATCATGGAGCATTTCAGTTCCGGCCAGCCGATCGTCATCGAGGGCGCCGAGACCGCCCCGGCGGAATTCTTCGACCCCGCCGACGCAGAGACGGTGGCGCAGATCAAGGAGCTGATCGTGACGCGCGTGCGTCCGGCGGTCGCCAATGACGGCGGCGACATCACCTTCCGCGGCTTTCGCGACGGAACCGTCTATGTGGCGATGAAGGGGTCCTGCTCCGGCTGCCCCTCCTCCACTGCGACGCTCAAGAACGGCATAGAAAATATGTTGCGCCATTTCGTGCCCCAGGTCACGTCGGTGCAGCAGGTTTGAGAGGCCGCTTTGAAAGCCGCGCGAAACCCGTCATAATCCGCCGGCAATGAGAATCCTCGCCATCGACACGGCGCTCCCCGCCGTCTCCGCCTGTGTGCTCGATCTGGGCGCCGCCGATCCGCTCGCCGTCGAGACGGCGCCGATGGAGCGCGGCCACGCCGAGGAATTGCTGCCGCTCATCGAGCGCGTCGTCGCCGCGGCGGGCGGCGGCTTCGGCTCCATCGGTCGGGTGGCGGTCACGGTCGGGCCGGGCTCCTTCACCGGCATCCGAATCGGTCTCGCGGCCGGACAGGCCATCGCCCTCGCCGTGAAGGCGCCCATCGTCGGCGTCTCCACTCTGGCGGCGTTGGCGGCGCCTTATGTTCTGCTGCCCTATGACGGCGTGGTGGCGGCGGCGATCGACGCGCGCCATGGCCAAGTCTATGTGACCGCCTATGGGCCGGACGGCCGCACACTGCTCTCGCCGCGCCGCGTCGGCGCCCACGAGGCGCTGCGCGCGCTCGGCTCCGGCCCGCTGCGGCTGATCGGCTCCGGCGCGCCGCTGCTGGCCGAGGAGGCCCGCCTCGCCGGCCTCGAGGCGGAGGTCGCCAGCCGCGCGCCGGCGCCCGATATCGCCTTTGTGGCCCGGCTCGGCCTCGTCGCCGATCCGGCGACCGCGCCGGCGCGTCCGCTCTATTTGAAGGCCCCGGACGCCAAGCCGCAAGAGCGAC
This sequence comes from Methylosinus sp. PW1, assembly GCF_000745215.1. Lineage (NCBI taxonomy): Bacteria > Pseudomonadati > Pseudomonadota > Alphaproteobacteria > Hyphomicrobiales > Methylocystaceae > Methylosinus > Methylosinus sp. PW1. The sequence continues at coordinate 73,540 of NZ_JQNK01000009.1, forward strand.
CGCTGCAAGACGCCCCGGCGGGCGCATGAGCTCCAGCGTCATGAGCTTGTTTTCGACCTTCTTTCCAAAGCCCCATTATGTGATCCGCCCAATCGGCGCCGATCACGCCTATGATTGCGCCAAGATTCACGCGGGCTCCTTCGCCTTCCCCTGGTCGAAGATCGATTTCGAGAGCCTTTTGACCGACCGCACAGTGCTGGCCGACGGCGCGATGAACGAGCGGCTGCTGAAGGACGAGGTGGGCGGCATGGCGCTGTCCCGGCTGCTGCCGCCGGACGCCGAGATTCTGACCTTCGCGGTCGATCCCGCCCGCCGCGGCGCCGGACTCGGAAGGGCGCTGCTCGCGGCGCATCTCGGCAATCTCGAGCGCGGCGGGGCGCGCCTCGTCTTCCTCGAGGTAGGCGAGGACAATGCCGCGGCGCTGAAAGTCTATGAGAAGCTGGGCTTCAAGACGATCGGCCGGCGCGAGAATTATTATCAGCGGCCCAATGGCGAGCGTCAGGCGGCGCTGACGATGCGCTGCGAGCTGTGAGGCAAGCGAGACTTAGCTCCCCTCCTTATGCCTGAGGTCTGCCATCACTTTTTCCTCATGCTCCGTTTGTGAGTCCAATGGCACACGCATCACAGGCACTGCCGACTTTTTATGCCGTGGTGACAAACGCCCGTCTGATTTTCGTTGGACCAATGGACGAAAAAGTTTCAAATAGTTTTTCGGCGCGACGCCGTCGTATTGGCGGAAAACGACGTGCGTTCTATCATCTGGATCTTCAGTTATTGCATCGCAATGTAATTCAATAGCGCGACTTTTTAAATAAGGCTCAATGTAAACGACCTTTGCAATCCCAGAGGCAACTATATGTCGCGCACAATTATGACAAGGATAAGTGCTCGTATATAGAGTTGCACGAGACAAAGAATGCCTTCCCTCTCTCGCTACAGCCAATATCGCTTCCATCTCAGCATGGATTGCTCGTGAGAATTCAATTATAGAATCGATATCAGTACCGCCAAGCAAATCTTTAACTTTTTGTATATTTATATTTTTCTTTACAATATTTGCATCTTTTATATTTTTCGCCATCTTCTCGATAATTGCTGATTTCTTTAACTCGTTATGGCAAACCGCTCCACCCCAGTTGAAGCATCTACTATCTTTATCCGAAAACGTTGACTTATCTGTGTCGACAATGTTTTGATCATCTTCTCGATAAAGGCCGCCACCAAATTTTGGCACATCGTTCCATCCAACTGATATAAGTTCGCCATCTTGCGAAACAATCGCAGCACCAACCTGTCGAGACATACAAGCAGAATTTACTGATGCCGCGACAGCCTCATACATTGCAGATTCCGCTCTTGTAGGTGTATGAATTTTTACATCAAAAATAATTTCTAAGAATCTATCGACCCTACTTCTTAACTCCTCCTTTTTTCGATCATTACAAATAAAAAAATCTGAATCAACAAATAGCTTTCTTGTCTTTTGTCCAAATGTCGCGACCTCCCCCTGATCTCTGTCCATTATTTTGTCTATCGCACTTTCTGGCGCACCGCTATTTATCAACCTGTCTTTACGAGTCGTATCTGGTGCAAAAATACCAAATACACACAAGCTTTCTCCGTATAAAGTTCTTAGAAGCTGCAATTCCTCAATATTTTTTAAAGAGTCTAGGATATACGCAAAACGACGCGGCTGTTGCGTTCCTCCATCTGCATACCCACCATTCGCCCGACGAAAATCTACAATCTTTTGTATTGCCTTCTGCACAATATAGTCGCCACCAAATCTTTTTCGTAGCGAATTTCCAGCCTCCTGCATTACTATAAGGTAATCATTAGAGGTAAAATCTGGAATTTTTTGAACACCGACACGCCACGCCTCATCTTTAATTATATTGCTAAGCTTGATAGTATCACAGACCTTATATTTGAAATCGTGAGTGAGAATATCGGAAATGTATTGCGCCGCCGTCGACACCTCTGACCCAACAGGCCCCACAAGAGCGATCACCAACTCCTGTGAGTGGCGCTCATCGATTAGTTTTGCTACACTTGCGTGGGGCCAGTCCGTTAGTAGGTCGTTCATTGCCAATCCACATTCCGATCATTTTTTAGAATCGTAAAGGCTACAGTAACTGATTCTCAGCCAGTCAACCTACGTCAAACCAGTAGTGGTGCAATTTATCGACCGATAATAATCGTACCATGTCACGAAACCGTCGTTCGCGCGTTAGAGACAGGGCCATGCCTTATCTGCGCGCGATCGCTTTCGTCCTGGCGATGACCGGGGCCTTCGTCGTCTTCGTCCCCATCCAATGGCTGGCGCGGAGACGGCGCTGGGAGCTGCGCCACAATATTCAGACAGGCTTTTGCCGCGTGATGTGCGCCATCATCGGCATAGATGTGCGCGAGCAGGGCCGGCTCGCAGGAACGAGTCCCCGATTCGTCGTGGCCAATCATGTCTCCTGGACCGACATCATCGCCCTCGCCAGCCGCTATCCGCTGGTTTTTCTGGCGAAGTCCGAGGTCTCCGCCTGGCCTGTGCTGGGCTTTCTGGCGCGGCTGCAGGGCACCGTCTTCGTCGAGCGCGGCAATCGACGGGCCATCCCCATCGTCAATGCGGCTCTGGCGGAGCGACTGCGACAGGGTGACGATATCGTCGTCTTTGCGGAAGGCACGTCGAGCGACGGCGCCGGCGTGCTGAAATTCAACGCCTCGCATTTCGCCATGCTGAGCGATCTCGCCGCCGCCAATGCGGCCGCGCCCACGCTCGCCCCGGCCGCCATTCTCTACACGGAGCGAAAAAGCGCGCCCGGCGGCCGGCTGGACGTCGGCTGGTACGGGGATATGACTTTCCTCCCACATTTATGGAGTCTGATGAAGCGCGGCGGCGCAAAATGCCATATATTGTGGGGCGAGGCCGTGGACCCCGGCTCCGGCGACCGCAAGGCTCTCGCCGCCGCCACCGAGGCGCGCGTGCGAGAACTTCTGGCGACGGACGTTGCGGGCCGGGAAAGCGAGAGTAATATCGCCCCGGCGCGAGACCCCGCCGCCCGTTGAGGAGAAACCGAGATTTCCGACGCCGCATCGAAGCCTGCGCCCGCCTTGCCCCTCGAGCAAGCGCCGGGAGCCGTGGGATCCGCGAAAGCCTATGTGAAATCATATGGCTGCCAGATGAACGTCTATGACGCGACGCGCATGGCCGATCTGCTCACGGCGCGCGGCTATGCGGAGGCCGCCGATGAGGACGACGCCGATCTCGTCGTGCTGAACACCTGCCATATTCGCGAGAAGGCGACGGAAAAGGTCTATTCCGAGCTCGGCCGCCTCGCCAAGCTGAAGAGCGAGCGCAGCGCCGAAGGACGGGACTACCGAATCGTCGTCGCCGGCTGCGTCGCCCAGGCGGAGGGAGAGGAAGTGCTGCGCCGCCAGCGCGCGGTCGATCTCGTCGTCGGGCCTCAGAGCTATCACCGCCTCTCTGATCTATTGACCCGGGCCGAGGCCGGCGAGCGCGTCGCCGAGACGGATTTCGCCGTCGCCGACAAGTTCGAGGCGCTTCGCCGCGCGGCGGCCGCAGGCAAGCGCGTGCGCGACGTCACGGCCTTCGTCACGGCGCAGGAAGGATGCGACAAATTCTGCTCCTTCTGCGTGGTGCCCTACACGCGCGGCGCCGAAATATCGCGTCGCCCGGAAGAGATCGTCGAGGAGGCGGAGGCGCTGGCCGCGGCCGGCGTGCGCGAGCTGACCATCATCGGCCAGAACGTCAACGCCTATAGCGGCTCGGACGAGAATGGCGCGCCCTGGTCCCTGCCCCGCCTGCTGGCGCGGCTGGAGCGTATCGAAGGCGTCACGCGGCTGCGCTACACCACCAGCCATCCGATCGATATGACGCAGGAGCTGATCGACGCCCATGCCGAGCTGCCGACTCTGGCGCCCTTCGTGCACCTTCCGGTGCAATCCGGCTCGGATCGCATTTTGAAAGCGATGAACCGACGCCATGACGCGCGCTTTTATCTGGACATTGTCGCGCGGCTGCGCGCGGCGCGGCCGGATATCGCGCTGTCCTCCGATTTCATCGTCGGCTTTCCCGGCGAGACCAACGCGGATTTCGAGGCGACGCTGGAGCTCATTCGCGCCGTCGGATTTGCTTCCACTTTTTCGTTCAAATATTCGCCGCGCCCCGGCACGCCCGGCGCCGAGCGCGAGGATCAGGTCGACGAGAGCGTCAAATCCGAGCGGCTCGCCATTCTGCAGGCGCTGGTCGAGGAGCAGCGGCAGGCGTTCAACGCCGCCACTGTCGGCCGCACGGTGGAGGTCTTGTTCGAGAAGGCCGGCCGGCACGAGGGTCAGATCGCCGGCAAGAGTCCCTATATGCAGCCCGTCCATGCGATGGGCGGCCTGGAGCTCATCGGAAAGACTCTGCCGGTGACGATCGTCGCCGCCGGCTCCAATTCGCTGGCCGGCGGCATCGTCGGCCGAACGAGCCTTGAAGCTGCGAGGGAGGCCGCCCTGTGACGCTCGACCGCGAGAGACGGGTCTTCGAACAGCCGGACGCGCCGCGTTCGGGCGAGCCGGAGGCGGAGATCACGCTCGCCTTCGAGGATAATCGTTACGCCTCGCTGGTTTTCGGCCTCTATGACCAGCATCTCGCCAAAATCGAGCGGCGCCTCGCCGTCTCCTGCTTCGCCAATGGAAATCATGTCACGCTGAAGGGCCGCGCCGAGGCCTGCGAGCAGGCTCGCCGCGTGCTGGAAATTCTCTACGGCCGCGTGCAGCTCGGCCAGAAGGTGGGATTGGGCGACGTGGATGGCGCCATACAGGAATCGGCCCGCCAGGGCAGCCTCTTTCCCGAGGCGGAGCCCGGCCGCGCGGTCTTCGAGCAGATTTCGACGCGCCGCCGCGGGCCGGTGCGGGCGCGAAACCTCGCCCAGGATCTCTATCTGCGGGCGCTGAAGCGCCATGAGCTGGTCTTCGCCGAAGGGCCGGCCGGCACGGGCAAGACCTGGCTCGCCGTCGGCCATGCCGTCTCGCTGCTCGAGCAGGGCGTGGTCGAGCGCATCATTCTCTCGCGCCCGGCGGTGGAGGCGGGCGAGCGCTTGGGCTTCCTGCCCGGCGACATGCGCGAGAAGGTCGATCCCTATCTCAGACCCATCTATGACGGCCTCCATGATTTCATGGACCCGCGCATGGTGGAGCGCGGCATTCAGACCGGCATGATAGAAGTGGCGCCGCTCGCCTTCATGCGCGGGCGCACGCTCACCAAGGCCTGCGTTTTGCTAGACGAAGCGCAGAACGCCACTTCCATGCAGATGAAAATGTTTCTCACCCGTCTCGGCGACGGATCGCGTATGATCATCAATGGCGACCCCTCGCAGACCGATCTCCCGCCCGGCCAGAAATCCGGGCTGAGCGAGGCGATCGCGCTGCTTTCCAATATAGAGGGCGTCGGAAGGGTGAAATTCGCCGAGGGCGATGTGGTGCGCCACGACCTCGTGCGGCAAATCGTCGGCGCCTATGAGGCTGCCGGACGGGAGAAGGCGAAGCTTCGAGAGCCATGAGCGTCGCGATCGATATAATCGTCACCGCGCCCTGCTGGGATCAGCAGGCGGGCCTCGACGAGCTGACGCAGAGTACCGTGCGCGAGTGCGTCGCCCAGACGGCGGCGCCGCTCGCGCCGGGCTGCGAGCTGAGCGTCAACTTCACCGATGACGCCACCATCCGCGAATTGAACGCGCAATGGCGCGGCATGGACAAGCCCACCAATGTTCTCTCCTTCGAGACGCCCGGCCCGCTCGCGCGCCGCATGGCGCTCGGCGATATCGTCATCGCGCATGAGACGGTCGCGCGCGAGGCGGCGGAGCAGGACAAGAGCTTCGAAGCGCATCTCACGCATTTGCTCATTCATGGATTTCTGCATCTGATCGGCTACGACCATCAATCTCCACGGGAGGCCGAAGAGATGGAGGCTCTGGAGCGCCGCATAGCGGCGGCGCTCGGCCTCAATGATCCTTACGAAGGTTCCGAGCCCGTGGCGGAGGCTTCATCCAAAGGAAAATCGAACGGCGATGTCTAGGACGGATAATGGCGAGCACGCGGCCTCGAGGCGCGAGCAGCGAAGCGGCATCGTCGATCGGCTGCGCGCGCTCATCGGGCTCGGCTCGCCTTCGGTGCGCGAGGACATAGAGGAGGCGCTGGAAGGCGCCGCCGGCGATGTGACGCCGCATGAGCGCGTGCTGCTGAGAAATGTGCTGGCCCTGCATGATCTGCGCGTCGCCGACGCGATGATCCCGCGCGCCGACATTGTCGCCGTCGCGCAGGACGCCACGCTCGGCGAAACGCTGGCGCTGTTCCGCAACGCCGGCCACTCGCGCCTGCCCGTCTATGGCGACACGCTCGATGATCCGCGCGGCATGATCCATATTCGCGATTTCGTCGATTATCTCGCCTCGCTCGCCGAGCGCGCCGAGCCCGTGACGGCGGAAGCGCCGGCGCCGAGCGAGCATGCGCCGACCGTCTCGCTCGCCGCGATCGATTTTTCCGAGGAACTCTCCACCGTCACCGTGCTGAAGCCGGTGCTCTATGTGCCGCCCTCCATGCCGGCGCTCGATCTCCTGGTGAAGATGCAGGCGACGCGCACGCATCTCGCGCTCGTCATCGACGAATATGGCGGCACGCATGGTCTCGTCACGATGGAGGACATCGTCGAGATGATCGTCGGCGACATAGAGGACGAGCATGACGTCGACGAGGAGCCGCGCATAGAGACCGTATCCGACGGCGTCTATCTCATCGACGCCAAGGCCGATCTCGAGGAAGTCTCGCAGCGGCTCGGCGTCGATTTCACGCCCGAGGACGACGGCGCCGAAGTGACGACGCTCGGCGGGCTCGTCGCATCGCTCGCCGGCCATGTGCCGATGCGCGGCGAGATCGTGCCGGCGCCGGTCGAGGGCTGGGAGTTCGAGATCGTCGAAGCCGATCCGCGCCGCGTCGCGCGGCTGCTGGTGCACGCGCCGAAATAGGCGCCAGCGTTTTCGAAGCTGAACGGTTTTAAAAGAGCGAGCCTGAAGGCTCGCGGTCCAGGAGAGCGCTCGAACAGCCGCGCTTGGACCGCGAGCCTTCAGGCTCGCTTCTCGAGACACGTCGATCCATCTGACGCGGACACCGACGTTCGCGTCATTCTCCCCATGGAGAGAATGACGCGCGCCAATGACATGCTTCAAACGCGCAGCGACGCGACCCGCCGCCCAGCGCCAATGGCCGCACAGACGATGCCAAAGGCCCAGAGCCCGAAGAAAGCGCCGGCGTTGATGGCGAAGATGCGCGCGACGCTGGCGAGCGCATAATGCGAGACATCGCCGCCCACCGCGCGGGTGATCGCGAAGAGCGCGCCCTCATAGACGAGAAAGCTCGCGGCGAGCGCAGCGAAGGGCGCGCCGGCGCCGATCGACATGCGCGCCGCAAAGCGCGCGGTCTCGCAGCAGATGAGCGCGATGAGTCCGAGCGCGCCGCCCCAGGCGAGCGTCTCGAAATCCAATGGATAATGCAGCATGGTGAAGCCGACGAGCTGATTGGCGAACCAGATCGCCGCCGTCAGCGCCAGCGCATTGCGCCGCGTGCTCGTAAGCGCCGCAATGGCGGCGAAGCCCGCGAGCGGCGCCGCGCAAGCGAAAGCCAGCGAGAAGAAGGCGCCGACGAGAATGAACGCGCCGCTCCACAGCAGGTTGCGTTCTTCGATGATGGGAAGTGAAAGCCTTGTCATGCGATGCTCCTTATTTACGAGCGGGGCGGACGCCCTGCTCTGCCGAAGATCAATGCCGAAGATCAATGCGCTGCCCGATCGAGCGGATCGGCCTCGACGAGCCCGAGCCAGCGCGCCCGCAGCGCATCCCACAATGAAAGCCGCGACCAATCGGGCTCACGCAGGACTTTCTCCGTTTCTGGATGCAGAAACGGATTGGGCAAGAGCACGGCGAGCTGCTGCTCATCCGCGCCATTGAACAATTGCAGGCTCCAGGACATGGGAACGCATGTGCCTGAGAAGCGCCGATGCAGCTCCGCGCGCGCCGTGCGCCTATGCCGTGCGAGTTCCGGCGGCGTCGGCCGGCTGCGCGGTCCTTTCGTCTCGCCGATGCAGACATGAAAATGCGTCTGCCCGAAAGCGATGGTGAGATAGCCGTCGAGAAGACCGATATGCGTCGGCGCATGATCGACATGAATCTCGAAGGCCGCGCCTTGAATGATCGGCCCGAACACGATCTCGCGCCAATGATTTTGAAAAAGATCGCGCAGCAGCGCTTCGAGGCTCTGCGCGTCGGTCGGCAGAGCGAAGACATCGACCGGCGTTCCATCCGGCTCCAGGCGCCGTTGCGGCGTCGCATTCGTCATTGGTTCATTCTCCCTGAAGCTTCATCACCAGCTGAATTTCACGCCGCCATAGATGGAGCGTCCCGCCGTTCCGTAGTTGAAGACTTCCTCGTAGCGCGCATCATTGACGTTCTCGATCCGCGCGAACACAGACATGCATTCGTCGATCTTGTAATCGGCGAAGAGATCGAGCTTGGCGTAAGGCGCGAGCGTCACGCGCTGCGAGAAAATATAGTCATAGTCGGGATTGGGACCGACGTAGCTGAGGCGCGCATCGAGCTCAAGCCCTGCGATTCCCGTGTAGATGAGGGAGCCCGTCGCCTTGTCGCGCGGCCGACGGTACAAGCTACGATGCGTCGTCAGATTTTCCGCGGCGAGATGCGTGTAGCTGGCGCGCAAGCGCCATTCGCCGGGAACGACGATCGCCTCGCCGGAGAATTCGACGCCTTTCGTGCGCGCGCGGCCGACATTGTAATAGCAGCCGAAAGCCTGTGTCGCAGCGCAGCTCGGCGCGCGGCCGAATTCGATGAGGTCGCGAAAGCGATTTTCGAACAGCGACACGGAGGCGTAGAGACGCTCGCCGAACAAGGATTGATCGACGCCGACGTCATAGCCGACGCTCGTCTCCGGCGCGAGCGTCGGATCGCCATATTGGCTGAAGCGCTGATAGAGCGAGGCGACGCGCGCGCCCGTGCCGGCGCTGCCGCGCAATTTGGTCCCCGTCTCCTCGAGGCGATAAGCGGCGGTGGCGCGCCATGTCGCGAAGGTGCGGTTCTGATCGACGGCGTCGATGCGGCCGCCATAGGAGAGATCGACGCGCTCGAGCATTGTGAGCTTATGCTGAGCGAAGCCCGAATGCGTCGTCTGCGCAGCGTCGATCGGCGTGAATGTGGTCGGCGGAACCGGATCCTGCGACGTGCGGACAGACTCCGTCTCATTGCGGGCGCCGAAGGTCAGCAGGCCGAATCCGCCGAGCGTGAGATCGCCCTGATATTCGAAGCCGCGCCGCGTTCCACGATAGCCGCGCCGGCAATTATAGGCGTCGAAGCTCGCATCATAGCAGGAGCGCGCCTGCCAAACGTCGCGGTTCGTCACATTGCCGAACAGAGTGAAGCGATTGTGCAATGCGCGATCGAACATGTCGGCGTCGACGCGCGCATAGAATTGCGCGAATGTCGCGTGCTGATGGTTCTGCGGATCGTAGACGTCGATCGCCGAGAAGGAATAAGGATTGTCGAAGCGGATCGCGCTGTCATAGCCGAAGAATGCGGCCTCGACCGCGATATCCTCATTCACGCGATAGCCGAGGCGCGCGCTGGCGCCGCCTTTTCTGGTCGGATCATTGGGCGGCAGAGGCGGCAAAGGCGTCTTGCCGTCGCCGATCGTCAGCGGACGCGCGATGCGATAGCCATAGCGCGGATGACCGTCGACTGTGAGCGCATCGATCGCGAATGCGTACCACAAGCGATCCTCGCTTCCCGAGACGCGCGCGCGCAAATGTCCGGTTCCGTAGGAGCCGCCCTCGACCAGAAGAGACGCGCGCGGCCGCCCCTCGCCTTTGCGCGTGACGATGTGAATGACGCCGCCCATCGCATCAGAGCCATAGAGCGCCGATTGCGGGCCGCGCAGCACCTCTATGCGCTCTATGTCCGTGGCGACGAGGCCGCCGAGATCGACAGAGCCATCGGTGGAGGACGGATCGCCGATGCGCACGCCATCGACGAGGACGAGCGTCTGGCCGGGCGTCGCGCCGCGTAGAAACACGGATGTCTGCGCGCCGGGACCGCCCGTCTCATAGAGATCGAGGCCCGGCGCGCCGCGCAGCGCCTCGGTGAGCCCGGTCGCGCCGCGCTTCTCGATCTGCGCGGACGGGATCACGGTGACGGCCGAGGAGGATTTGTCGACGCGCTCTTCGACGCGATCGGCGGAGACGATGGTCGCCGCGCCGATCTCGACCGTGGGCAGCGCCTCCTGCCCTGCGGCGGAAGCGAGAAGGAGAAGCGATGCGGAAAGAAACGCAATATGAGAAGCAGCGCCCGTGAGGGCGGCCCGATGGGACAGGGAGGACATTGCCGGAAGACTCGCAGCAGACGTGGGCCGTCACTGCGAAAGGTCGCGACCCTCTCGCGCTCTGCGAAAGGGTCTCGGCCGCCTCGGTGCACCCCGCCCGACGCTATCGCGCGTGACCACGACTGATGGCAGGTCTCCTGGCTCGCGGGTCAGCGCCTTCGGATCGCCTTCCCGGAGCGTCTGCTCCAGTGGCTCGTTTGATCCTCGGCTCGCCGCTCACAGTTGCGGGGGCAGCCGCGGCTTCGCGCCGTCGCCAGCGCTCACCGCATTCCCTTTTGATCCCTCGAGAGGGAACCATCGTCTTTCAATAGAGCCGCACAGCGCTCCCCTGTCAAGCACGCGGAACGAAGCCGCGCGCAGCGCGTTGGGACTGCGGCGGGACTCGTCCCAGGAACTCGCGCCCGGAACTCGCGCCCGGAACTCGCGCCATGGAAAATTCGATTAGAATTTCGGAGAAGATCAATGAGCGCCATTCACCTCGTCGCCACCAATGACCTCCCGCGCGCGCAAGTTGGCGGCGTGGACGATCCGAGCGTGCGCTGGGCGGGCGCCTTCGCCTCCTGCGGCGAGCATGGCGCGACGCAATCCTCGACCATCGTCTATGAGATCGAGCCCGGCGGACGGCTCGGCTGGCACACGGACGCCACCGAGGAGACGCAATATATTCTCGGCGGCTGCGGCGAATTGCGCGCAGAAGGCGGCGTCGTCCATCACGTGCGGCCGGGCGATGTCTTCGTCATTCCGACGCCGCTGAGGCATGATCTCGTCAACACGGGCGAGGAAACGCTGCGCGCCGTCGCCTTCTTCGCGGCGCCGATGTTCACGCAGCGTTTCGACAATGTGATGATCGCGCCCGACGTGCATGTGCTGGGCACGCCGAACCGCGCAGGCTGAGCGCCTCACATATTGCCGAGACAGACATATTTGATCTCGAGATAGCTCTCTATTCCGTATTTGGAGCCCTCGCGTCCCATGCCCGATTGCTTCACGCCGCCGAACGGCGCCGCCTCGCTCGACATCAGCGACTCGTTGACGCCGACCATGCCGAACTCCAGCTGCTCGGCGACGCGGAACACGCGCGCTATGTCGCGGCTGTAGAAATAAGCGGCGAGGCCATAATGCGTCGAATTGGCGAGGCGAAGCGCCTCCGCTTCATCCTCGAAAGTGGTGATCGCGGCGACGGGGCCGAAGATCTCCTCCACGAAAATCTGCATGTCCGGCCGCGTATCGAAGAGCACGGTCGGCGAATAGAAATTGCCGCCGAGCTCATGCCGTCCGCCGCCGGTCAGCACTCTCGCGCCGCGCGCGCGGGCGTCGGCGACGAGACGCTCGACCTTCTCGACCGCCGCCTCTTCGATCAGCGGGCCGATGACGACGCCGGGCTCGACGCCGCGCCCGACCTTCAGCCTGGAGGCCGCCTCGGCGAGCTTGGCGCCGAAGGCCTCGGCGACGTCTTTCTGCACGAGGAAGCGATTGGCGCAGACGCAGGTCTGGCCGCTGTTGCGATATTTGGTCGCGAGCGCGCCCTTCACCGCGAGGTCGAGATCGGCGTCGGCGAAGACGATGAAAGGCGCATTGCCGCCGAGCTCCATCGAGCATTTCTGCACATTCTCCGCCGCCTGGCGCAGAAGAATCTTCCCCACCTCGGTCGAGCCGGTGAAGCTGATCTTGCGCACGGTCGGATTGGAGGTGAGCTCGGCGCCGACGCTGGCGGGGTCGTTGGTCGTCACCACATTGAGCACGCCGTCCGGCACGCCGGCGCGCTGCGCGATCTCGGCCATCGCTATCGCCGAGAGCGGCGTCAGCTCGGCCGGCTTCACCACCATCGTGCAGCCGGCGGCGAGCGCTGCGCCGGCCTTGCGCGCGATCATGGCCGAAGGGAAGTTCCAGGGCGTGATCGCGGCGGTGACGCCGATCGCCTGCTTGAACACGAGAATGCGCTTCTCGCGCGCCTGCTGCGGAATCACATCGCCATAGACGCGGCGGCCCTCCTCCGCGAACCAGTCGAAATAGGCGGCGGCATAGGCGATCTCGCCGCGCGCCTCGGCGATCGGCTTGCCCTGCTCCGCGGTGATGATCTGCGCGAGGCGCTCCTGATCGGCGAGCAGCAGATCATGCAGGCGCCGCAATATTTGCGCCCGCTCCTTGGCGAGCTTGCCGCGCCAGCCGGGCAAAGCGCGCTCGGCGGCCTCGATCGCGCGGCGCGTCTCCGCCGCGCCCAGGTCCGGGACCTCGGCCAATACCGCGCCCGTGGCCGGATCGCGAACGGCGAAGGTCGCGCCATTGTCGGCGGCGACGAAGGCGCCGTCGATGAAGGCCTGGTGGCGGAACGGGCGGGGCTCTCTGGTCATCTCGGCTGCGCTCCCGACGCGATACGAAAGGGGCCATCGAATACGGCGCCTTGGCCAGCGGACACAACATTTAGCTTCCGCAAATCTCGCGGGGCCGGCTCGCCAGCGGTCCCGCTGCCCGAAAAGCGGCGCTTTCCTCGCGTATCCGGCGCCCTCCCGCGGAAGGCGGAACCGCGGCCCCGGCTCGCGCGTCATATGGGAAGCGACTGCAATCTCATATGGCTTCATCCCGAAAATCCGACATAATCGCGGGATTCGCGTGAGCCGCCGCGCTCACGCCAGCCCTGACGCCCCGAAAGCGAGATCACCTTGGCTGAAACACGCAATTTTCTTCCTGTGACGCGCCGCCGGGCGCTCGCCGCCCTCTCGAGCCTCGCCGGGGTCGCCCTGCCGGGATGGGCCGTGCGCCCCGCCTTCGCCGAAGCCGCGCCGGGCGAGACCGAGAGCCATGGGCTCTCCATTTTCGGCGAGCTCGCCGAGCCGGCGGACTTTCCGCATTTCGCCTATGTGAACCCCAAGGCGCCTAAGGGTGGAACATTGGTGATGGAGCCGCCGCCGCCCGAGAAGAACAGCTATGATTCGCTGAATCCTTATATTTTGCGCGGCAATCCGGCGGCGGGCGTCGGGCTCATCTATGACACGCTGCTGGCCGGCAGCCTCGACGAGCGCGATGCGCTCTATGGTCTGGTGGCCAAAAAGGTGCGCATCTCCGCCGACAAGCTCACCTATACATTCTTCCTGCGCAAGGAGGCGCGCTTTCACGACGGCTCGCCGCTCACCGCGCATGACGTCGCCTTCTCGCTCGACCTGCTGAAGGCCGAAGGCCATCCGATGATCTCGCAATCGCTGCGCGATCTCGTCAGCGCCAAGGCCGAGGCCGACGATGTTCTGGTGGTGAAGCTGGCGCCCGGCCGCGCCCGCGATCTGCCGATCATCGTCGCCAGCCAGCCGATCTTCTCCAAGGCCTATTACACCAAGCACAAGTTCAACGAGACGACGCTCGAGCCGCCGCTCGGCTCCTCCTCCTATAAGATCGGCGCGATCGATCCGGGCCGCTTCATCTCCTTCCAGCGCGTGCCGGACTATTGGGCGAAGGATTTGCCGGTCAATGTCGGCCAGGCCAATTTCGACACGATACGCTTCGATTATTACGGCGACCGCAATGTCGCTTTCGAGGCCTTCAAGGCCGGCGCCTTCACCGTGCATGAGGAATTCACCTCGGCAATATGGGCGACGGGCTACGACTTCCCCGCCTTTCGCGACGGGCGCGTGAAGCGCGAGGAAATTCCCGATTACAACATATCGGGAACGCAGGGCTGGTTCATGAACATACGCCGGCCGGTGTTCGCCGATCCGCGCGTGCGCAAGGCGCTCGGCTACGCATTCGATTTCGAATGGACCAATCATAATCTGATGTATGACTCGTATAAGCGCACGAGCTCCTATTTCGAGAATTCCGATCTCGAGGCCGTCGGCGTTCCGACGCCTGCCGAACTCGCTCTGCTCGAGCCATTCCGCGATCGTCTGCCTAAGGACGTCTTCGAGGCGCCGTTCCAGCCGCCGGTGTCGGACGGCTCGGGACAGGATCGCAATCTCTTGCGCAAGGCCGTCGATCTTTTGACCGAGGCCGGCTGCACGCGCAAGGACGGCCTGCTGCGCCTGCCCGACGGCAAGCCGCTCGAGTTCGAGTTCCTCTACAACACCAGCATGTTCGAGCGGCACACGCAGCCCTTCATCAAGAATCTGAAGCTGATCGGCGTCAACGCCCGCATGCGCATCGTGGACGCGGCGCAATACAAATCCCGCATCGACGATCATGATTACGACGTCATCATGGAGCGCGTGCGCATCGCCTATTCGCCGGGCGAGGAGCTGCGCATCATGTTCGGCTCCGAGGCGGCGCGCACCAAGGGCTCGCAAAATGTCATCGGCGTCGCCGATCCCGTCGTCGACGCGCTCATCGAGAAAGCGCTGGTCGCCAATTCGCGCGAGGAGCTGGCCGCCATCTGCCGCGCGCTGGACCGCGTGCTGATCGCCGGCCAATATTGGATTCCGCATTACTACAAGCCGACGCATTGGATCGCCCATTGGGACGTGTTCGGCCGCCCGGAGCGCTATCCGCGCTTCGACACGGGCATAGCCGCGACATGGTGGTGGGACGACGCCAAGGCGCGCAAGATCAATTACGCGGGGCGCTGAACCACTATGGCGGCTTACATTCTGCGACGCTTGCTGCTGATGATCCCGACGATCCTCGGCATCATGCTCATCTCCTTCGCCATTGTGCAATTCGCCCCCGGCGGTCCCGTCGAGCGCGTCATCGCGCAGCTGCAGGGCTATGACATGGGCGCGACCTCGCGCTTTTCCGGCGGCGGCGGCGATGTCGGCCGCGGCGGCGCGGCGACTCCCGGCGCCGGCGCGGAAGGCGCCTCCAAATATCGCGGCGCGCAGGGGCTCGATCCCAAATTCATCGCCGAGCTGGAAAAGCAGTTCGGCTTCGACAAGCCGGCCTGGGAACGCTTCCTGCTGATGGTGAAGAATTACGCCGTCTTCGACTTCGGCCGCAGCTATTTTCGCGACGAGAGCGTGCTGAAGCTCATCGGCGAGAAGCTGCCCGTGTCAATGTCGCTCGGCCTATGGATGACGCTCATCTCCTATTCCGTCTCCATCCCGCTCGGCATCGCCAAAGCGGTGCGCGACGGCGAGCGTTTCGATTCTTGGACGTCCAATCTCATCATCATCGGCTATGCGATTCCGAGCTTCCTCTTCGCAATGCTGCTCATCGTGCTCTTCGCCGGCGGCTCCTTCTGGCAGATTTTTCCATTGCGCGGCCTCGTCTCGGAGAATTTCTCCGAGCTGTCGCTGCCGGCCAAGGTCGGCGATTATCTCTGGCACATCTGCCTGCCCGTGCTCGCCATGACGCTCGGCGCCTTCGCGACGCAGACCTTTCTGACCAAGAACTCCTTCTTGGACGAAATCCGCAAGCAATATGTGCAGACGGCGCGCATGAAGGGCCTCACCGAGAACCGCGTGCTCTACGGCCATGTGTTCCGCAACGCCATGCTCATCGTCGTCTCCGGCTTTCCGGGCGCCTTCGTGCATGCGTTCCTGACCGGCTCCGTGCTCATAGAGACGATCTTCTCGCTCGACGGGCTCGGCTATCTCTCCTACGAATCCATCGTCAATCGCGATTATCCGGTGGTGTTCGCCAATCTCTATATTTTCGCGCTGCTGGGCCTCGTGGTGAATCTGCTCTCGGACCTCACCTACACATGGATCGATCCGCGCATCGATTTCGAGACGCGCGAGGTCTGACGCCATGAACGAGACCAGCGCCCCCGCCCCGACGACGAAGCTCGCGCCGGAAATTCCCGGCGGCGGCCTCTTGCGCCTGCGGCCGATCGATCGCCGCCGGCTGCAGAATTTCAAGGCCAATACCAGGGGCTATTGGTCCTTCTGGATATTCATGGCGCTTTTTCTGCTTTCGCTGGCGTCCAACTTCATCGCCAATGACAAGCCCGTGCTCGCCTATTACAAGGGCGAGCTGCTCTTCCCGATCTTCAAAGATTACCCGGAAGAGAAATTCGGCGGCTTTCTCGCGCGCACGGACTATCGCGATCCGACGATCGAGAAAGAGATCGACGCCAATGGCTGGATGATCTGGCCGCCGATACACTATTCCTACGACACGCATAATCTCGATCTGCCGACGCCGGCGCCCTCGCCGCCGACATGGCTGCTCACCAAGGCGCAATGCGAGGCCGCAGCGGCAAAAAAGCTCGGGCCCGACAAAGCGCATCTCGGCTGCTCGGCGATCGAATGGAACTGGCTCGGCACCGACGACCAAGGCCGCGACGTCGTCGCGCGCCTGCTCTATGGCTTCCGCATCTCGGTGCTGTTCGGCCTCATTCTGGCCGGCGTCTCCTCCGTCGTCGGCGTCGCAGCAGGCGCCGTGCAGGGCTTTTTCGGCGGACGCGTCGATCTCGTGTTTCAGCGCTTCATCGAAGTGTGGTCCTCGCTGCCGCAGCTCTATCTGCTCATCATCGTCTCCTCCTTCCTGGCGCCGGGCTTCTTCGTGCTGCTCGGCATATTGCTGCTGTTCTCCTGGGTGTCGCTGGTGCATGTGGTGCGCGCGGAATTTCTGCGCGCGCGCAATTTCGAATATGTGAACGCCGCGCGCGCGCTCGGCCTCTCCAATTTCCGCATCATCACGCGCCATCTTCTGCCCAACGCCACGGTCGCGACCTTGACCTTCCTGCCCTTCGTGCTCAATTCCTCGATCACGACGCTGACATCGCTCGACTTTTTGGGCTTCGGCCTGCCTCCGGGCTCGCCGTCGCTCGGCGAGCTTCTGCTGCAAGGCAAATCCAATCTCCAGGCGCCTTGGCTCGGCCTCACCGGCTTCGTCATCATCGCGCTGATGCTCTCGCTTCTGGTGTTCATCGGCGAAGCCGTGCGCGACGCCTTCGATCCGCGAAAGACCTTCCGGTGAGGCGCCGGCGGCCGGGAAGACTTTGCGGCGCGGAAGTGATAGAATCTGCTCGCGGAAGCGTCGACGCGAGCGCGCCGAATGAGCCGAGCCTGAACCATCGGCTCAGAAAGTCTCGATCGAAATGAACAAGATCATTCGAGAAAACTTTCCCGCGGAAAAGCTCCCGCCGGAGCTGCGCGAAGGTCTCGACCCGAAGGCGAGCGTGACCGTCACCATCGAGACCGAGACCTCGCCGATCGACAGAATGAGCCTCGCCGAGCTGTTCTCCCTGAGACGCGATGTCTTCTCTTCGGCGGAGGAAGCGGCGCGGCATATTCGCTCGCTCCGCGACGAGTGGGACAACTGATCCAGTGCCGTCGCCGCTCCTCTATCTCGACGCGAATGTGTTCGTCGCCGCATTCGAGACATGCGCCGACGAGGCTGGCCCTGCGCAAGAGCTGCTGCTCGCGCTCGCGAGCCGCAATGGCGCGGCCGTGACCAGCGAGCTCACGCTCGCAGAGCTGATCGCTCCGATCCAGCGGCTCCACGCCTTGTCCGTCGGCGAGCGCCGTCGTCTCTATTCCAATGTGCTGGAAAAAAGCCTCGCGGTCGATTTGACGCCCGTCTCACGGCAAGTCCTCGTCAAGACCGCCGAGCTGCGAAGCATCATCGGCTGCAAGCTGCCAGACGCCATTCACATCGTCACGGCGACGGAAGCAGGTTGCGCCTATTTCGTCTCGAACGACATCAGAATAAAGCGCCTGCCGGACGGCCTCCGCCAAGCCCGAACCGATCGCGCGGGCGTCGATGAATTGCTGCGAGCGATTTCCCAATGACACATGCGACGAGCCGCCGCTCATGACCAGTGCCCCCCTCCTCGACGTCCGCGATCTCTCTATCGCCTTCGCGCAAGGCGGCAAGGAGACGCTCGCGGTCGATAAAGTCTCCTTCTCCGTAGAGCGTGGGCGCACGCTGGCGCTCGTCGGCGAATCCGGCTCCGGCAAATCCATCACCGCGCTCTCCATCGTGCGGCTGCTGCCGCCGTCGGCGATTCATCCGTCGGGAAGCATCGACTTTTCCGGCGAGGATATTCTGAAGCTCTCGGACGCCAAGCTGCGCGCCATTCGCGGCGCGAAGATCACCATGGTCTTCCAAGAGCCGATGACCTCGCTCAATCCGCTGCAGACGATCGAGCAGCAGATCGGCGAAATCCTCGAGCTGCATGGCGCGCGCGGCGCGGAAAAAATCCGCGCGCGAGTCGTGGAGCTGCTCGGCGAGGTCGGCATTCCCAATCCATCCGAGCGTCTCACCGCCTTTCCGCATCAATTGTCAGGCGGCCAGCGCCAGCGCGTGATGATCGCGATGGCGCTCGCCAATCGGCCGGACCTGCTCATCGCCGACGAGCCGACGACGGCGCTCGACGTGACCGTGCAAGCGCAGATTCTCGCTCTGCTGGAGCGCGTGCAGAAGACCTATGGCATGGCCATGCTCTTCATCACCCATGATCTCGGCCTGGTGCGGCGCTTCGCCGACGATGTCTGCGTGATGCAGCACGGCCGCATCGTCGAGAAGGGCGATGTCGAGAAAGTCTTCTCCACGCCGGAGCATCCCTACACCAAGGCGCTCCTCGCCGCCGAGCCCAAGGGCTCGCCGCCGGTGGAGGACGAGGACGAGCCGGTGCTCGTCGCCGCCAATGATCTCAAGGTCTGGTTTCCGATCAAGCGCGGCTTCCTGCGCCGCACCGTCGGCCATATCAAGGCGGTGGACGGAGTCACGCTCGCGGTCCGCCGCGGCTCGACGGTCGGCGTCGTCGGCGAATCGGGCTCCGGCAAGACGACGCTCGGCCTCGCGCTGCTGCGGCTCATCCGCTCGGAGGGGCCGATCCTCTATCTGGGCGAGCGCATCGACGCGAAATCGGTCGCAGAAATGCGCCCGCTGCGCCGCGACATGCAGATCGTCTTCCAGGACCCTTACGGCTCGCTGTCGCCGCGCATGTCGATCGCGGAAATCGTCGCCGAGGGCCTCGGCGTGCAGATGAAGGGACTCTCCTTCGAGGAGACGCGCGAGATCGTCGCCAAGGCTCTGGCCGAGACGGGTCTCGACCCCGCCATGATGGACCGCTATCCGCATGAATTCTCGGGCGGCCAGCGCCAGCGCATCGCCATCGCGCGCGCCATTGTGCTGAAGCCGAAATTCATCGTGCTCGACGAGCCGACCTCGGCGCTCGACATGTCCGTGCAGGCGCAGATCGTCGATCTGCTGCGCGAGCTGCAAGCCAAGCACCGCCTCGCCTATCTCTTCATCAGCCATGATCTCAAAGTGGTGAAGTCGCTGGCGGCGCATCTCATCGTCATGCGTCACGGCAAAGTGGTGGAGGAAGGCCCGGCGGTAGACGTCTTCGCCGCGCCCAAGAGCGATTACACGCGCGCCCTCTTCGCCGCCGCCTTCCGCATAGAGGCCGAGCCGCATCAGGGCGATTGAGCCGATGAGAGCCGCGCGCGCAAAAGCCCCGCGCGCACTTGCGGCGAAGCCGCCGCTTCGTCACACTCGGCGGCGACGATTCGAATCCTTTCGAGGCTATTCATGAGCACGCGCGCAAGGGACGCCGCCGATATCATCGGCGCGCGCAATCCTCTGGGGCCGATCGAAACCGCGGTCGTGCTCGGACGCGAATTTCTCACCGCCGCCGATATCGGGGAGCAGGCGGTCGCCATACCCTATTCCGAGCTTCCGGGATTTCCCGAGATCGAGGGCGGCGAGCTTCTGATCGGCCTCGTCGAAGGCGCGCCCATGCTGTTCCTCAAGGGCCGCTCGGAATTCTATGAGAGCGGCGATCCGAGCCTGATGTCCTCGCCGATCGAGACATTGACGCTTTTGAACGTGCGGGCTCTGCTCTCCACTGGCTTCGCCACCTCCACCAACGCCGATTTTCAGCCCTCCTCCATTCTCTCCGTGACCGATCACATCAATTTCAGCGGCCTCAATCCGCTCATCGGCGCAGCGGGTCAGAATTTCGTGAATATGAACGGCGCCTATGACAAAAGGCTGCTACGACGCCTCAAGCAGGCTAGCGCCGGCGCCGGGGTGACGCTGCATGAAGGCGTCTTCATGTGGTTCTCCGGCCCGAGCTATGAGACGCCGGCGGAAGCCAAAATGGCCCGCCTGCTCGGCGCAGACGCGCTCGGCGTGTCGATCGCGCCGGAGGCGATACTCGCCAAGCGTTTCGCTCTGCCTTTCGCGGCCATGGCGGTCATCTCGGATTATGCGACGGGCTTTGCCGGCGGTAATCCGACCTATGATCCGAGCCGCGCCTCCGGCGTCATCGCCCTGCGACGTCTGCTGCGCGCCTATCAAAAGGCAAAATAGAGCCGAGGCATGCGCCGCACGCGGCCGAGCGCGGCGTCACGGCCCTGCCGGCCGTCGGAAGGCGAGGACGCTGGCGTCGAGCAGCTGCACAGTTTTGCCGCGCTGATTGGACGTCACGACGCGCATCTTCACCATTCCGCGATCGTCGCGCGACTTCGACGGCGCAATGCGCAGGATGGTCGCCTCGACACTCAGAAGATCGCCCGGCAGCACAGGCCTCAGCCACTCGACCTCGCCGCCGACTCCGATCAGCCCGCCGGAAAATGACGCGCATTGGGTCAGCAGCCGCATGGTGAGCGAGGCCGTGTGCCAGCCGCTGGCCACCAGCCCGCCGAACAGGCTGTCCTTCGCCGCCGTCTCGTCGAGATGAAAGGGCTGCGGGTCGAATTTGGCGGCGAAGGCTTTGATCTCCTCCGTCGTGACCTCGAGCGGCCCGCCACGAAAGCGCTGATCGACGAAGATATCCTCGAGATAGAGCGGCTCGGGCATTGTCGTCACTCGCTAGCTCTCTGCTTCACGATAGAAGGCGGACCTTCTCGCCGCGCTCTTTCAGCAGCTTCGTCGCCTTTTTGTCGAATGACGAGAAGAACTCCGCCCCGAGCCAGCGTCCCTCGAAAGCGATAACGCCATCGGCGAAATCGCCGCCGGCTTCGAGAATGGCGAGACCTGCTTCGGCCGCCGGTCGATTCACCGCCACTGTCGTCGTATTCATGAGCCGGCGTATCGCCTCCGCAATTTCCGCCGAGGGAATTTCATAACCCCGCGACAGCACCCAGACCAATTCGCACAGAGCCGGCAACGTCACAGCCACGATCGCCGCGCCTTCGAGCTCCTCACGCGCGAGAGCGCTCTGCCGCTCGTCATCGCCGGTGAGCGCGCGGACGAGCAGATTCGTGTCCGCCGTGATCCTCATCTCTTTCCGGCCCAGCCGCGCGCGGCGATTTCGTTCATCTCCTCGATCGACAAGGACGGCGCGTCCTTTCGCTTCAGCAAGCCGAATACATCGGAAATCTTGCCGCCCGGCCTCGCAGCGCGAAGCTCGACGCGCCCGTCTGGAAGCGTCTCCACCTCGATCTGCTCGCCGGGCCGCACGCCCAGATGCTTCATCAGATCTTTACGCAAAGTGACCTGCCCTTTGGCGGTGACGGTCAGCGCGCCCATATACGCTCTCCTCCCGAGCCTGGAGCCGAAAAAGTAAGGCAAAAATACCTTACTGTCAAAACTCCAGCCGCCGCACGCTCGTCACCGCCGAGCCGGAGGCGGCGATCCGCTCTCGCGCCGGCGCGAAGGGCTCGCTGGCGACCTGCAGATGAAAGGCGTTGGCGTGCAGCAGGCGCTCTTCGTTCTGCATTATGCCGACATGGCCCTTCCAAAAGACGAGATCGCCGCACCGCATCGGCTCGCCTTCCGCGAGCGGGCGGCCGAGCGATTTCTCCTGCATATCCGTATCGCGCGGCGCCTCTATCCCGGCGAGGGCGAGAGACGTCTGCACTAAGCCCGAACAGTCGATGCCGAGCCAGCTCTTGCCGCCCCAAAGATAAGGCGCGCCGATGAGGCTCTCCGCCACGGCGACGAAATCCGCGACGTGCGCCGCGCGCGGCATCAGATGCGTGCGATAGATAAAGCCGCCGCCGGCCTCGATGAGGAATTTGTCGCGCTCGCCGATAATCTCCACTTCGGCGCCGAGCGGCAGAGCGAGCAAGGGCGGGTCCTTGATCTCCGCTCGCGGAAAAACAAAGGTGCGGGGAACGCTGACGCGATGCGTCGGCGTTTCTATGCGGCTCCAGAGCACATTGGCGGCGATCCAGCCGACATAGCCATCGCGCTCGAGCTGCGCCCAGGACCAGCCCTCCTCATCGTCATAGACGATGACCGTCTCGCCATAGAGCGCCTGCGTGTCGAGCCGCGCATCGGGCCGCGGCTCGCGCTTCAGATCGGCGACGCCTTCCCTCACCTGCATCCGCCGCCCATCGACGAAGCGCGCCGCCTCGACCTTGCCCTCGAGATGGCGCGCGGCGAGATCGGGCCGCGCAGGCGTCAGCCTTTTGTCGAAGCTCTCGCTCATGTCTTCACGCTCCAACGGGCGGCGCGCTCCTCGATCAGCTCGGCGAGCAGCCGCGCCGTCTGAATCTCGCCGCCCTCCGGCCGGCCCGGCTTGGCGAAAGGAGTCCAGGCGAAGAGATCGAAATGAGCCCATTTCTCCGGCTTGGTCACGAAGCGGCGCAGAAACAGCGCCGCCGTGATCGAGCCTGCATGTCCGCTCGACGACACATTCACAATGTTGGACGCTTTGCCGTCGAGCTGCGAATCATAAGGCTCCCACAAGGGCAGCCGCCACACCGGATCGCCGAGCTTGCGGCCATAGGTCTCGATCTCCAGCGCCAGAGAATCGTCTCCCGTGTAGAAGGCGGGGAGCTCCGGGCCGAGCGCGACGCGCGCCGCGCCGGTGAGCGTCGCAAAATCGAGCAGCAGATCGGGGTCCTCCTCGGCGGCGAGCGCCAGAGCGTCCGCGAGAATGAGACGCCCTTCCGCATCCGTGTTGCCGATCTCGACCGAGAGGCCCTTGCGACTCGGATAAATATCGCCCGGCCGCATGGCGTCCGCCGAAATGGCGTTCTCGACGATCGGCAGCAGCACGCGCAGGCGCAGACGCGCGGAAGAGCCCATTAGAATATCGGCCAGCGCCAGCGCCGTGGCGGCGCCGCCCATATCCTTCTTCATCAGCAGCATGGCGCTGCTCGGCTTGATGTCGAGGCCGCCGCTGTCGAAACATACGCCCTTCCCCACCAGCGTCACCTTCATCGCCTCTTCCGGCCCGAAGCTGATGTCGACGAGCCGCGGCGCCTGCGCCGCCGCGCGGCCGACCGCGTGAACGAGCGGGAAATTTTCCGAGAGCAGCGCATCGCCGGCGATGACGCGCGCCTCCGCTCCATGCCGCACGGCGAGCGCCAGCGCGGCCTCCGCCAGTGCCTCCGGCCCCAGATCATTGGCCGGCGTGTTGACGAGATCGCGACCGAAGCAGAGCGCGGCGGCGACGCGCTCTATGCGCGCGCGATCGGCGTCCTGCGGCGCGCAAAGGCGCGGACGCTCCTTCTTGGGCGCGACATAGCGCGAGAAAGAATAGCCGCCGAGCAAAAAGGCGAGCGCGGCCGAATAGGAATCGGATACGCCTTCGCGCAGACGATAGAGGCCCGGCGGCAACGAGGTCGCGAGCTTGCCGGGAAGAAAAGGATCGCGATGGCGCGCCCCTGCCGCCTCGACGCCGAAGAGAACCACCGCCGGCGCGCCATCCGGCCCCGGCGCGAGCAGATGCGCGCCGACCTTGCCGTCGAAACCGCAAGCGCGCGCGAAGGCGGCGATCGGCGGCGGCAGGGTCTCGGCGAGAATCGGCCAGCTCTCCTTATCGACGAAATCGATCGGCGTCGCCTCCGCCGTCCACTCCTCCAATCGGCTCATATCGCCCTCTTTTCGAGTTCGTTCCTGTCTTTGCGGCTTTTTAGCACCAAGACAGGAAGGACACGAAGACGTTATAGGACTCGGCCCATGGAAATCGGTCCACTCTCCCGCTATCGCGCCCAGCTCGCGCTCGGCGCAAGGATCACGATCGCCGCAGTCGCGACGCTCGGAATCGGCCATCTCCTCGGCACGCCGATGATCTTATGGGCCGTGCTGACGGCCGTCATCCTCACGCAGATGAGCGTCGGCCGCTCGGTCAAGGCGACGATCGACTATTCCTTCGGCACGCTGGGCGGCGCGATCTACGCCGGCCTCGTCTCCAATTACGTGGCCGGCGCGAATGAGCTGACGTTACTGCTTCTGCTCGCTCTCGCTATAGCGCCGCTCGCCCTACTCTCGGCCCTCACGCCGCGCTTTTCCGTCGCGCCGGCGACCGGCGTCATCGTCGTGCTCGCGCCGACGATCACCCATGCGACCGCCTTTCATTCGGCCTATGATCGCGTGCTCGAGGTGGCTCTCGGCGGCGGCGTCGCCCTCGTCGTGTCGCATCTCGTCTTTCCCGCCCGCGCCCGCATTCTCGCGCTAGAGGCCGGCGCCGAAATGCTCGCCGTCATGGCCGAGGCGCTGCCTCGGCTCTTCTCGGGCTTCGCGCAGGCGCAGGACCCGGAAGCGATTCGCGATCTCCAGCGCGGCGTCGGCGACGCCTTCGCCCGTCTCGACAAGATGGAGCAGGAGGCGCGTCATGAGCGCATCGTCTTCCTCGAGGCCGAGCCCGATCTCGCGCCGCTGCTGCGCGCCCTGCTGCGCATGCGTCATGATCTGGTGATGATCGGCCGCGCCGCAGTCACGCCTTTGCCGGAGCGGCTGCGTCCGCGCCTCGAGACTTTGCTCGCGACGATCGCCGACGAGGCCGCCGCCCAGCTTCTCGAGAGCGGCGCCGCGCTGACCGGCGCGCGCGCGCCAGTCGCGAGCAAGACGTTGGACGCCGCCTTCGACGCTTATTCGCGCGAGATCTCGGCGCTCCGAGAAGAAGGAATCCTCCGCAGCCTTCCGGTGGAGCAGGTGGAGCATGTCTTCGCGCTCGGCTTCGCGCTCGAGCAATGGCGCGGCGATCTCGACGATCTCGACCGCCGGATCGCCGAGCGCGCCCGTTAAGGAAGCGGCAAGGTTAACGATTTATTGCTCGACCCTGACGGTTCAACCGCAAGAGAGGGGTCGCCCGATGTTCCCGTCCCATTTCGTCGCGACGCGCCGCAAAGGCGCGCCGAGCGCGCTCGTGATTTGCGCCCTGGTCGCGCTCGGCGGCTGCGCGCAGCCGCTCACCGACGTGACCGGCTCGATCGGCGCGACGCGACGCGCCGAGTTGCCGACCGACGACGCCGAGCTACGCCGCTTCGCCGACGAATGGGGTCGTCGCTTCGACGCCGACCCCAAGAACAAATCCGTCGCGCTCACCTACGCCAAGGCGCTGCATGCGCTGGATCGCAACGCCCAGGCCGTCGCCGTGCTGCAAGGCCTCGCCATTCGCTATCCAGACGATCTCTCCGTGCTCGGCGCCTATGGCAAATCGCTCGCCGACGCCGGACGCCTGCGCGACGCCGCCGATGTCTTGTCGCGCGCCCATACGCCGGAGCGGCCCGATTGGACCGTGCTCTCCGCGCAAGGCTCGATCGCCGATCAGCTCGGCAATCACGAAGAAGCGCGCGAATATTATCAGACCGCGTTGAAGATCAAGCCCAACGACCCGAAGGTTCTCTCTAATCTCGGGCTCTCCTATGCGCTCTCCAAGCAGCTGCCGCAGGCCGAGAGCACATTGCTGACCGCCGCCTCGCAGCCGACGGCCGACATGCGCGTGCGCCAGAATCTCGCGCTCGTGCTGGCGCTGCAGGGCAAGTTCGACGAGGCGGAGAATTGGTCGCGCCATGATCTCTCGCCGATCGACGCCGCGGCCAATGTCGCCTCGATTCGCCAGATGATCGCGCAATCCAACAGCTGGCGCGAGATACAGAGCTATAGCGAGAAGACCAAGCGAAAGAGCGCCGAAGCGCCCGCTCCGCGCGCAAAGCTCGGCGCGCTCACCAGCTCTGCGCCATCACCTGAATAATCGCCGGCGCCATCACGACGACCATCAGCACCGGCAAAAAGAAGACGATCATCGGCACGGTGAGCTTGGGCGGCAGCGCCGCCGCCTTACGCTCGGCCTCCGCCATGCGCATGTCGCGGCTCTCCTGCGCCGTGACGCGCAGCGCGCGGCCGAGCGGCGTGCCGTATTTCTCCGCCTGAATGAGCACGGTCGAAATCTGCTTCACGCTGTCGAGGCCAGTGCGCGCTGTCAGATTCTGATAGGCCTGACGACGATCCGGCAGATAGGAGAGCTCCGCCGTCGCCAGCGCGAATTCCTCGGCGAGCGCCGCCGAGCGCACGCCGATCTCCTGCCCCACCTTGCGAAAGGCGTGATCGACCGACATGCCCGATTCGACGCAGATCAGCATCAGATCGAGCGCATCGGGAAACGCAATGCGCATGCTCTGCTGCCGCTTGGCGATGGTGTTGCTGATGAACAGCTCCGGCGTCTTCACCCCCAGATAGGTCGCGAAGATCACAATGCCCGCCTTGGTGAGCATGGGCCAATCGGAATCGTCGAGCACGACGAGATAGAAGACCGCGAAGAGCGCGAAGGCGATCGGCGTCACCAGCCGAAAGAACAAAAAGGTCACTTCCGCCTGCGGCCCGCGATAGCCGGCCGAGGCGAGACGCAGCTTGGCGTCGTCTGTGTTGAGCCATGTCGTCAAGGAGAAGCGATCGACGACATTCTTCATATATTGCTTGGGCTGGTAGCGCAGTCCGCCGCCGTCCGCCTTCGCCGTCGCGCGCTCGCGCGCTCTGATGCGCTCGCGCTCATTGGCGACGCTCTTCATGCGCTTGGCCAATGTGTCGCTCTGCAGGAAGGTCGCGCCCAGCGACCATATGGTGGCGATGACCGCCGTTGCGACGATGAGGCTGAACATCAGCCGCCCATTGGTCGCCAGCTTGACGATCTGCTCCATGACTTCAGTGACCCCTCGCTCGACGCGGCGCATACGCTCAAATATCGAAGTCGATCATCTTCTGCATGATGAAGACGCCGATCGCCATCCAGAGCAGGCTGGCTCCGATGATGATGTTTCCGATCGTCGTGTTGAAAAGCACGGCGATATAGGCCGGATTGGTGAACCAGACGACGAGGCCGACGAGAAACGGCAGGCTGCCGATAATGCCCGCCGACGCCTTGGCTTCCGCGGACATGGCTCTCACCTTGGCCTTCATTTTCTTGCGCTCGCGCAGCACGGCGGCGAGATTGGTGAGCGCCTCGGAGAGATTGCCGCCCGCCTTTTGCTGAAGGCTGATGACGATCGAGAAAAATGACGCCTCCGCCACCGGCACGCGATCGGCGAAACGCTCCGTCGCCTCGGCGATGGACAGTCCTATCGTCTGCGATTCGACGATCTGGCGAAATTCGCTGCGCACCGGCTCCGCGGCCTCGCCCGCGATCATGCGAAAGCAGTCGGCGACCGGCAGTCCGGCCTTCACGCCACGAATGATGATATCGACGGCGCCGGGAAATTCGGCGATGAATTTCGCGATGCGCCGCCGCGCCAGAAAGCCCAGCAGCCAATGCGGCGCGCCGACGCCGGCGACGACGCCCGCGCCGAGCGCCACCAGCGGATCGGAGTTGAAGACGAAGACGAGGAAAGCGATGAGCAGGCCGAAAGCCGCCGATGCGGCAAGAAAAATCGGGCGCGTCGTCGTCAGCCCCGCTTGAGCGATGCGCTGCTCGAGCGTCACCTTGGCTTTCTTCTTGGTCTCGACGTCCTTCAGGCTCTCCTGAATCAGCTTGCGCCGCTT
This sequence comes from Methylosinus sp. PW1, assembly GCF_000745215.1. Taxonomy (NCBI): domain Bacteria; kingdom Pseudomonadati; phylum Pseudomonadota; class Alphaproteobacteria; order Hyphomicrobiales; family Methylocystaceae; genus Methylosinus; species Methylosinus sp. PW1. The sequence continues at coordinate 101,503 of NZ_JQNK01000009.1, forward strand.
GGCCGGATCGCCGTTCCGCGCGTCGCGACGACGGTCGGAAGAGGACATCAGCACGGCCGTCCGCTTCTGCGCCTGAATCTCGCCGGAGAGATAGGGATAGACGAAAGCGTACATCACTCCGCCGACGGCGAAGGCGACCAGAAGCGCCGAAAGGAGCGATTGCCGATCCATTTTCTCGCCCTCGAAACTAATTTTCGTCGTCGATGACAGTGGCGGCGTCGAGCGCAGCGGCGAGCCGATTCTCCTCGCCGTAGTAGCGCGCGCGCTCCCAAAAGCGCGGCCGACCGACGCCGGTGGAGCGATGCCGACCGATGATGCGGCCATTGGCGTCCTCGCCGACGATCTCATAGACGAAGAGATCCTGCAGCGTGACGACATCCGCCTCCTGGCCGAGCACCTCGGTGATATGCGTGATGCGGCGCGAGCCGTCGCGCAGGCGCGCAGCCTGCACGATAATGTCGATCGACGAGACGATCATGTCGCGGATCGTCTTTGCCGGCAGCGAGAAGCCGCCCATGGTGATCATCGATTCGAGACGGCCGAGCGCCTCGCGCGGCGAGTTGGCGTGCAGCGTGCCCATCGAGCCGTCATGGCCCGTGTTCATCGCCTGCAGAAGATCGAAGGCCTCCGGTCCGCGAACCTCGCCGACGATGATGCGCTCGGGACGCATACGCAGGCAGTTCTTGACGAGATCGCGCATTGTCACCGCGCCCTGCCCCTCGAGATTTGGCGGGCGCGTCTCCAAACGCACCACATGCGGCTGCTGAAGCTGCAATTCCGCCGCGTCCTCGCAGGTGATGACGCGCTCGTCGGTGTCGATGGAATTGGTGAGGCAGTTGAGCAGCGTCGTCTTGCCGGAACCCGTGCCGCCGGAGATCAGCACATTGCAGCGCACGCGACCGATGATCTTCAGCACCTCGCCGCCTTCGGGCGAGATGGATGCATAGCGGATGAGCTGATCGAGAGTGAGCTTGTCCTTGCGGAACTTACGAATGGTGAGCGCGGGGCCGTCGATAGCCAGCGGCGGCGCGATGACGTTGACGCGAGAACCGTCGAGCAGGCGCGCATCGCAGATCGGCGAGGATTCGTCGACGCGGCGGCCGACCTGGCTGACGATGCGCTGACAAATATTCATCAGCTGGGAATTGTCGCGGAAGCGGATATTGGTGAGCTGAATCTTGCCGCCGACTTCTATATAGGTCTTGGCCGCGCCATTCACCATTATGTCGGCGATATCGTCGCGCATGAGCAGCGGCTCCAGCGGACCATAGCCGAGCACGTCGTTGCAGATGTCCTCGAGCAGCTCTTCCTGCTCGGCGATCGACATCACGACATTCTTGATCGCGACGATCTCATTGACAATGTCTCGGATCTCGTCGCGCGCGCTCTCGGGCTCCAGCTTGGAGAGCTGCGCGAGATCGATCGCCTCGATGAGCGCGCCGAAGATCATGCTCTTCGTCACGTAATATTGTTCCGAGCGCTTCTGCTCGGGAGGAGCCGCGATCGTCACGCTCGTGGCCTCGGGCGCAGCGGCGGGCGTCGGCGCCTTGCTCGCCGGCGCCGCCTGCTGTGTCGAACGCGCTGTCGCAGTCTGCGCCGTTCCGACGTTCGTCCGCTTTCCGAACATGCGATCTCCTCGTTACGCTCCGTCGCCGCTCGTCAGCCGGCCAGCTTTCGTGACAAACGATCGAGCAGCGGCGCGAATAATCCGCTCTTGACCTTGCGGCTCACGGCGCGCCCCGTCACCTCCCGGCCGAGCGCGTCGAATTGCTCGATGATCTTGGCGCCGGGGTCGACCTCGGCGATCATCTGGCCATTGTTGGACGCGGAGCCGAACAGCTTCGGATCGAAGGGAATGATCGCCGACGGCTCCATCTCGATCGCCTTGGCGAAATCCGCCACCGCTATCTCCGGACGCTTCGGCACGCCGACGAAATTCAAGACGAGCTTGGGCGGCGAGTCGTTCTGGCGCGCGACGCGCAGCTGATCGATGAGCGTCTTGGCGTTGCGCAGATTGGCGAGATCGGGCGCCGCCACGATCGCCACCTCATCGGCGCCGATCAGCATGCGCTTCGTCCAGGCCGACCATTGATGCGGAACGTCGAGCACGGTGCAGGGCGCGGTGGCGCGCAGCGTGTCCACGATCGCGTCGAAAGCTGTCTCCGGCAGATCATAGAGACGATCGACCGTCGCGGGCGCGGCGAGCAGGCTGAGCTGCTCGCTGCATTTGGAGAGCAGACGGTCGATGAGATTGGCGTCGACGCGATCCGGCGCGAACACGGCCTCCGCGACGCCTTGCGGCGGATCCTGATTGAAATCCAGCCCCGCAGTGCCGAAGGGCAGATCGAGATCGGCGACGACCGTCTGCATCTGCAGCGCGCGCGCGATCGACCAGGCGAGATTATGCGCGATGCAGGAGGAGCCGACGCCGCCCTTGGCGCCGGCAACGGCGACGATGCGGCCCAGCGCCTCGGCGCTATTATTGTAGAGATCGGAGACGCGGGCGATGAAGCCGAGCACATCGATCGGCGCAACAATGTAGTCGCTGACGCCGCGCGCTATGAGCGCACGATAGAGCGATATGTCGTTGACATGGCCGAGCACGACGACCTTGGTGCCGGAGTCGCAGGACTCCGCCAGCGTCTCCAGCTGACCGATGAGCGTCTCACGCTCGCCGATCGCCTCGAGCACGATCAAATTCGGCGTCGGCGCCGATCGGAACGCCTCGATCGCGGCCGCGACGCCGCCCATGTGAACCTTGACATGCGCCTTGTCCATGCGGCGGTCCACGGCGGCGGAATTCACCACCGCCACGGCGTCCGGCGTCTCGCAGAACGCTTGCACGGAAATGCGCGGCAAGGGAGCGATCTGCGCGGCCGCGTCGCTATCCGCTACTGCCGACTGCTCTTTCATCAATCGCCTCCAACCGAGCTGATATTCGTGCCCTTGACGTTCCATTTCGTCGCCGGATCGATGCCCTTGCGCACATTTCCGATGGCGCGCATGCGCGATTCGATGTCGGCGGGCGTCTCGCCGCGCGGCGTGACGAGATCACGCGGATCATCGATCTGCGCCGCGAATGTCGTCTGGCTCGCGCAGCCGTAATTCCAATAGGTGGTGTTGTCCCACCCCTCCAGCGAGCTCGCAGAAGCGAGATCGGCAGGCCATTGGCCGCAGCGTCCCGCGACTTTCGCGCGAACGCCCTGGAAGGACAGACGCACAGGCGCCGCCAGATTGGGATCTGTCACCGGATAGGAGGCGACATAGACGGCGCCGGAGACGCCGCTCTCCGCCAATATGCGCTTCACCGCATCGACGCCGCCGCGCACGGCGAGCTGATCTTTCGCTCCGGTCGGCGCGAGAAGCGTGATCTGGCCATGGCCGAAACGGCGATAGCGCAGCACGAAATCATGAATGCGGCCCGTGGTCGCATAGTCGAGGCGCTGCGACGGCAACACGTCGATGGAGGTGCTGGCGTCCGCGAGCACGACCGGATGACGGTCGCGATAGTCTTGCGCGACGGCGGGCGCCGGCAGCGTTCTGTTCACGCCGCAGCCGGCGAGAGGCGCCATCGCGGCGAGGCAAGCGAGCCTCGTTCCGAAGGCTTTGAGTTTCGCGCTGTTCAGTCGGATAGACATCTTTAGCCGCTCCTCGCGCGCTCAGTCCTGAATGAAGCCGACGCGGCCCTTCAGGCGAGGAACCGCTTGCGGATGTTGGGGATTGGCGTAGAGCCGATTGACGCGGCCGAGCAGCCACGCCTGCGGATCGCTGGCGTCCGCGAAGCCGTCGTCGGGCCGCGCCACATCGCGCGCCTGGATCGAGCGCGCGATGAAGGGCGTGACGATGATGAGCAGCTCGGTCTCGTTACGCAGATAGTCGCGCGAGCGGAACAGCGTTCCGAGCACCGGCAGATTGATGAGGCCGGGCAGGCCGTTGATGGCCTGATCGGATTTCTGCTGCAGCAGGCCCGCCGTGGCGATGGAGCCGCCGGACGGCAGCTCGACGCTCGTCTCGTTCTTGCGCGTCTTGAAGCCGGGAACGGTCACGCCATTATAGGTCTGCGCGCCCTGGTAATCGACCTCGGTCACTTCTGTCGCGAGATGCAGAAGAATGCGGCCTTCGGCGAGCACAACAGGCGTGAAGTTCAGCGAAACGCCATATTGCTTGAACGTGATGCCGACGGTGCAGAGGATCGAGCCGCTGATACAATTGCCATTGCCCGGCACAGCAACCTCGCCGCCGACGGTGAATTTCGCCGACTCGCCGGAGATCGCGGTGACGGTCGGCTCGGCAAGAATGCGCGAGACGCCGTAGCGCTCATATGCTTGCAGCGTCGCGGACGTGCTGTTGGGGCCATTGAGGCTCAATGCGCTGGAAGTGAGGCCGGAATTGATGGCGAAGGGATTCTCCTGAACGAGCTTGCCCCAGCCGCCGGACAAGATCGCCTCGCCGCCGGATTTGGCGGAGACGCCCAGCTGCTTGATCACACGGCGCTGGACCTCGGCGACCGTGACCTTCAGCATCACCTGATCTTGTGTGCTGATGGTGAGCGCATTGACGACGAGGCCTTCGCCGCCGGCGCCATTGCCATGCGCGGACGCCGAACGCGCGGCGAAGCCTTTGGCGATGTCGACGGCGCGCTGCGCCTCCGAGGCAGATTCGACCGTGCCGGTCAAAATGATCGTGTCATTGACCGTGCGCGCGGTGATGTTCGATTTGGGCAGCGCGACGCGCAGCAGCGGACCGAGCTCGCCGACGTCGCGGCCGATGCTGATCTCGAGGTTGGCGATCTGCCGCCCAGCGCGATCGAGCGCGAAGATCGTCGTCTGGCCCGTTTCCGCGCCCATTATGTAGAGCTTGCGCGCCGAGCGGGCGACCGCATTCGCGACCTTGGGATTGCCGACGACGATCTCCGAGGCCTCCGCCGGAAGATCGACGATGATCGACTTGCCGACGCCCATGGCGATGCGTCGCGACATCATCGCCTCCGCGCTCGACTGGACGCCCCATTTTTCCTGGGCGGACGCCGGAATGGCTCCGAGCGAAGCGCCGGCGAGCGCGAGGAGCGCGAGCGCCGCCGCCCCCGGCAGCCGGCGCGCCGACCTGCCCATTTCCGTCGTTCCGCGTTCGATTTTCGCCATGTGGCGCCGTCCTTCGATGAGCCGCATCGCCTCAGCGCGTGCGCATGGTTGATGGGAAGCCGAAGCGCACGACCGTCAAAGAATCGTCCGCCACCGAAGCGCGCTTGTCGTCCTCATGCGCATCCGCCATCGAGCGCAGCATGAGCGCCAATTGGCCGGTTCGCTGAGCGAGAATGATGAGCTCGGCCTGCCGCGGCTCGAGATCGAGCGTGGCGGTCGCGCCGGTCACGACAGACTCGCCGTTCTTCGTCTCGACGATCGGACCGATCGCCATCACGCGCACATTGGTGAGAATGACTTCCGATGAGAGATCGGCGGCGCCGCCTTCTCGGCCGCGATCATTGTCGCGATAGGTGCGCATCACATCGACATGATCATTCGGGAGAATGAAGCCGCCCGCCGTCGTGTTGGGTGAGATGTCGATCGCGACCGCGCGATGGCCGGCGGGAAGCAGAGTGGACATCAAGCCCGCGGTCGGGCCTTTGACCAGACGCTCACGCCGCACCGGCTCGCCATTGGAGATCGGATTGCGGACATAGGAGCCCTGCAGATCTTCCTTGGCGTTCGGCGCCTCGCTCTTGCGCAGCACGCCTTGCGGCACCGCGCCGATCGGCCAATCGATCCAATTGGTGTCCGGCTCGCCGAGCGCGGTTCCATAGGAGAGATCGCGCGTCGCCACGAGAACCTTGTCGGTCTGCGGCGGCGTGGGGATCATCTGAACGATCTTCGGCGCCTCGGGCGGCGATCCGTTCATCATCAGGAAGGCCCCGCCGCCCGCCACGACGGCGACGCCGAGAACCACGATCTGCGCCTTGTTCATCTGCTTCCAGTCCGATCGCCCCACCTGGAGCGGAGCCTTCCGAATGAAAGCGGAAAAACGTCAAATTATGGTTAATCGCCGGTAAGACGGCGAGCTCTTTCGAATTGCGAAGCGAAGAGACCTCGCAGCGCTCGCAGAAGAGTCGGACAATAGCGTCACGCGGCGGTGAGCAGCGCCCAGAGCTGCGAATTGGGATAGACGGCGATTCCGGCGATCGCGAGCGCTATGCCGTAAGGCACGCCCTCGGCGGCGTCGCAAAGATGCGCGAGGCGCGGCGATTGGGCGACGAAGCGCGGCTCGAATCGCCGCAGCGCGAGAATCGCTATGGTCAGTGCGCCGCCCGCCAGAGAGGCGACGAGCGCATAATCGGCGAGCTGCTCGAAGCCGAGCCACAACGCCGTCGCGGAAGCGAGCTTGGCGTCGCCGCCGCCCATCCAGCCGCGATTGAACATCAGGAAGGTCGCGACGAGCACCGCCGTGCCGCAGGCGACATGTGAGGCCACGGCGTCGAGCGGCATGCCGAGCCATGCGGCGAGAACCGCGAACAGCGCAATGAGCGCCAAGGAGACGCGATTGGGAATCGTCATGGTGAGAAGATCGGCGAAGGCCGAAAACGCCATCAAGGCCGGAAAAAGAATTAGCGCGGCGGCGGCTGCGATCATCCGTGTCGTTCCTGTCGCCGCGCCTCTCTCGTTTGCGACAAAGGCGCCTCTCGAAGTCGTTTCGGCGCGCTCGGATGAGCGCGCGATTCGCGCGTCGCGCGGCGAGGAGCCGACGCGCGCGCACGATTCGGGCGATCGTTCAGCTGAGGTTCTGAGCGATCTTGTTGAAGGTCTCCGACAGATTGCTGCCGACGAGCCTCACAGCGGTAATAATAATAATAGAAATCAAAGCGCCGATGAGACCGTATTCGATGGCCGTGGCGCCGGACTCATTGTCCAGGAATTTCATAACCGACGATTTCATCGCCTTCTCCTGATGTAGGGCGTCGCGATTCGCCGCCCATGCGCCGAGCCGGCAGGCCCCGTTCACGAGCCGGCCTTCGGCGGGAATGCATGCACTGAAATGATCTCGACGCGCGGGCGGCGAGATCAGCGCCCGCCAGACCTCAGCTCAGATTCTGAGCGATCTTGTTGAAGGTCTCGGACAGGTTGCTGCCGACGAGCCTCACTGCGGTGATGATGATGACGGAGATCAGCGCGCCGATCAGGCCGTATTCGATGGCGGTCGCGCCGGACTCGTCCTTAACGAACCGCGAAATCAAGCTCTTCATACTCGTGCTCCTCGCTCTATTGACTGCGTTCGGCGGCGTCGCTCGATCGAGCCCGTTCGCCGGACAGGACGAGACCCTACGTAGAACTTCTTGCAAACGCGTTAATCGCATCATCGACCTATGAAATTCAGGACGCGAGCGAGACTCCATCTCATTTTCAGCAATGATTCACTATTACGTGGTTTTGTTCGACGCGAAGCCTCGCAAAGGCGATGATTGTTCAGAGGTGCGTGATGCGCTCGACGCGTTTCCATGGATATTTGGCATTATTGGTCGGCGCGACCGTCACCGCCGGCGTCGCTATGGCGCGCGAGGGCGAGAGACGCGGCGTTTTCGTGGACGTGGACCGCGCTCGCGTGGTGCGCATGCCGGAAGGCGCGCAAACGCTGATCATCGGAAATCCGCTCATCGCCGATGTGACGATGCTGAAGACCAATCGTCTCATGGTCGTCACCGGAAAAAGCTTCGGATCGACCAATCTCATCCTTCTCGATCCGACCGGCAATCAGGTCGGGGAGGAGATCATCACCGTCACCCAGCCGATGGACAAGCTCGTCGTGCTGCGCGGCTCGCGACGCGAGTCCTACGCCTGCTCGCCCGATTGCGCGCCCGCAGTCGATCTCGGCGACGACAAGGACTATACGGCGCGCGTTCTCGAGGCGGTGAAGCAGCACGAGGGCTCGTCCTCGCCCAAGCGGTGACGGACGTCGCCGAAGGCGCGCATGGGAGATCAAAAGGGGCGGCTGCGAAACGCCCTTTCGGGCCATGAGTTCGAGACATGAGCGGAGACGAAAATTTGTCGCGACAGCCGACGCGCCGATTCGCCGCGAGCGTGATTCGCTTCGGGCGCGACGGGAACGGGGCGCTCGCGGTCGAGTTCGCCATGGTGCTCGTTCCGATGCTCGGGCTGCTCGGCGCGATTTTCGAGACGGGAATCGTCTATTTCAAGAGCCAGCAGCTGCAGGTGGCCACCATTCATGCGAGCCGCGCCGTGCTGACGCACAGCCTCGCCAACATGACCTATCAGAATTTCATCGACAAATATGTCTGCACTTGGCAGGCCAGCGGCGTCGTCGCGGCCGGCACGTTGAGCACATCCTTCGACTGCTCGAAGATTCTGGTCGATATCGCCGATGTCGGCAATGGCAAGGACTGGTCGAGCGCGTCGACCTCCAATTCCTTCTATTCCAATCCTCCGGCGGCGAGCTCGACGATCACGATGCCGGCCTCCGGCCATGTCGCCGTCGTGCGCATCGTCTATCCTATGCCGGCGGTGACGGCGATTCTCACCGGCGGCATTTTGACCGGCATAACGCTTGGCAAGACGACGAGCGGAGAGGTCACATATAACAGCCGATGGACGCATCTGCTGTTCGGCGTCGCCGCTTTTCGCGTGGAGCCGACATGAGCGCTTCGTCGGCCGAGCGCCGCGATGCGCGCGCCCTGCTGCGCGAGGAGCGCGCCTTCGCGGCGGTGGAATTCGCGCTCATGCTGCCGCTGGTGCTGGTGATCTATCTCGGCCTCGCGGAGCTGGCGCTCGGGCAGCGCGCGAGCCAGAGGCTCGATCTCGTCGCGCATACGCTCTCCGATCTCGCCGCGCAGCAATTGAAAGGCGGCTCCAATTCCGGCCAGGCCGGAATGGACGAGGATACGATTCAGGCGATTTTTTCCGCCGCGACGACGCTGATGTCGCCGCTGCCGACCACCAATCTGAAAATGACGATCTCGGAGGTCACGGTCAGCGCCGACGCGACGCAGACGAGCGGCTTCAAGGCGAGCGTGAATTGGACCATCGCCAAGAACTCCGGCACGCTGCGCCCGTGCAAGATCAATAATGTCGCCAAGCTCAACGCGGCCGATGTCGCGCCTGTCGATCCCAATTCCATGCCGACGAGCTATACGAGCGCGAAATCGGTGACGCTGTCCAACGCCAGCGGAGGCACGACGACGACCAGTGTGACGCCGACCATCGGCTCGATCATCGTCGCCGATGTGACCTACAGCTATCAGCCCTCCTTCAGCCGCACGATCACCTGGCTGAGGACGGCGGCGCCGCTGATGTCGCGCACCAGCTATTCGCCGGTGCGCAACACCTACAGCCCCAATCATGTGCAATATTACATGACGAGCGGAACCAATTGCTCCACCTCGCCATGAAGCGCGATCAGATCGTCTGATTATATGCGCCGACTTCCGGATTCTCGCGCAGCACGGCGTCCACCGCATGGAACATCTCGCGCATGCGCGCCTCCGACACCGGGCTCTCGACGACGACGACCAGCTCCGGCTTGTTGGATGAGGCCCGCACCAGGCCCCATGTGCCGTCGGCGGTCGTCACGCGCACGCCATTCACGGTGACGAGATCGCGAATCTTCTGTCCGGTGAAGGCGACGCCATCGGCCTCCATCTTCTGGAAGCGCGCGATCACCTTGTCGACGACGCCATATTTCGTCTCGTCGGCGCAATGCGGCGACATAGTGGGCGAGCCCCAGGTCTTGGGCAGCGCGGCATAGAGCTCGGACATGGACTTGCCCGGATTGCGATCGAGCATCTGCAGCACATGCACCGCCGTCAGCAGGCCGTCGTCATAGCCGCGGCCGACCGGCGCGTTGAAGAAGAAGTGCCCGGACTTTTCGAAGCCGGCGAGCGCCTTCAGCTCGGTGACGCGGCGCTTGATATAGGAATGGCCGGTCTTCCAATAATCGGCCTTCACATTGCGCGAGAGCAGCTCCGGATCGGTCGCGAACAATCCCGTCGATTTCACATCGACGACGAAGGTCGCGCCGGGATGCAGCTTTGAGAGATCGCGCGCCAGCATCACGCCGATCTTATCGGCGAAAATTTCCTCGCCCGTATTGTCGACGACGCCGCAGCGATCGCCGTCGCCGTCGAAGCCGAGACCGACATCGGCGCCGCTCTCGCGCACCTTGTCGGCCATGGCGTGCAGCATATGGAGGTCTTCGGGGTTGGGATTGTAATGCGGGAAATTATAATCGAGCTCGGTGTCGAGCGGCACGACCTCGCAGCCGATGCGCTCCAGCAACTGGGGCGCGAAGGCCCCGGCCGTGCCATTGCCACAGGCGGCGACGACCTTCAGCTTGCGGGTGAGCTTTACGCCCGAGGCGAGATCGTCGAGATAACGGGCGCCGAAATTATCGACATAGCGATAGGAACCGCCCTCGGCGAAGCGGAAGGCGCCGGCGAGCACGATCTCCTTGAGGCGCGTCATCTCCACGGGGCCGAAGGTGACGGGACGCTGCGCGCCCATCTTTACGCCGGTCCAGCCATTGTCATTGTGCGAAGCCGTGACCATAGCGACGGCGGGAACATCGAGCGCGAATTGCGCGAAATAGGCCATGGGCGAAAGCGCGAGGCCGATATCGTGCACGCGCACGCCCGCTGCCATCAGGCCGGAGATCAGCGCCAGCTTTATGGAGGCGGAATAAGCGCGATAGTCGTGGCCGGTGGCGAGCTCGAGCGGCACGCCCATCTCATGGAGCAGCGTGCCCAATCCGAGGCCGAGCGCCTGCACCCCCATGAGGTTGAGCTCCTTCTCGAACAGCCAGCGCGCGTCATATTCGCGAAACCCCGTCGGCTTCACGAGTGGCGTCGTCTCATAGGCGTAGGTGTTCGGGGCGAGATCGGAAACGGGGGTCGGAAACATCGCATCTCCTAAAGGACGAACCTCGGTAGGCAAGGACATAAGGGAAAAACGCCGCCGCGCCAAACCATGGGACGTCCCCCTCCCCGCGATCCGCCGTCCGGCGCCGGCGGATCGATCGAGATATCGGATGCTTTACGCCGGTTTCCGATCCTTTTGGACCCAAAGAATCGGTCGAGGCGCACAGATGAGCGACATCTGCCGTGCAATGGCCGACGACGAATTCTGCGGATTTTCATGTGGATTAAAAAGCATTCGCCGGCATGTGACGGTTTTACGTCGGCGAGGGGAAAAATATCGAAAATAATCTTTGTCGCCGCTCTTCGTCTTCGGCGGGCGCCGGTCGCGCGGCAATGCGACCGCGGCGGCTCAGACGAAAAAGCGCGGCGAACCAACGTGGTTCGCCGCGCCGACCGCCGGCGCGCACATGGGGGATGCGCCCAGCTAGCTCTCGATGACTCGGGAGAGTCAAAGCTCTTTTCGGGGAGATCGGAGCGCAGTTCAGCTATAGGCCTAGCCGCCGTTATAGTCAACTATTCCTATAGGATTTAAATACTGTTTCTGAGGCGGATTGCGCATTCGGGACGGCTGGGCGATCATCGCCGCCGCACTGGCATGGAGGATTCGCATGGTCGAGCGACAGCCCTATTCGCCTCTCGCCAAGGCGCTGCATTGGATCATCGCCGCTCTGGCGCTGACGTCCCTGCCGACCGGCGTGGTGATGGCCGATCTCGATAAAGGGCCGCTGCAGGACAATCTGTTCGTGCTGCACGAATCGATCGGCGTCATCTTGCTGGCTCTGATGGTTCCCCGCCTTCTCGCGCGGCTGCGCCGTCGGCCGGGCTCTGGCGCCGATCTGACGCCGGCCGAGCGTCTCGTCTCGAAAGCGACGCATCTCGGGCTCTATCTGCTGCTGATCGCGACGCCGATCGTCGGCTGGCTGGCGCTGTCGGCCTATGGCCTCGGGCCGAGCTTCTTCTGGCTCGGCCATCTCCCGGCCCTCCTCGGCAAGGACGAGCCGCTATCGAAACAGCTCTTCGAGCTGCATGAGATTCTCGGCTGGGTCCTGCTCGCGCTGATCGCGCTGCATATCGCCGGCGTCATCCGCCATCGCATCGCCGGCGACGAGGTCGTCTGGCGCATGCTTCCAGAGGCTTGGCGCAAATAGTGAATCGCGGGGACGCGCGATGCGTCCCCGCCGATCGCGCCCTCAGGCGTGGCCCTGCGTCGGGAAATACAGCCGGTAGACTTTCTGCCCCGGCGCCACGACCGATTCCTCGTGCCGCACGATGATCTTCGTGTCGGCGTCCGGGCCGATGGTCTCGCCATCGCCGAGCACGGCGCCGGCGTCGACGAGATAAGCGGCGATATCGATCAGAAAGCCGTTCAGCTCGCTGGGATCGTCCTTGAAGCCTCGGGTCTCGATCTCCATCAGGCCGAAAGCCGTGAGCCCCTTGGTGATGGCCGAAACGCCGCCGTCCGGGTCGCGACCGAGCGCCACCGCGACGAAGAAGGGAATGGGCGGCTGGTCGCCGCTTTTCGACACCACCTCGGCGACCAGCGCGGCCGGCCAAAGAGCGTCGGAGCCGGCGAAATGCACGGCGCAAGCGGCGGGCGTCGCCTCGATGACCGCCGTGATGGCGCGGCCGAGCAGGAGCGAGCGGGTCTTGGCGTCGGAGCCGCCGGTCACGGCCACTACCAAATGGCCGGCATGGCCTTCGATCGCCGGCCAGACGTCCTTCCAATGCCAAGCGTAGGCGACGCAAGGATCATCCTCGGCGATGGGCGCCGGCGCCGCCACGCCGCCAATGGCCACCATGGCGCCATCAGCGAGAAACACGCTGGTTCCGCCGGGGATTTCCTTGTCCGGCGTCTGCGCCTGCGGGAAATGCCGCCGGATCGCGGCGCCGAGCGCCTCCCCCTCGGGAAGCAGCCCATCCTTCGAGAGGACGAGCGCGAGCATTGTGTCATTGGGGGCGGCCATGCTGGGCTCCGGGTGAAAGGTGAGAGTTGACGCGAGAGACCGAAGCGGACTCTCCGCCCGATTGCCCCATGTCGGGAACCGTTTTGGTTCTAGCACAGATGGCGCCATAGGCGCTTCAGCCAGCCGCCCACCGGGCGAATAGATCCGAATGCCCGATCTCGCACCCTTCGGCCATCCGACGGGCGCGACGCCAATCCTCGATCGTCTCTGCCGAAACCTCGCCAGTCTCGGCCACGGCCGCCGCCGAGCCCTCGGCCAGAGCGGCGATCAGCGCCGTTTCCGCCGCGCCGAGCCGCCAGGGGCTCGACGCCGTCTCGACGCTATAGCCGAGCCTCTCCAGCGCGCGCGCCAGCAGTTCCGCCGCGCGCGGCCCGGCGGCGGGTCCAAAACCCTTGTCGCGCGCCTGATGGCGGTGAAAGGCGGCGAGCATTCGCCCATCGTCGGCATGCCGGGGCGTCCAGCGCTCCTCGCCCGAATAGCTCAATATCGCATAGAGCGGCAGGCGACGCGCCGCGATCTGCTCCGCGAAGGCCTCGAGCCATTGCGCCGAGACGAGATCGAAAAATGCCGCCGAGGTCACGAGATCGATCTTTCCCGCGAGCGCCGCCCCTGCCCCGCCGGAGAGATCGGCGGTCAGAAACTCGACATCGAGGCGCCGCGCGCCCTTGGAGAGCAACAGCGTCTCGCCCTCCTCCGCGGCGTCGGCCCAGGCGATGAGACGCGTTCTCGCGGCGGCGAGCAGCGCCGGATCATGATCGATGAGAAGCCATTTCTGACGCGCCGGCAGAAATTCGGCGAGGCCGCGCAGATTGGAGCCGGCCCCGCAGGCGAGATCGACCACGGTCAGAGATTCGCGATCCGCGAAGGCCCGCGCGACGCTCGCGCGCAGGATGGGATTGCGCGCTGCGTGGTCGGCGCTCTCGCGCAGATCGAGCCATTCGGCCGAGAAACCGCTCATGTCAGCCCCCTCGTCACATCGGCGATGATGCGCGCCGTCTCTTCCCAGCGCGGCAACGCCTGCCCCGCGCGCCAGGAGGCCTCGCCGAGCCGCGCCCGCAGGGCCGAATCCGCAATGATCGCGCGCAGAGCGTCGCGCAGCGCGGCGACGTCCCCCGGCGGAATTTTTAGCGCGGCGCTATCGGGGATGGTGTCGCCCGCGGCGCCTCCCGTCGTCGCGACAATGGGCAGCCCGCGCGCCAGCGCCTCGGCGAGCGCCATGCCGTAGCCCTCGTGGAGCGATGCGGAGACGAAGACGTCCGCGCCATGATAGGCCATGTCCAGCGCCTCGCCGGAAAGCTCGCCGCGCAGAGCGATGCGCCCGCCGAGCCCACTCGCCTCGATGAGCCGAGCGAGATCGGCCGCCGTCTGTGGAGAATGATGGGCGCCGCCCACGATGGCGAGGCGCCAGTCGAGATCGCAAAGGTCGCTCAGCGCCTCGACCAGAAGATGAAACGCCTTGCGCGGAATGATCGAGCCCACAGTGAGCAGCGCCGGCGCGCCGCCAGAGCCCACCGCTCGCGGCGCCGGATCGGTTCCCGGCGGCGCGATGGTCAGCTTGCGCTCGGACGCGCCGAAATCGCGGATCAGCGTCTCGCCCGTATGCGCGCTGGTGGCGATCACATGAGCGGCACGGGCCAGCGCCCGTCGCTCGTTCTCGCGCAAAGCCGCCGCGCGGGCGGGTGACAGCCCCGCCTCGAGCCAGAGCGGATGATGGCAGAGCGCCACGATCGGCGCCGCAATGGCTGCGATCGCCGTCTCGGAGAGCGCGCCATAGGCGAGGCCGTCGATGAGCGCGACGTCCTCCGCCGTCAATTCACCGTCGAAAGCAGCGGCGACGGCGCGCTCCTCCGCGGCCGTCGGATGCGGAAAGCCGCCCGGCAGAGCGAGATGGACCGCCGCGACGCGCTGCCGCGCCAATTCCGCGAGGACGCGGCGGTCATAGCCATAGCCGCCGGTCCTCGCCTCTATGTCTCCCGGAATGGCGAAGACGATGCGCCTCACACGGCGCCCTCGAACCAGGCGCGGGCGACATGGGACTCGTGCAGCGTCACGCGAATGCGCGAGATGCCCTCGCCGCCCGGCCCGAGCGCGCCCGTGCGGGCGGCGGCGGCCATGGCGTCGAAAATATGCCGCGAGAGAAATTCGGTCGTCGTCTGCCGGCCCTTGAACTGCTCGATCTCGTCGAGATTCTGGTAGTTCAGCGGCGCCAGCGTCGCCTTCAGCGCGTCATGGGCGCGGCCGATGTCGACCACCACCTCGTCGACGGTCAGCGTCTCGCGAAAAAACGCCACATCGACGACGAAGGTCGCGCCGTGAAGGCGCTGCGCCGGGCCGAACAGCTCGCCCTTGAAGCTATGGGCGATCATGATGTGGTCGCGGACTTCGACTGCGTACATTTTCTTCTCCGTTCAATAGCGAAACAATGTGGCGAGACCGCTCGCCCCGGGCGCGAGAATGCGCTCCAGCTCCCGCGGCGCGTCGGCGAAGGGAATTTCCTCGGTGATGAGCGCGTCGAGCCGCGGATCGGCGAGCAGCTCCAACGCCTTGTCGAGCCGGCGGGCGTAGCTCCAGCGCGGCCGCCGCGAGGGCGCGACCTGCCCCACTTGCGAGGAGACGAGCCGCAGCCGATTGGCGTGAAAGCCGCCGCCGAGCGGCGCGGAGACCTGCCCCTCGCCATACCAGCTCAATTCGACGATCGTCGCCTCCAGCCCCGCCGCGGCGAGCGACAGCGCCAGCCCTTCGGAGGAGGCGCTGGCGTGGAAGACGACATCCGCGCCCAGCCCCTCCAGCGCGTCGGCGCCGACGAATCGCGCGCCGAGACTCTCGGCGATCTGCGCGCGAGACTCCTCGCGATCATGGATCAGCACCTCGGCGCCCGGCAGGCGCGCGGCGAGCGCGGCGACCAGCAGGCCGAGAACGCCGGCGCCGATGACGGCGATGCGGTCGCCCGGCCCGGCGCCCGAATCCCAGAGCCCGTTCAGCGCCGTCTCCATATTGGCGGCGAGCGGCGCGCGGCGCGCCGGCGTCTCCTGCGGAATCGGCCGCAGCATGGCGACGGGCGCGACGAAAAATTCCTGATGCGGATGGAGGCAGAACACGTCGCGCCCGAGAAGATCGGCCGGCCCCTCCTCCACACGGCCGACGGCGCAATAGCCGTATTTCACCGGAAAGGAGAAAGCGCCTTCCTGAAACGGCGCGCGCATGCGCTCCCATTCCGAGCGCGGCGCGCGGCCTTCGAAGACGAGCCGCTCCGTGCCGCGGCTGACCGCGCTCCACAGCGTCCGCACCAGCGCCTCTTCCGTCCCCGGCGTCGCGAGACGCGAAGCGCGCAACGCCGCGCTCCGCGGCGCCTCGATCCACAGGGACCGCGCCTCTTTCATACCATTAAAGTAGGATTTTTCCGATTCGCCCAATTTACAAACCTCGTGCTTCGCGGATATTGCTAGAGCACGGCGGCGATGCGCGCCAGCCGATTTTCCTGCGCCCTGCATAGGAAACGACGCGAATGTCCGCCGCCGCCCCCGCCGGCCTCCAGAGCCGCGCCGAACTCTTCCGGCGACGCCTGCTGGTCGCCGCGATCGACGCCGCCGTCTATCTCGCTTTGCTGATCTGGCTCGCCGATATTCTGGGGCAAGACGGCTGGAGCGTCATCGACGCCGCGATTCTCCTTAGCTTCGCCGTCGCCGCGCCCTGGAGCGTGCTCGGAGTCAGCAACGCCGTTCTCGGCTTCTGGCTCCTGCATTTTCATCCGCGCCCGCTCGACAGCGTCGCGCCCTTCGCCCGCGCCGGCGACACGCGCCGCCGCATCCGCGCGCGCACGGCCGTCACGCTGACGATTCGCAATGAGGACGCCGCCCGCGCGCTGACGCGGCTCGCCGCCATGAAGGCCGATCTCGACGCGACCGGCGAAGGCGCCCTCTTCGATTGGTTCGTGCTGAGCGACACCACCGATCCGCGCATCGCCGTGCAGGAAGAGACCGAATTCGCCCGCTGGCGCGCGGCCGAAGGCGCCGAGGCGTCACGGCTGCATTACCGCCGACGCTCCGACAATATCGGATACAAGGCCGGCAACATCCGCGATTTCTGCGAGCGTTTCGGCGGCGCCTATGAATTCATGATTCCGCTCGACGCCGACAGCCTGATGGATGGCGCAACGATTCTGCGCCTCGTTCGCATCGGCGAAGCCTATCCGCGCATCGGCATTATTCAGAGCCTCGTGGTCGGCGCGCCGTCGCGCTCGGCCTTCGCGCGCGCCTTTCAATTCGGCATGCGCGCCGGAATGCGCAGCTACACGATGGGCGCCGCTTGGTGGGGCGCCGATTGCGGACCCTTCTGGGGCCATAATGCGCTGGTGCGCATCGCGCCTTTCGCGCGGCATTGCGCGCTGCCGCGCCTGTCCGGCGGACGGCATATTCTCTCGCATGACCAGATCGAGGCGGCGCTGATGCGACGCGCGGGCTATGAGGTGCGCGTGCTGCCGATAGAGAGCGGCAGCTATGAGGAAAATCCGCCGACGCTGCTGGAATTCATGCGCCGCGACTTGCGCTGGTGCCGCGGCAATATGCAATATGTCGAGTTGCTCTCTCTGCCGGGGCTGCTGCCGATGAGCCGCTTTCAGCTCGTCTGGGCGATCAGCATGTTCATCGGCGCGCCGGCCTGGACAGCGATCATCTTGCTCGGCGCGCTGCTGCCGCTGGTCGAGGACGTGTCGCGCTTTCCGTCCGGCTCGGCGGCGGCGTTCTATTTGCTGTTTCTCGGCTTTTATCTCGCGCCCAAGCTCGCCGGCTATGCGGATATAGCGCTGACGCCGGGCGGCGTTCGGCGCTATGGCGGCGCGGTCCGCCTGCTCGCGGGCGCGGCGCTCGAGATCGTCTTCTCCTTCATCATCGGCGCCGTCACGACATTCGGCGTCACTCTGCTGCTCGCGCGACTCCCCTTCGAGCGCGATGCGGGCTGGAGCGGACAGGCGCGCGACGCGCATGGCCTCGGCGCATGGGAGACGGCGCGCGCGCTCTGGCCGGCCTTCGCTTTCGGCGCATTCGTCGTCGCCATCGCCGGACTTTCCGCGCCGTCGCTGGCCTTGTGGTCGACGCCGCTGACCTTCGGCTATGTCGCCGCATTTCCCTTCGCGCTCGCCAGCGCTTGGCCGCGTCTCGGCGCCTGGTTCACGCAGGCGGGGCTCTGCGGCGTCCCGGAGGAATTCGCGCCGCCGCCGATCTTCGCCCGGCTGCGCGCGCCGCAGCGACGGGAGACGGCGCCGGAGCCTTTGGCGATCACCCCATCCGAAGAACGCATTTCCGCATGAGGGATCAGATGGAATCGGACCTTCGCCCAGGAGACGCAGCGCGCAGACAAGAGCTGCGCGCCTCGCTGCGCGTGCTGCGATCGGAGAGCGCGGACGCCTCGGCCTCGGCCCCGCCGCGCATAATGGCGCCGCGCCGGCTCGTCGTCGTGGCCCCGCGGCCGGCCGCAGACGAGCCGCTGCCGCCGGCGCAGCGCATTCTCGCATCGGCCGCGCTGGCCGGGCTTCTGCTGATGGCGGTCGCGGCGCTCTCGGACGCGGCCGCCCACGCCATGGACGCGATGGAGCCGCGCGCCATCGCGTCACTGGAGATGGGCCGCCCTCACTTCGGCTTCGGCCAATAGCCCTGCGGCGCGCCCGGCGCCCCGACCGGGGTCGTCTCCACCGGCCCTTCCCCGGTGATCTGAATGACGACCTCCTCCTCGCCCGCGCCGTCCCAATGCACGCCGCCGGCCGGATGCAGCACATAGGAGCCCGCCGTCACCGGCCGCGCCTTCTTGAAATCCAGCTCCTCGCCGACGCCGTTCCACCATGTGCCCGAGACCACCACCGCGTGGCGATCCTTCGAATGAAAATGCGGATTGGAATGATGGCCGGGCGGGAAGCGCACGCGCACCACATAGACGCCGGGCTTGGACGGATCGCCGAACAGCACCGCCTGGGCGGGGCCGACGCCGAGCGGGCTCTTGAACTGAACCTCGTCGGCGGGCTTGTAGACGAAACTCTTTTCCGGCTCCGCGCCAATGGGCAGGGTCTGGCCGAGAACCGCCGTCGCTGCGGCGCCCGCGAGGAGAAATCTGAGCTTGGTCATGGTTTGCTCTATGGACGCCGTCGTAAAATATCGCAGTTCGGCCGCGTCTCGCCGACCATGAGCGCAGCATAGTCGCTAAAGCCTATAAGATAAATATGCGAATGAGCGTCGCATCGCGCCCGCGCGGCGCCGCAGCGCGCTCGCCGAGCTGCGACGCGGAGCCGCAGCGTTTTGCGCGGTCGCGGCTCTGCGGCAATTTCCTGGCGCTATTGCGAAACCCTGTCGCAAACTCTAGTGTCGAGGCCGGTTCGAACCCGGCGCCCTATGATTGCGGAACGCGGGAATGACAACGCCCGCAGCCTTCGCCCTGCCGGGCGGCGAAGAGGAAACCCGAGGGAAATGAACAACAAGAACAACAAGGTCATTACAGCCGACGAAGCGATTGCGCTGATCAGCGAAAATGACGTTCTGACCACCACCGGCTTCGTCCAGAGCTGCATTCCCGAGGCGCTGCACGCCGCGCTGGAGAAGCGCTTCGTCGAGACGGGCGGACCGCGCGGCCTCACGCTCATCATGACCGCCGGCGCCGGCGACAGCAAAGGGCTCGGCACCGGCCGCCTGCATCATGAAGGCCTGCTGCGCCGGGTCATCGCCGGCAATTTCGGCCGCATGCCCAAGGTCGCCCAGGCCGCCGCGGAGAACAAGATTCTCGGATACAACCTGCCGCAGGGCGTCATCTCGCAGCTCTATCGCGCCTGCGCCGCCGGCCAGCCCGGCCTCTTCTCCAAGGTCGGCCTCTATACTTATGTCGATCCGCGCTTCGGCGGCGGCCGCGTCAACGAAGTGACGACGGAAGAGATCGTCAAGCATGTCGTCATCGACGAGGAAGAATGGCTGTTCTACACGGCGACCAAGATCGACGTGGCCTTCATCCGTGGCACCAGCGCCGATCCTTCCGGCAATATCAGCATGGAGAAGGAGGCGCTGACGCTCGACGTGCTCGCCCAGGCGATGGCCGCGCATAATAATGGCGGCATTGTCATCGCGCAGGTCGAGCGCATCGTCGAGGCCGGCTCGATTCGTCCCAAGGACGTGAAGGTTCCGGGCATTCTGGTCGATTGCGTCGTCGTCGCCGATCAGCCCGAGCTGCACCGGATGAACTACGGCGTGATGTATAATCCGGCGTTGGCCGGCGAGATTCGCGTGCCGGTCGAGAGCATGGCGAAAATGCCGCTCGACGCGCGCAAGATCATCGCGCGCCGCGCCGCCTTCGAGCTGCCGCCCAATGGCGTCGTCAATCTCGGCGTCGGCGCGCCGGAGGGCATAGCCGCCGTCGCCAATGAAGAGAAGCTCACCCCCTTCATCACGCTGACGACGGAAGCCGGCGCCATAGGCGGCGTGCTCGCCTCGGGCTCCTCCTTCGGCTCGGCCACCAACGCCGATTCGATCATCGATCAGAACACGCAATTCGACTTTTATGACGGCGGCGGTCTCGACATGACCTGCCTCGGCATGGCCGAATGCGACGAGCAGGGCAATGTCAACACCAGCCGTTTCGGCGGACGCCTCAACGGCTGCGGCGGCTTCATCAACATCAGCCAGAACGCGCGCAGCGTCGTCTTCGCCGGCACCTTCACCGCCGGCGGGCTCGACATTGCGATTCAAGACGGCGAGGTGAAAATCCTCAAGGAAGGCCGCGCGCGCAAATTCCTGAAATTCGTCGAGCAGGTGACGTTCAGCGGCAAATATGCGCAAAAGCGCGAGCAGCCGGTGATCTATGTCACCGAGCGCTGCGTCTTCCAGCTGACGAAAGAAGGTCTCGAGCTGATCGAGATCGCGCCGGGCATAGACATAGAGCGGGATATTCTCCCGCATATGGACTTCAAGCCCATCGTCAAGCATCCGATATTGATGGACAAGCGCATCTTCATCGACGAGCCGATGGGGCTGATCTCCGATCTGCTCAATCTCGATCTGCAGGATCGCGTGAGCTATGACGCCGATCGCAATATTCAGTTCCTCAATCTCGAGGGCTGGAGCGCGCGCTCCAAGCGCGACATCGACGATCTGCGCAAGATGCTGATCGACGCCTGCCAGAAGATCGGCAAGCGCGTCAATCAGGTCGTCAATCTCGACAACTTCCGCATCAGCGAGCATCTCTACGATTACTATGCGGAGATGATCCAATATATGCTCGAGAATTATTATGTGACGACGACGCGCTACACGACCAGCGCCTTCCTGCGCTTGAAGCTCAAGGAAGCGCTGAGCAAGCGCGGCATCGCTCCACATGTCTTCGAGCGCAAGGAGGACGCGCACAGCTTCCTCGAGGTGATCGGCGAAGGCTGAGCGGCCTATCTACGCTCCCCCTTCAGGGGGACCCTGAAGGGGGAGGTGGAAACGCCTCTTGCGGCGACGGATATCGTTCCCCCGCTCACTCTCCACGCTCCGCGTTGACTTCCCGGCCCCCAACGCCTAAAAACGCGCCAATCTCGTCAGAGATGACCGTTTGACCCGCCCATTCGCCCCAGAGGCGTAGGGCCAACGCCCGGCAGCGCCATGCGCCCCCGGGCGCGCTTTGCTTTGGAGCGACGTCTGCTCCTAGCGCAGGAGAACCGCATGTTCGAGGGCCTTTCCGACAAGCTCTCCGGCATATTCGACAAGCTCACGCGGCGCGGCGCCCTTTCGGACGCCGATGTCGCCGAGGCTCTGCGCGAGGTGCGCCGCGCTCTGCTCGAGGCGGATGTCGCGCTCGATGTCGTGCGCACATTCACCGACAGCGTGCAGGCCAAGGCCGTCGGCGCCAATGTGGTGAAGTCGGTCTCGCCCGGCCAGATGGTCGTCAAGATCGTCAATGACGTCATGGTCGAGACTCTGGGCTCGACCGCGCAGCCGATCGATCTCGACGCCGCCCCGCCGGTCGCCATCATGCTGGTCGGCCTGCAGGGCGCCGGCAAGACGACCACCGCCGCCAAGATCGCCAAGCGCCTGAAAGAGCGCCATGGCAAGCGCGTGCTGATGGCCTCGCTGGACGTGAAGCGCCCGGCCGCGCAGGAGCAGCTCGCCATTCTCGGCCGGCAGGTGGAGGTCGACACTCTGTCGATCGTGCCGGGCCAGGACCCGGTGAAGATCGCCAAGCGCGCCGAGGAGACCGCGCGGCGCGAAGGCTATGACGTGGTGCTGCTCGACACTGCGGGCCGCACGCACATCGACGAGCCGCTGATGGAGGAGATGGCGCAGATCAAGGCCGTCTCCAAGCCGCATGAGATATTGCTCGTCGTCGATGCGCTGACCGGCCAGGACGCGGTCAATCTCGCCAAGAATTTCGACGATCGCGTCGGCCTCACCGGCATTGTGCTGACGCGCGTCGACGGCGATGGCCGCGGCGGCGCGGCGCTCTCCATGCGCGCCGTCACCGGCAAGCCGATCAAGCTGATCGCCACCGGCGAGAAGATGGATGCGCTCGACGAATTCTCGCCGCAGCGCATCGCCAATCGCATTCTCGGCATGGGCGATATCGTCGCGCTGGTGGAGAAAGCCGCCTCCGCCGTCGATCAGGAACAAGCGCAGCGCGCCGCCGAGCGCATGGCGAAAGGCAAGTTCGATCTGCAGGATTTGGCCGATCAGCTGTCGATGATGGAGAAGGTCGGCGGCTTCGGCGGCATAATGGGGCTGCTGCCCGGCGTCGCCAAGATGAAGGAGCAGATCGCCTCCGCCAACATCGACGACAAGATGTTCAAGCGCCAGCGCGCCATCATTCTGTCGATGACGCCCAAGGAGCGGCGCAATCCCGACATTCTCAAAGCCTCGCGCAAGCGCCGCATCGCGGCGGGCTCCGGCGCGAAGGTGGAGGAGGTCAACAAGCTCTTGAAGCAGCACCGCCAGATGGCCGACATGATGAAAGCCATGGGCGGCGGCAAGGGCGGCGGCATGATGGCCAAGGCCGCGCAGATGATGGGCATGGGCGGCATGCAGGCGCCTTCGCCCGAGCAGCTCGCGCAATTGCAGAAGAAAATGGGCGGCGCCCTGCCGCCCGGCGCCGGCCCCAGCATTCCCGCTGCGCCGCCGGCTTCCGCATTCTCCGCCAAGCCGACGCTTCCGGGCCTCGGCGGCGGCGGAGGTTTCCTGAGCGGATTGAATCCGTTCGGGAAGAAGAAATGAAACAGCGAGTAGCGAATAGTTCGCTCTCTCTATTCGCTACTCGCTACTCGCTCACACAAAGGAAGAACCAAATGTCCCTGAAGATCAGACTCTCCCGCGGCGGCGCCAAGAAGCGTCCTTTCTATCGCGTCGTCGTCGCCGATTCGCGCTCGCCCCGCGATGGCCGCTTCATCGAGCGTCTCGGCACTTTCGATCCGCTGAAGCCGAAGGACGCCGCCGATCGTCTGGTGCTCGACGCCGAGAAGGCGAAGGAGTGGATCGCCAAGGGCGCGCAGGCGACCGATCGCGTCGCCCGCCTGCTCGAGAGCGTCGGCGTCGGCAAGCGTGAGGCGCGCAGCAATCCGCAGAAGGCTCAGCCGAAGAAGAAGGCGCAGGAGCGCGCCGCCGCTGCGGCCGCCGCCGCCGAGGCCGCCTCGGCCTGATGACGCCGTCCCTGCGAGCGAAGCGAAGCGATCGGGGGCCGCGCGGCGGCCTCTGGAGCGCTTCGCCGATTTCGCGATGCGAGCCTGAAGGCTCGCGGTCCTCTGCGTGTCTTGGACCGCGAGCCTTCAGGCTCGCTCTCGTCCGCGCATGAAAAACGCCGTTCTCCTCGGCCGGCTCGGCGCCGCGCATGGCGTGCGCGGCGAAATCCGCCTGCAGAGCTTCACCGCCGATCCTTCGGCGATCTCCACCTACGGTCCCTTGTTCGACGCCGGCGGCGCGCGCCGTTTCGTCATCGCTTCGCTGCGGCCGATCGGCAAGGACATGTTCGTCGCGCGTCTCGAGGGCGTGCGCGACCGCGAGGCGGCGGCGGCGCTGACCGGCGTCGAGCTCTATCTTCCACGCGCGGCGCTGCCGGAGCCGGAGGAAGATGAATTCTATCTCGCCGATCTCGAAGGGCTGCGCGCGGAAACGCCCGCCGGCGAGACGCTCGGCGTTGTGATCGCCGTGCGCAATTTCGGCGCGAGCGATCTGTTGGAAGTGCGCCCGCCCGCCGGCGGCGAGACGCTGCTCTTCCCCTTCACCAAGGCCGTGGTCCCCATCGTCGATGTGGCCGGCGGCCGCGTGGTGGTGGAGCCGCCGCTCGAGATCGAAGGCGATGCGCCGTCAGGGGAAGAGGGATAGCCGCCCTTATCGCAACGGCTGCGCCACGAGCGGAAAATTTTCGGGGTGGCGAATGGAGTCGACATGCAGATCGACATCCAGCTCCGGCCAATAGAGATGATGCGGATTTAGCCGTTCCACCTCGAATATCTGCGAGACCGCGGCCGTGCGGAACCACGGAAACTGGTCGAAAGGCATGAAGAGCTGCTCATCGTCCAGCCGCAGCCAGACGCCGAGCTTCGTCACGCCCGAGACTTCAACCGGGGAAGTGTCGACGCCAGGCATCCCTGATCTCCTTTTCATGCTCTCGGATCATGATCTCGATCTCCAGCAAGGCCTGAGCCGACAGCCCCTGATTGCGCGCCACCACGATTTCCGGCTCCATCCAGAACTTGGCTTCGCCGTCTGGATGGTAGACGTGAACATGCGCTCTCGGCTCTTCACGCGAGAAGAAATAGAAGCGATATCCTCGTTGACGAAAGAGCGTCGGCGACATCTCGGCCTTTCGCGGCGGTGAGCGCCCACGGGAGAACTCTAGCTCGTAACCATCGCTCGCGAAAGCGCGCCGCCTTTCCCGCCCCGCGCCTCCATGCCATAACCCGCCCCATGTGGCGCGCGACGATCCTCACACTCTTCCCGGAAATGTTCCCCGGCCCGCTCGGCCTGTCGCTCGCGGGCGACGGGCTTGCGCGCGGGCTCTGGTCGCTGGAGGCGCGCAATATTCGCGAGCACGGCCTCGGCCGTCATCGCGCCGTCGACGATACGCCGGCCGGCGGCGGTCCGGGCATGGTGATGCGCGCCGATGTTCTCGCCGCAGCGATCGACGCCGCGGCGCCGGATGGCGACGCGCGCCCGCGTCTGTTGATGAGCCCGCGCGGCGCGCCGCTCACGCAGAGCCGCGTGCGCGCGCTGGTCGCAGGCGAGGGCGCCGTCATCCTCTGCGGACGCTTCGAGGGCGTGGACGAGCGCATCATCGAAGCGCGCGCGCTGGAGGAGGTCTCGATCGGCGATTATGTGCTCTCGGGCGGCGAGATTGCGGCCATGGCGCTCGTCGACGCCTGCGTGCGGCTGTTGCCGGGCATTATGGGAGAGACTGCCTCGGGCGAGGAGGAGAGCTTCGAGAGCGGTCTGCTCGAATATCCGCAATATACGCGGCCGCGCGATTTCGAGGGCCGTGCGATTCCCGACATTCTGCTCTGCGGCGATCACGCCAAGATCGCGCGCTGGCGCCATGAGCGCGCGCTCGAGCTGACGCGCGCGCGGCGGCCGGATTTGCTGGACGATCGAGCAAGCGAGATGCGCGCCGGACGAGGCGTTTCCACCTCCCCCTCGAGGCAGGGGAATCGCCGATGAGTATAGGGGCAATCCGCCGCATGGCGCTGGATATTCTCGGCCGGCGATAGCCAGCCGGGGTGGGGTGAGACGCGAGGAGCTCTCCCTCCCGAGCGCCGAAGGCGCTCTGTATTACGTGTTTCCACTCTCACGCGGCGCGCCCCGCCCCGTTCGACCCTTTCGGCGTTCGAGCCACGCCCGG
The DNA here is from genome assembly GCF_000745215.1 of Methylosinus sp. PW1. Taxonomy (NCBI): domain Bacteria; kingdom Pseudomonadati; phylum Pseudomonadota; class Alphaproteobacteria; order Hyphomicrobiales; family Methylocystaceae; genus Methylosinus; species Methylosinus sp. PW1. The sequence continues at coordinate 127,213 of NZ_JQNK01000009.1, forward strand.
GCGACGAACGCTCTCGATTCCGGCGCGCATTGCGCTACAATCTGTGGAATGTCGCGCCCTTCACACGCAGATTACGCCATCACGCCGCAGATTTTGCTGCGCGCCTATTCCATCGGGCTTTTCCCTATGGCGGAGAGCGCCGAAGAGGAGCAGCTCTTCTGGGTCGATCCCCAGGAGCGCGCCATTTTCCCGCTGGATGCGTTCAAGGTCTCGCATTCGCTCGCCAAGACGATCCGCTCGGATCGTTTCGAGGTGCGGGTCGATACGGATTTCGACGCCGTGATCGCGGCTTGCGCCGCCTCGGCGCCCAAGCGCGAGAACACTTGGATCAATTCCGAGATCAAGCGGCTCTATCGCAAGCTGTTCGACATGGGCTTCGCCCATACGGTCGAATGCTGGCGGGAGGGACGGCTGGTCGGCGGCCTCTATGGCGTGTCGATGCGCGCCGCCTTTTTCGGCGAGAGCATGTTCCACACCGAGACCGACGCCTCGAAAGTGGCGCTGGCGCATCTCGTGGCGCGGCTCGTCAAAGGCGGCTTCCGCCTGCTCGACACGCAATTCATGACCACGCATCTCGCTTCGCTCGGCGCGGTCGAGGTCAGCCGCGACGCCTATCACGCGCTGCTGGAGCAGGCTTTGTCGGTCTCGGGCCGCTTCGCCGCCTGGCCGGACGAGGCGCCCGTCCCCGGCCGCGAGATCGTCGCCATTCTGCGGCCGGAGCCGACGCTCAGAACGGAAAAGGCGAAGGCGCCGTAGCGGGGGCCGGAGCCTGCGCCGGCTGCTTCTTTTTCTTCTTCTTCTTGGACTTTTCGGCCGGAGCCGCACCCGCCGGCTCCGCGCTCTCCGGGGCCTTCGCGGCCTCCGGCGGAACCGAATCGCGCGGGCCGATCGGCGCGGCCTCCACCGGGACGGGCGCGACCGGCTCGACCTTGCGAGAGCGGGAGCGCTTCTTCTCCGGCGCGGGGGCTGCGGGGGCCGCCGCCGCAGGATCGACCGCCGGCGCCTGGACGATTTCCTTGCCGCCGCGGCAATCGACCAGCCAAACGTCATAGACCGGGTGCTCGACGCCATGCAGGCCCGGACTCGCGGCGAACATCCAGCCGGAGAAAATCCGCTTGGCGTCGTTCTTCCCCGTGTCCTGCTCGTCGACCTCGACGAAGCTCGTCGTCTGCGGCGCCTCGGTTTGCGGGCGCGTGTTGCAGACGCGCGGCGTCACCTGAAGCGAGCCGAATTGCACGGTCTCGTCTATGGCGACGTCGAAATTGATGATTCGGCCCGTGGTCTTGTCGAGCCCGGCGAAAATGGCGGTGGGATTGCGGATGGGATCGGCGGCCGCCGCGCCGAGGCCGACGAGCAAGGCGGCCCCAGAAAGAGCGAAACGCAGGCGGAAGCAGCGGGAGATCATATCGGCTCTCGTTTCCGATCTCTGGCTCGGGCTGGCCGCCCGCGCCTCATGCGCCGTCGTTGAATAGGAAGAGCGTGGCGGATCGATGGTCGCGGACCACGCCGCGACCGCCTCGCCTCAAGCCTCGGGGGACCAGGCCTGATAGTCGCCGCCGGCGGGAGCGCGGCGGCCCTCGGCCAGGATCGAGCCCGGCGGGTGATAGGCGGCGGAGGTGCCGGTCAGATTGGGGCGATAGGTCAGCTCCCATTCCTTCGGCTCGTATTTCTCCTGCGTCGGCGGCGTGTCGACCGTGTGGTGCAGCCAGCCATACCAGCCGGGCGGCGTCGCCGAGCCCTCGGCATAGCCCTTATAGATGACCCAGCGGCGCTCGAAGCCGAGCGCCTTGTCCTTCTTGCCGCCGCGACGGCGGTAATAGACGTTGCCGAACTCATCCGTCCCGACGCGCTCGCCATAGAGCAGCGTCCACAGGCCCGTGCTGAGCGTCGCCCGGTTCCACCAGGTGAAGAAGCGAATGATGTAGGACATGTCGGAAGCGTCCAAGAAAGTTTGCGTGGCCCCTTATTGCGTCAAGACAGCGCAATGTCCAGTCGGGCGCGCCACTCCCGCGTCATGAGCTTTGCTTTTGGCGCGAAGTCGTGGAAAAGGAGGCATGTGACAGAAAGACGACAGCCGCCGCGCCGCCAAGGCGCGCCGCAGAGAGCTGAAAACCATTGGGCTACAGCTCTCGCGGACAAGAGCGCCGCGTCGAAATTCCAGGGAAAGGCCGCATGATTTCCAAAGCCTCGAGGCTCATTCTTCACGCCGCTCTGGCGGCGATCCTTTCCGTGGGGAGCGCCCGCGCCCTCGATATTTCCGGCGCCGGCGCGACTTTTCCCCTGCCCATCTACGCCAAATGGGCGCAGAGCTATTCGAAAGAGACGGGCAATCGCGTCAATTATCAATCGATCGGCTCGGGCGGCGGCATCCGCCAGATCAAGGCGCGGACGGTGACTTTCGGCGCCTCGGACCAGCCGCTGACCGCCAAAGAGCTCGACGCCGCCGGGCTCATCCAATGGCCGCAGGTTGTCGGCGGCGTCACGCCCGTCGTCAATCTGGACGGCGTCGCCTCCGCTGAGCTGGTCCTCGACGGCGCGACTCTCGCGCGCATTTTTCTCGGCGAGATCAAGCTCTGGAACGATCCGGCGATCCGCGCGCTGAACCCGAAGATCGCGCTTCCGGCGACGTCGATCGTCGTCGTCCACCGCTCCGACGGCTCGGGCACGACCTTCTGCTTCACCGATTATCTCTCCCGCGTCTCCGCCGATTGGAAAGAGAAGGTGGGCGAGAACGTCGCCGTGGAATGGCCGCTCGGCCTCGGCGCCAAGGGCAATGAGGGCGTCGCCAATAATGTCGCCAACTCCAAAGGCGCGATCGGCTATGTCGAATACGCCTACGCAAAGCAGAACAAGCTCGCCGCCGTCAGCCTGGTCAATCGCGACGGCAAGATCGTTGCGCCGGGCAAGGAGAGCTTCGAGGCCGCCGCCGCCAATGCCGATTGGGCCGGCGCGCCGGGCTTTTTCCATCTGCTGACCGAGCAGCCGGGCGCCGCCTCCTGGCCGATCGCGGCGGCGACCTTCATTCTGCTGCCCAAGCAGCCGCAGGACGCCGCGGCGGCGCTGGAAGCGCTGAAATTCTTCGACTGGGCCTTCTCGAAAGGCGCGGCGGCGGCGCAGGAGCTGGATTTCGAGCCCATGCCCGCCTCTGTGGTCACGCTGATCCGCAAGAGCTGGGCGGCCAATGTGAAGGATGCGAATGGAAAACCGCTGCTGAACTGACCATAAAGATCGGCAGCGGCCGCACACGGCCGATTCGCACAGGAGCGGCCGATGACGCAGACGATCTCCACGAGATGCTGCGTGGTCGGCGGCGGCCCGGCGGGGCTGATGGCGGGTTTTCTGCTCGCTCGCGCCGGCGTCGAGACCATCGTCCTCGAAAAGCACGCCGATTTCCTGCGCGACTTCCGCGGCGACACGATCCACCCTTCGACGCTTCAGCTGATGTTCGAGCTCGGCCTGCTCGAGGATTTTCTGAAGCTGCCGCATCGCAAGGCGTTTCAGGTCTCGGCGGATCTGGGGGAGCGAAAATTCGTCGTCGCCGATTTCCGCAGCCTGCCGACCTTGTGCAAATTCGTCGCCTTCATGCCGCAATGGGATTTTCTCGACTTCATCGCCGGCGAGGCGAAGAAGCTGCCGAATTTCCGCCTGCTGATGAAGACCGCCGCAGAGAGCGTGATCGAGGAGAACGGCCGCATCGTCGGCCTGCGCGCCGAGGGGCCGGAGGGGCCGCTCGAGATCCGGGCCGATCTCACCATCGCCGCGGATGGGCGGACCTCGCGAATGCGCGAATCGGCGGGCCTCGCGGTGGAGGATTTCGGCGCGCCCATGGATGTGCTGTGGCTGGAACTGCGGCGCAAGGCGGATGACCCCGACGAGACCTTCGGCCGCATCGCGCCGGGCCGCATGGTGGCGATGATCGAGCGCGGCTCCTATTGGCAGATCGGCTATGTGATTCCCAAAGGCGGCGCGCAGGCGCTGCGGAGCCGGCCGATCGACGCGTTTCGCCGCGCCCTCGCCGACAGCGTTCCCTTTCTCGAGGATCGCGTCGAGGATTTGCGCGATTGGGAGGATGTGAATCTGCTGACCGTGCAGGTCGATCGGCTGAAGAATTGGAGCCGGCCGGGCCTGCTCTGCATCGGCGACGCGGCCCATGCGATGTCGCCGATCGGCGGCGTCGGAATCAATCTGGCGATTCAGGACGCTGTGGCGACCGCCAATCTGCTGGCCGAAAAGCTGCGGGACGGGACGCTGCGCGACGAGGACGTCGGCGCCGTGCAGAAGCGCCGCGAGTTTCCCGCACGAGTGACGCAGCGGCTGCAGCTCTTCCTTCAGAACCGCGTGATCCGCAATGTGCTCGCGGCGGACAAGCCTTTCGAGCCGCCATTGGCGCTGCGGCTTCTGGACGTCTTCCCGGTGCTACGGCAGATTCCGGCGCGGCTGATCGGCCTCGGCGTGCGGCCGGAGCATGTCAATTCATCGCGCGGATAAAAGCCCCGAAGGCGCGCGGCCCGTCGCCGGTCTTGGCCTTGGCGATCACTTTCAGGCTGTCGGCGGCGATCGACCAGAACTCATTGGTGAACCAATTGGCGACATAGACGGTCTTGCCGTCGCGGCTCGCGCCTATGCCTTCTGGATATTCGCCGACCTTCACCTGCGCCACCGGCGCGAATGTCGAGAGATCGAAGACGCTGACCGATTCGGCATATTGGTCGGTGACGAAGCCCCTGCCCTGCGCCAGCGCCACGCAATAGGGCCGCTTGCCGACCTTCACCGTGGCGATGACGCGCCGGCTCGAAAGATCGATGACGCTGACGTCGTCCGATTCGACATTGGCCGTGTAGGCGCGCTCGCCCTTGGCGTCGATGGTGATGCCGAAAGGATGGCGGCCGACATCGAGCTCGCCGAGCTTCTCGAAGGACGCCGCATCGACGAAGGCGATTTTATTGGCGTCGCGAATCGCCACGAGGATCGTCTTGCCATCCGGCGTCACTGCGACACCGGAGGGTGTGACGCCGACCTGCGCCGTGGCGACGACGCCGGCTTCCGGATCGACCGCAAAGAGCCGCTGCTCATACATGTCGGCGACATAGACGCGCTTGCCGTCCGGCGCGACGGCGAGGCCGAGCGGACCGCCCTCCAGCGGGATCTTGCGCAGGACGCGACGCTCGCGCGTGTCGACGACGGAGAGATATTTGCCTTCAGGGCTCGTCACATAGGCGCGCGCGCCATCCGCCGAAACGGCGACGCCGGCCGGCTTGCCGCCGATCGGCAGAGTCGCGACGGGCGCCATGGTCGAAAGATCGACGATGGTGAGATCGCCGCTGCCCTGATTGGTGACGAAAGCCTCGTCCGCCCCCGCGGGCGAAGCGAGAGCGAGCCCGAGAAGGGCGGCGCGCGCCGCCCTGCCCCAGGATGCAGAGATCACTTGCCTTCGACCTTGGCCTTCAGCGAGGCGAGGCCGGCCTTGTAGAGATCGGTGATCGCCTTGAGCGCCGCCTCGTCGGAGAGTTCCGGCGGCGGATCATTGTTGGGGAAGCCGCGATAGAAGGCGCCGCGCCATTCGACGACGCTCTTGTCGCCCTGCGGCTTCACCGTCAGCGTCGAGGAATAATTGTTCACCGGCAGGATCTTCACATCGACCTTCTCGATGCGATAGGCGAGCGAGAAGTCCTTGGCGTCATATTTGGTGAGCGCCTCATCGATCTCGCCGCCATTCTTCAGCGTGATATGGCGCGTGGCCTTCTCCGCATTGCCGCCCGTTCCTTCCGTCTTGGCGACGGGGGGCAGCCAGCTCAAATCCTGGAAATTGCCGACGATTTCCCAGACCTTCTCGGCCGGAGCCGCGATCTCGATCGTCTCCGTCACCTTCTGGCGCGAGGGGCCGTGGGCGAGCGCGGCCGACGAGGCGAGAGCCGCGAGCGACAAGGCGGCCAGGAACCCCCGGCGCGCGACGACGAATGACATGACTACCTCCTGAAGGGCATTTAGGCGCCTATTGCCCCGGCGCCGCCGGCGCGCAACTAACTCCTCCGCGCCCTGCGGCGTCAAGACTCCCGATCTCTGCGGGCGGAAAATCCCGCTGCGCTGCGGCAAAGTTCCTGAAGCTTTCGTCGCAGAAATGAGGCGCCGCTCCTCGGGCCTGCTCGAGAATCGCGCTTTCGAGGCCCTTACGTAAAGTGCGGCTCACGTCGAGCCCGCTGTCCAGAGCGCGACTCGGCTTTCCCCATTATCCACGGTATTTTGCAAGATATTGTCCAATTATTTATTCCTCACACTATATCTTGACGCCGTCGGAAGAGTGACGCACTGTGCGGGTGTCTCATGACGCAGCGGCGGATGAACGAAAAAGCTGTTTCTCGCGCGCCCCCGGCGGGCGGCGCGACGCTTTTCGGCAGCCAAAGCTGCGGCTCGTCGCAGCGGCTTTCCGCCGCGCCGCGGCCCGACCCCCGTATCTGCGTTTCCTGCCGACGTAGAGTCCCTTCCAGAACGAGCTTGTCGCGACCGATCCATCGGCCGCGATCGATTCACCGCGCGCATTTTTCGAGGATCGAAATACGATGAAGATCGAGCGACGCCACACGACAGCCGGCCAGTCTCCTTATGCGGATATCGAGTTTCGCGCGGCGCGTAGCGAGATCCGCAACCCCGACGGCTCGGTCGTGTTCTCGCTCGAGAATATCGACGCGCCGGCCGATTGGAGCCAGGTCGCCATCGACGTGCTGGCGCAGAAATATTTCCGCAAGGCCGGCGTGCCGGCGCGGCTGAAGCGCGTCGAGGAGCATGAGGTTCCGAGCTTCCTGTGGCGCTCTGTTCCCGATTCGGAGGCGCTCGCCCTTCTGCCCAAGGCGGAGCGCTATTCCTCCGAGACCTCGGCGCGCGAGGTGTTCGACCGTCTCGCCGGCGCCTGGGCCTATTGGGGCTGGAAGGGCGGCTATTTCGACACGGAGGAGGACGCCTCCGCCTTCCAGGACGAGCTGCGCTACATGCTGGCCCGCCAGATGGCGGCGCCCAATTCGCCGCAATGGTTCAACACCGGCCTGCATTGGGCCTATGGCGTCGACGGCCCCAGCCAGGGCCATTTCTACGTCGATTATCAGACCGGCAAGCTGACCAAGTCCAAGACCGCCTATGAGCATCCGCAGCCGCACGCCTGCTTCATCCAGTCGGTGGAGGACGATCTCGTCAATGACGGCGGCATAATGGATCTCTGGGTGCGCGAGGCGCGCCTGTTCAAATACGGCTCCGGCACCGGCTCCAATTTCTCCAAGCTGCGCGGCGAGAAGGAGAAGCTCTCGGGCGGCGGCTCCTCCTCCGGCCTCATGTCCTTCCTCAAGATCGGCGACCGCGCGGCGGGCGCGATCAAATCCGGCGGCACGACGCGCCGCGCCGCCAAAATGGTGGTGGTCGACGTCGACCATCCCGACATAGAGGCCTTCATCGATTGGAAGGTGAAGGAGGAGGAGAAGGTCGCCTCGCTCGTCGCCGGCTCCAAGATCGTCAAGAAGCATCTGAAAGCCGTGCTGCGCGCCTGCGTCAATTGCGAGGGGCCGGGCTTCGACTGTTTCGACCCGGAGAAGAATCCGGCGCTGAAGCGCGAGATCAGAGCCGCGCGCCGCGCCGAGGTGCCGGACAATTACATCAAGCGCGTCATTCAATTCGCGCGTCAGGGCTATAAGGACATTTCCTTCGACACCTATGACACGGATTGGGATAGCGAGGCCTATCTCACCGTCTCCGGCCAGAACTCCAACAACACCGTGCGCGTCACCGACGAATTCCTGAAGTCGGTGGAGAGCGACGGCGATTGGACGCTGACGCGCCGGCTCGACGGCAAGCCGTCGAAGACGCTGAAGGCTCGCGAATTGTGGGAGAAGATCGGCTACGCCGCCTGGGCTTCCGCCGATCCCGGCATTCAGTTCCACACGACGATCAATGATTGGCACACCTGCCCGGCCGGCGGCGCCATTCGCGCCTCCAATCCGTGCTCGGAATATATGTTCCTCGACGACACGGCCTGCAATCTCGCCTCGCTGAACCTGCTGCAGTTCCGCGACGCGCAGACGAAGCGCATCGACGTCGATTCTTACGAGCACGCCGTCCGGCTATGGACCGTCGTGCTGGAAATCTCCGTGCTGATGGCGCAATTCCCCTCGCGGGAGATCGCGCAGCTCTCATACGAATATCGCACGCTCGGCCTCGGCTACGCCAATGTCGGCGGCCTGCTCATGTCTTCGGGCATCGCCTATGACAGCGAAGCCGGCCGCGCGCTCTGCGGCGCGCTCTCCGCCATCATGACCGGCGTCGCCTATCGCGCCTCGGCGGAAATGGCCAAGGAGCGCGGCCCCTTCTCGGGCTTCGAGGCCAATCGCGAAGCCATGCTGCGCGTCATTCGCAATCACCGCCGCGCCGCCCATGGCCAGCGCGCCGGCTATGAGGGCCTCGCGACCGCGCCCGTGCCGCTCGACCACGCCGCCTGCCCCGATGCGGCGCTCATCGCCCGCGCGACCCGCGCCTGGGACGAGGCGCTCGCGCTCGGCGAGGAGCATGGCTATCGCAATGCGCAAGTCTCCGTCGTCGCGCCGACCGGCACGATCGGCCTCGTCATGGATTGCGACACCACCGGCATAGAACCGGATTTCGCTCTGGTGAAATTCAAGAAGCTCGCCGGCGGCGGCTATTTGAAGATCGTCAATCGCGCCGCGCCGGAAGCGCTGCGCGCCCTCGGCTATCGAGAATCCGAGATCGCCGAGATCGAGGCCTACGCCGTCGGCCACGCCTCGCTCTCCAACGCCCCGGCGATCAACACCACGTCGCTGCGTGCGCGCGGCTTCACCGACGAGAAGATCGAGACGGTGGAAAAGGCGCTCGCCTCCGCCTTCGACATCAAATTCGTCTTCAACAAATGGACGCTCGGCGCGGATTTCCTCACCGGCGCGCTGAAGGTTCCGGCGGCGGCGCTGGAAGATGCGAGCTTCGATCTGCTCACCCATCTCGGCTTCTCGCGCCAGGAGATAGAGGCCGCCAATGTCCACATCTGCGGCGCCATGACTCTGGAAGGCGCGCCGCATTTGAAGGCGGAGCATTATCCCGTCTTCGATTGCGCCAATCCCTGCGGGCGCACGGGCAAGCGCTATCTCTCGGTCGAGAGCCATATTCGCATGATGGCGGCGGCGCAGCCCTTCATCTCGGGCGCGATCTCCAAGACGATCAACATGCCCAATGACGCCACGATCGAGGATTGCGAGGCGGCCTATCTCCTCTCCTGGAAGCTGGCGCTGAAGGCCAACGCCCTCTATCGCGACGGCTCCAAGCTGTCGCAGCCGCTCTCCTCGCAGCTCGTCTCCGACGCCGACGACGAGGCGGAGGAAGTCGCCGAGGAGATCATCTCCGCCAATGCGCCGGCGCGCGCGGCGGCCATCGCCGAGCGCATCGTCGAGCGCGTGGTGCATCAAGTGGTGCGCGAGCGCGAGAAGCTGCCGGATCGGCGCAAAGGCTATACGCAGAAGGCGGCCGTCGGCGGCCATAAGGTCTATCTGCGCACGGGCGAATATGTGGACGGGCGCCTCGGCGAGATCTTCATCGACATGCACAAGGAAGGCGCCGCCTTCCGCAGCTTGATGAATAATTTCGCCATCGCCATCTCGCTCGGCCTGCAATATGGCGTGCCGCTCGAGGAATATGTCGACGCCTTCACCTTCACGCGCTTCGAGCCCGCGGGCTTCGTGCAGGGCAATGACGCGATCAAGAATGCGACGTCCATTCTGGACTATGTGTTCCGCGAGCTGGCGATCTCCTATCTCGGCCGCAATGATCTCGCCCATGTGTCACCGGACGACATCGGCCATGACGTGCTCGGCAAGGGCGAGCATGAGGGCAAGGCGCCCGAGAGCGCATCGTCGGTCGTCTCGAAAGGCCTGCTGCGCTCCAAGACGGATCGGCTGATGCTGGTGCGCGGCGGCGCGACGGCGCTGCGCGAGAACGTCGCGGAAGAGGTCGAGCAGCCTTTGTCCGAGCTCGGCTGGACGGCGCCGACGCGCCCGGTGGAGAGCGTCGCCGACAAGCGCGCCGAAGCGCGGATGAAGGGCTATGTCGGCGAGGCCTGCCCGGAATGCGCGAATTTCACGCTCGTCCGCAATGGCACCTGCCTGAAATGCGAGACCTGCGGAAGTACGACTGGGTGCAGCTGAGCCGCGCGTATTCTTCTGACAACAACTGACTGACTGACGACATATGAAACGGCGGCGAATCTTCGCATTCGCCGCCGACGCCATGAAAGCCGCGCGCCGCTCACATAGGCGCGTCCGGCACGCCATGCACATGGACGTCGCGGCCGGAATGCTTGTTGAGAATATCGACGGCGCTTTTCTCATGCGCGGCGTCGCGCGTGCGCACCCATAGCAATATGCCGCCGCGATCCAGCTGCTCTTGCAGATATTGCGCGTGATTCTCACCGATCAGCTTGGCGAAGAGCGCGCCGACCAGCCCGCCGCCGCCGCCGGCGATAGCCGCCGCCGCGAGCGCGGCCGCCATCGTTCCGCCGCTCGCGAAAATCAGCCCCGCAGCTCCAATGGCGCCGATATAGCCGAGTCCGCCGACCAGCGCGCCTTGCGCCTCGCCGATCGACTCTGGCGAGATATAGGCGCTGCGCGGAACATCGGCGTCGTCCGCCACATCCGTCGCCTTCTCATAGGCGTGGCCGAGCTTGGCGTCGACGGTCTGCTCGCCGGCCATGAGGCTGATGTCGGCGCGATCGAAGCCGGACGTCTGCAATTCGTCGATCGCCTCTTGAAGCGTATCGGCCGTGTCGAACACGCCGACCGCCTCGCGAACTTGGCTGGTCTCCTCGCCGGACGCCATGACTGTCTCCTCATATGCTCGTGCGATACAGATCGTCGCGGGTGAGCGGCACGGCGTCGATGCGCCGCGCCAGCTGGATGTGAAAGTCCACGAGGCCGGAATGCCGGCCCCCCGCCTCGCAGCTCGCGAGATAGAATTCCCACATGCGGCAGAAGCGATCGTCGTAAATCTGCGCTATGCGCGACCAATTGTCCTTGAAGCGCCGTCGCCACATGCGCAGCGTGTCGGCGTAATGGAGCCGAAGAATCTCTATGTCGGTCGCATAGAGGCCGACGCGCTCGACCGCCGCGCTGATCTCCGAGAGAGCAGGCGCCTGGCCGCCGGGAAAAATGTATTTCTCGATCCATGGGCTGCCAGCGCCCGGCCCGGCGGCGCTACCCGTGGCGCCGACGAGCGCGACGCCATCCTCGACGAGAAGCGCGCGCAGCTTCTCGAAATATTCGCTATAGCGGCCATATCCGACATGCTCGAACATGCCGACCGATATGATCCGGTCGTAGCGCTCGGCCTCCTTGCGATAGTCCCGCACAGCGAACCGAACGCGATTGTCGAGGCCCGTCTCGCGCGCGCGCTTTTGCGCATAGTCGCATTGCGCCTGCGAGAGAGTGAGGCCCGTCACCTCGAAATCGGCGACGCGCGCGAGATAGAGCGCGAGCCCGCCCCAGCCGCATCCGATATCGAGCACGCGCTGGCCGCGTCGCAGCAGCAGCTTGGCGGCGATATGGGCGAGCTTGTGCTCCTGCGCCTGCTCGGCCAAGTCCTCCCGCGTCAGATAATAGGCGCAGGAATATTGACGCTCGGAATCGAGAAACAGCGCATAGAGCTCGTCGGAGAGATCATAGTGCGCGCTGATCTCGTCCGGCGCGGCGCTCAGCGAATTGCTGCGCGCGAGACGTTTCTGCATGCGGCGCGCCATGGCGCCGGCGCGCCACAGCCAATGGCCGTAGCCATGACCGAAATTAGCGAAGCACAAGTCGAAAAAATCATAGATATCGCCGCTCTCTATGACGAAGGAGCCGTCCATATAGGCTTCGCCGAGAGCGATATCGGGCGCCAGCGCCAGCTCTTGCGCGAGATTGCGATCCTTGATCTCGACCGTTACCTCGGGCGCGCCGCGCCCGAAGCGGCGCACGCCGGCGTCCGGCCCGACGAGCGTCAGCGAGCCTGCTGCGATGGTTCTCGTCAAGAGCTGATCGAGCGAAAACAGCGCTGTCATTTGCGACGTCCGGCTGGAGTTCGGCAAAGCGCCGAAACCGTCAGATATCGCCGCGCGCCCGTGCTTCAATATGCGGGCGCGGCTACGCCGCCGCGCCGCCGGCCCGTGCGTTCACGCACATCGCCGCGATCCGGCGCGGGCCATTGTGAGCAGGTCGCTCACCGGCCCCCGTCTCTCAGACCAGCCACAGCGGCAGAGTGTGGAATTCCTCTCTCGACCTTCTCCTGAGCCTTTTTCGAGCCGCCCCATTGCGGGGCGGCTTTTTTTGCGCCGGCAGGATGAAGCCCGGCCGGCCTCGCGCGCCGTTTCTTGCATGGGCGTCTCTGCATGGACGACCCTGCGCCGCAGGCGAGGGCTGATGCGTAAGAGGAGGTCGACTTGGCCGAGGAACCGAAATTCACCCGCGAGCGCCCCAAGACGGTCGGCGAGCTGATCGAGGCCTTGCAGAAGCTGCCCGCGGCCGCGCGCGTCCTGGTCCACGGCGAGGACGACAGCCTCTATGACTGCGGCGCGCCCATGATCGAGCTGGTGATGCTCAATCGATATCCCGACAGCAGGGACAATCTCGGCCCGCATCGGCTGTCGAGCGGCATGGACGCCGATAAGGCGATTGGCGTCGTCATCATCAATGACGCGAATCGGGAGTGGTGAGACAAGCGCGGCCGATATGAAAGCGCAGGGGAAGCGCACGGAATTGTCCGAGGGCCGGCCGTGGCGCGGCCCTCGTCGCAGCAGCCCTAGGCTCGGCGAGCAGACGCCGCGCCGCCTCTCTCAATAAGCGCGCGAATCGCGCAGCACCATCATCATGGTGCGGAATATGATGCCGACGTCGAGCAGCAGCGTCCAATTGTCGATATAATAGAGGTCGCAGTCCACGCGGTTGCGTAGCTTATCCAAAGTGTCCAGCTCGCCGCGGAAGCCTTTGACTTGCGCCCAGCCGGTCATGCCCGGCTTCACCCTGTGACGCACGGCGTAATATTCGACCAGCTCCTCGAGGTTGCGACCGTCCGTCTTAGTGGCCAGCGCATGCGGGCGCGGGCCGACGATCGACATATCGCCGAGGATCACATTGATCAGCTGCGGCAGCTCATCGATGCTCGAGCGTCGGATGACACGCCCGACGCGCGTGACGCGGGGGTCGCCGCGGCTCGTCTGCACCGTGGCGTGCGCATCGGTCTTCTCGGCGAACATGGAACGGAACTTCCACAATTCGAAAATGCGGCCGTTGAAGCCGACGCGCTGCTGCCGGAAGAAGATCGGACCCGGGGAGTCGATCCGGATCGCCAGGGCGGTCGCCACCATCAGCGGCGACAGCAGAATGAGGGCGCAGGAGGCGAGCGCGATGTCCTCGACGCGCTTGAACCAGAGGCTCCAGCCGTGGATCGGCTCCTCCATGCCGCAAAAGGAGATGCGGTCGCCGAATTTCGCGACGTTGACGACATCCGCCATCACGCGCCGATCCGCCGGCAGGACGAAGACGCGCGTGGAGAGGTGCCGCAGCATGTCGAGATGGCGCAGAACATTCGGAATCTCGGCCCAGGGCGCCGCGAGATAGACATGGTCGATCTCGTCCTGGACGATGCGATCCGACAAATCCGCGAGCTCGGCGAGATCGGCGTATGTGGCGTAGCCGACGACGACCTCCTCATTGCGGGTCTCGCCCTCGATCTCGCGTGGATGCAACGGATCGCAGAACACGCCGACCGAAAGCGCGCGATGGACGAAGGCGCTCTCCGCCAGCGCCTCGCGAATGCGTCGCAAGATCAGAGCGCGCGCCGCGATCGCGATCGCCGTGCTCGTCCCCGCCCAGGAAAAGAACCAGAGGCGCGAATAGCTCTCCGCCGATTTCGTCGCCGCGGCGATGCAGATCATCAAGGCGAAAGTGGCGAGGAAGGACAGAGTGGCGCGCCGCAGCACATGTCGGCGATCGAGCACGCTCGAGGTCCGATAGACCTCGAAAATATGCGCCAATCCAAACTGCAGGGAGGCGGCGAAGAAAATCGCCCAGATTTGCCACTCCTGCGGCGAGGCCCCTGCCGATCCGCCGGGAAGCCCGACACATGCGAAGCCCGCGACGATCAGAGTGAAAATGTCGAAGGCGGCAAATCCGGCGGAAAAATTATGGAGCGAAATTCGTTTCGACTTGCGAGTCGATCTGCGGGACCACACGACGTCCCGCGAGTCGCAGAAATCCAACCACATACTAGTCAACCCCGAAAATATTCGGAAGTAATCTAGCTTAATTTTCTGTCAATGCAAGTCACGCATATGCCAGGGCTCCGAATTCGGGTTAACGGCGGTTAACGGATTGCGCGCGGCGCGATTCCCTATCGGCGGAGTGATTCTGGAGCCGCCGTCATGAGCCTCGCCTTCGCCGTTTTCAAAGAGAAGTCGCGTCTGAAGGCGCTTCTCGACCATTTCTCGATCATCGACGACCCCCGCGAGCCCTGGCGCGTCGCGCATCCATTGCGCGAGGTGTTGCTGCTCGTCGTCTGCGCCTCCATGGCCGATTGCGATCATTTCGACGCCATCGCCGCCTGGGGCAAGAAGAACATCGGCTTCCTGCGCCGCTATTTGCCCTATGAGCACGGCGCGCCGGGCGGGGCGCTGGCTCACCCTGCTCATGAACCGCGTCGATCCGGCGCTGTTCTCGGCCGCCTTCACCGCCTTTGTGCGCGAGACCTGGCCGGAGCGACCCGAGCTCATCGCCATAGACGGGAAGACCTCGCGCCGCAGCCATGATCGCGCCGACGACAAGGCCCCGCTGCATCTCGTCTCCGCCTTCGCCACCGCCAGCCGTCTCGTGCTCGGCCAGGAGGCGGTGGAAGGCAAGAGCAACGAGCTGTCCGCCATTCCCGTCCTGCTCGATCGCCTGTCGGACGACGGCGGGCTGAAAGGCGCGCTCGTCTCCATCGACGCCATCGCCGCCAACGCCAAGATCGCGCAGGCGATCGTGGACAAGGGCGCCGATTATCTGCTCGCGGTCAAAGCCAATCAGCCGATGCGCAAGGGCCACGGCGCGCGGAACATGGCCGTCGTCAGGCATTTCGCGGTGAATCTCATTCGCATCGCCCCCGAGCCCGAGCGCCCGCCGCCGATGAAGCCACAACGAAAGGCGACCAAGCCCAGACACACGAGCATCAGCCTCCGCAGAAAAATCGCCGGATGGAGGGCGGCTTCAGCCCGTTCACCCGGATTCGGAGCCCTGAGCGCCTCCGCGCCGCCTCCCCGAATGGCGAAGCCCGCCCTCCTCCGCTATCATCGCGAAATATTGCGAGCGGTTTCGGAGGCGAAATGGACATCAAAGGGATGCAGGAGGCGCTCGCGGCGCTGAAAAGCCTGATCGCGACTGTCGGCCTCGTTCTGGCGATCGGCTTCGCCATCGTCAACGCCAATGCGATCGGCGACGGCCTCGCGGCTCTCGCGGATCGCTTCGGCGGGCTGCGCGGAGCGGAGATCGCCGGCGTCAAGCTGGATTTCGGCGAGGCGACGATCGAGCAGCGCGTGCCGCCCATGCTCTTCGAGCGGCTCGACGCCAAGGACCGTCGGCGCGTCGCCCGCGATTTGAACGCGCTGGAGCCACGCATGGCGCTGCGGCTGCTGCAGGTCGGCCTGCTGGCCAATCTCTGCGAGTTCGACAAGCCGACGACCTCCATGATCGACGATTTCAGCACCGATCATCATCTGCAGGATCGCGGTCTCGCGTCTCTCGTCGAGAATCCGCAGATCAAGGCGAGAGTGATCGCCCAGCAGGCGAAGGCGGGTAAGAAATCCGACATAGGCGAGCCGCGCGCCTGCTACGACATCACGCTGACGGATCATGGCTGGGACGTGCGGACCGCGCTGGTGCATGTGGTGAGCGCCGGCTTCGGCTCGGCGCCGATCGTCCGCGAGCCGGCGCCCGAGCCGAATGTCGCCCAGGAGCAGCGCAGCCTCTCCAAAAAGCGCTGACACGCCCGAGTTTAAGGAAACGCCTTAAGTATTGATCAGGGTCCCCTCGCTACTCTGCCTTCCGTAGCCGGCGGTGTGTCGCCGGCATTAAGGGACCATGTCGATGTCCAGCTCCATCCTCCGCACCGCCATTGGCGGGGCGTTCATCACGCTCGTCGCATCTCAGTCGCTCGTTCATATTCTCACCCAGGTGCAGGCCAAGACCTCGCCCTACCGCCAGCAGGCCGATTACGCCGCTCCGATGCGGGCCTTCGCGCCTGTCGCGCCGGCGGCGCCGCTCGCAGCGCCCGGCGAAGCGACCATCGCCGCCGATCGGCTCGGCCAATATTCCGCCAATGTCGAGATCGAGGGCCAGCGCATCCGCATGCTGGTGGACACGGGCGCGAGCACGGTCGTGCTGTCCTATGAGGACGCCGCCGCGATCGGCTATTTGCCGGCGCCCGCCGATTTCAA
The DNA here is from genome assembly GCF_000745215.1 of Methylosinus sp. PW1. Classification (NCBI taxonomy): domain Bacteria; kingdom Pseudomonadati; phylum Pseudomonadota; class Alphaproteobacteria; order Hyphomicrobiales; family Methylocystaceae; genus Methylosinus; species Methylosinus sp. PW1. The sequence goes on from NZ_JQNK01000009.1 coordinate 143,690, forward strand.
ATATCCCGCCCAGACCGCCAATGGCGTCACCCGCATGGCGCGCGTGAAGCTGCGCGAGGCGCGTCTCGGCCAGGTGGCGCTGCGCGACGTCGACGCCTATGTCGCCGAGCGCAATGCTCTGGGAGCGAGCCTGCTGGGCATGACCTTTCTGTCGCGTCTGTCCCGTATCGAGGCGGGAAACGGAAAGCTGGTTCTGCGTCAGTAGGCGTCTGGCCACGTCCGCAGGCTCGGCCCTCTCGCGCGGGAGCGGGAAACATGCGATTGTCGGCGCATGTCGCTCCCCCGCCAGCTCTCCGTCTTCGCCCTGGTGGGCGTCATCGCGACAGCGCTCCATTATGCGGTGCTCGTCGGCCTCGTCGAGTTCGCCGCCTGGACGCCCGTGCCCGGCGCGCTCGCCGGCTATCTCTCCGGCGGAGTCGTCTCCTATATCCTCAACCGCCGACACACTTTCGAGAGCGTGCGGCCGCATGAGGAGACGACATGGCGCTTCGCCCTCGTCGCCTTCGTCGGCTTCTGCCTCACCTTTGGCTTCATGCGCCTCTTCGTGGAGAGCATGGGCGCGCCCTATCTGCCGGCGCAGATCGTCACCACGGGAATCGTCTTCTTCTGGTCCTTTCTCGGCAATCGCCTGTGGACCTTCCGCGCCGGGCCGGCCTGAGCGACCCGCCCGGCGCCGTTCTCGTCAGGCCGCCTCACGGCGCTCCGCGTCCATGGCGCAGGCGCCGCGGCGCGACAGCGGCGGCGTCCAGCCGCGCAGCTGATCGCAATTATAAGCGACGATCAGCATGATCTGCGCGCCGTTCAATTGCGAGAAGAGCGACCGCGGCAGCGCGAGACCCTCGCCCTGCGTCCAGCGCCAAGGGCGATGATCGCCCGCCTCCTCTGGATGGAAGGATTCGGCGAGCTGCGGATGATCGAGCGAAATTCGCGGGAATTGTATAATTTACTGCATAAGCGCAAATTTTGATCACTATGCCAACAACACTACACAAAACGGCTGCAAACTCGAAGCATTTTTGAGTTTTATCTCGACCGTAACCTCGAATTAAATGCGACAATCGAAATATAGCTTCATTTCAATCTTTTCATAAACCGCAAGTTGCAATCGATCAATCCGTTGCAGCTCTTACGTCGCCTCCGCCGCGCCGTGGCCCCTCCTCATCCGCCAATGTTCTGAATGCGGCCCCATGTGCTCTTGGTGCCCCATATGCCCTGGCGCAGCGCCTCCAATTGCACGATTTGCGAGTGGTCGACGAAGAGATTGACCTCATTGCCGTAATTCTTGACGTACCATTCGAAGACCGGCGGATCGGCGGCCTCGAACATCACTTTCTCGAGCCCGAGGCTGTCGATCACGCGCGCGGCGACATCGGTGCGCCAGCGCGTCACATTCTCGGTGATCCCTTCGCTCTCGATCATGATGATGTCGGCGCCGGCGTCGAGCGCGCGCTCGGCCTGCGCGATGAGCCAGGAAACATCGCGCGTTCCCTCCGCCTCCAATTCCGCCGCCGCCGTATCGCCGCCGGCGCCGAATTGAATGCCGACCTCGGGCTTGGCCTTCAGTCCCGCCTTCTTCACCATACGCACCAGCCGCAGCAGGCTGTCGGTCGGCAGGCTGACGAAGCCCGCCGATATTTCCACCACATCGAAGCCGAGCGATTTCACTTCCTCGATATAGCGGCCGATGGCGTCGGGACCGAAGCGCATCACATTCTCGAGCCAGCCGCCGGTCGAGATATAGGCGCCATGGTCATGCGCAGTCTTGTTGAAGCTCCGCACCGCCTCGGGCGGCATCAGCGCAAAGGAGCCGCCGGCATATTTCACGCCGTCGATCCATGCGCCCATGGTCTCGAAGAGATCGGCGAGATGGCGTTTTCCGTAGGCGCTGTAATAAGGCCCACGAATTTCGGTGAGCCCGCGCTGGCGCGGCTTGGCCGTGCGCGCGGCGCGGGGAATGAAGGAGAATGTGGTCTCGGCCATGGCGTTCACCTCGCGTGCTCGAGTGCGAGTCCCTGGACCGCGAGCCTTCAGGCTCGCATTCGTCGTTCTCCCTGCGTCGATCCACCGATGCGTCCGAGCAGTCCCGTCAGTTCCGCGACGCGCCGCCGCTCGAGCGTTTCGATCACATTGGCGATGGCGTCGCGCTCGATCTCGCTCGTCTTCTCGCGCGTGACGCGATCGAATTTGCGCCGCGCCGCCTCCCAATCGAAGGGATCGGTATAGAAGCCGTGATAATCGTCGCGCGCGCAGGCGAGCAGACGGCCATCCTCGAGCTCGATCGCGAGCCGCGCCGGCAGAAATTTCGGAAACAGAGCGGTCAGCTCCGGCGAAGGGTCGATCGTCACCTTGCGTAGCAGCGTCTGCGCATCATCAGCGAGAATGCGCTGCGGCGCATATTGTTCCGGCTGCACCTCGCCGTCGATGAGCGCGACGGCGAGCATATAGGGAAGGCTGTGATCGGCCTCCTCCTTATTGCGCACCAGGCGCTTGTCGCCCTCCTCGCCGCCGCCGATGATCTGAAAGGCCACGGCGAAAGTCTCGAGCCGCGCCTCGCGCACGGCCGCCGCGGAAAACCCCGGCCGCGCGCGAATGTCGAGCGCCGCGTCGATCGCCGATTGCGAATGAATCTCGGCATTGTGCTTCTTGAGAATCGTGCGCTTGACGCTCTCCAAATCCTCGCGCGACCAGTCGATCTCGAAATGTCCGGCGATCGTCTCCTCAAAGCCCTTATTGCCTTCGAAGACTTGCCGCGGCCCGGTGATCCCATGCGCGGCGAGCAGCGCCGCATGCGTCGCCGCCATTGCGGTATTGGGATAGGCCAGCCCCTTCCAATTCGAGAGCGCGCCGGTGCGCGTCACGCGCAAGGCGTTGTTCGCCGTGCCGCTGATGGCGATGGCGTTGGCGATCTGTTCGGGCGAGAGACGCAGCGCCTTGGCGACGCCGGCGGCGGCCGCATAGGCGCCCTGCACCGTATGGTCGAAGCCGCGCGCCCGCACTGGCGCGACATCGCTCAATCGCGTCTGCACTTGATAGGCGACGGCGAGCGCCGCTAAAAATTCCGCGCCGCTGGCGTCGCGCATTTCCGCCGCCGCGAGAACGGCGCCGAGATTGTCGGAAGGATGGCACGTCTCCCCCGGCGCGAGATAGCTGTCCATGAAATCGAGATAGCGCGACAGCGCGCCATTGTAGAAGGCGGCGCGATCGGGCGCGGTCTTCCCTCCGCCGATGAGCGTCGAAATCGGCGCGCCGCCGAGCGCAAAAGTCATCTCGCGGATCGCCTCTATCGGCGCCGCGCCGAGCGCGCCCAAGGCGACGCCGATCGTGTCGAGAACGCGGATTTTCAATTGGCCGAGCGCGGCCTCGCTCATCTCCTCGAGCCGCGCCCGATCGACGAATTCCGCGAGCGTCTGAACCTCGGTCATTGGCGAGATTCCTTGCAGGCTGGTACATCTGGCGCGCCGGCCGGCGGCATCAAGCCGTCTTCGCTCACGTCCCTCGCGGCTTCGCCCGCGTCGTCGGCGCGGCGCCGGCGGGATCGTCGGGCCATGGATGGCGCGGATAGCGGCCCTTCATCTCGCGCTTCACCTCGCTCCAGGAGCCGGCCCAGAATCCCGGCAGATCGCGCGTCGTCTGAATGGGCCGATGCGCCGGCGACAAGAGCTCCAGCGTCAAGGGAACGCGGCCCTTGGCGAGCGTCGGATGCGTGGAGAGACCGAACAGCTCCTGCACGCGCACAGATAAGAGCGGCCCATTGGCGGCGGCGTAATCGAGCGCATGGCGAGAGCCGGCGGGCGTCTCGAAAAAGGCGGGCGCCTCCTGATCGAGCCGCCGCGTCAGCTCATAGGGAAGCAGCGCCGAAAGCGCGGCGCCGAGATCGTCGGCCGTTATGGCGACGACGCTGGCGCGGCCGAGGATGAAAGGCGCGAGCCAATCTTCGACGTTCTGCGCGAGGCCTTCGTCGCTGACGTCCGGCCAATCGTCGCCCTCGGCGCGGCGCAGAAAGGCGATGCGGTCGCGCAATTGCTCCTGCGCCTTGCTCCAAGGCAGACGCGCGACGCCGAGCCCGGCGACGCCGCGCGCGAGAATGCGCGCATTCTCCTCGCTGGCCTCGACCGAGAGATTCTGCTCGGCGAGACGGATCGCGCCGAGCCTGCGAAACCGTCGTCGCCGCAAGCTCGCGCTCGGCGCGTCGAAAATCGTTTCGTCGCGCGTCTCGATGCGATCGGCGGCGATGCGCTCCACCTCTTCGGCCGAGAGCGCGCAAGCGGCGAGAATGCGCGCCTGCGCGGCGCGGCCGGTGATTTCTGCAATGGCGAGGAAAGACGCCTTAGCGAGAACGTCATGCGGCGGCGTGGCGGCGGCGCGGCCATTGGCCATCAGAAACTCGCCGCCCGCGCCGCGCGCCTTGGCGATGCGATCGGGATAGGCCATGGAAATGAGCGCGCCATCGGAGAGATCGGCTTCCGCCTCGCGCCGGACGGCGGCTTTCGCTTGGCTCGCCCAGCTCGCCGAAAGCCGCTGCGCGTCGCGAGCGCGGCGCGAGCCGTCGGAGCGGAAACGATCGAGGCGATCGGAGAGATCGCTGGACGTTCCCCCGAGTCCGCGCTCGGAGAGCAGCAGAGCGAGATCGGCGGCGCGTTCGGCCTCGCCATGGCGGGCGGCTTCCAAGATCATGCGCGCGAGGCGCGGCGCCAGCGGCAGCGAGCGGATCGCGCGGCCGGTCGCGGTGAGCGCGCCTGTTTCATCGAGAGCGCCGAGCGCGCGCAGCAGAGCGACGGCCTCCTTCCAGGCCGGCGCCGGCGGCGGATCGAGCCAGGCGAGCTTATTCGGATCGTCGAGCCCCCAGGAGCGCAGATCGAGGGCGAGGCCGGAGAGATCGGCGGCGAGGATTTCCGGCGCGGCGAAAGCCGGCAGCGAGACGGTCGCGGCCTCGTCCCACAGGCGATAGCAGACGCCCGCCTCCGTGCGCCCCGCCCTGCCCCGTCGCTGATCGACGCTGGCGCGCGCGGCGCGCACGGTCTCGAGCCGCGTGAGGCCGAGATCGGGCTCGAAGACGGCGACACGCGAGAGACCGCTGTCGATGACGACGCGGACGCCTTCAATGGTCAGCGAGGTCTCGGCGATGGACGTGGCGAGCGTCACCTTGCGGCGCCCAGGCGCGGCGGGCGCGACGGCGAGGTCCTGCTCCTTGCGATCCATCGCGCCGAACAGCGGCGCGATATCGACATCCGCAGGAAGGCGCCGCTCGCCGAGAAAATTGGCGACGCGCTGAATCTCTCCCTGCCCCGGCAGGAAGACCAGGATCGAGCCCCTCTCCTCCGCCAGCGCGCGCGTCACCGCGCGGATGACGGCCTCTTCCAGGCGCTCATTGGAGTCGCGCCCGAGATAGCGCGTCTCCACAGGAAAGGCGCGGCCCTCGCTCTCGACGATTTCCGCGCCGCCCATGAGGCCGGCGACGCGCGCGCCATCGAGCGTCGCCGACATTGCGACGAGGCGCAGATCGTCGCGCAGCCCCGCTTGCGCGTCGAGCGCCAGAGCGAGGCCGACATCGGCGTCGAGCGAGCGCTCGTGAAACTCGTCGAAGAGCACGGCGACGACGCCCTCGAGCATGGGATCGTCGAGGATCATGCGCGCGAAAACGCCTTCGGTGACGACCTCGACGCGCGTCTTCGCGGAGATTTTCGACTCGAGCCGCATGCGCAGGCCGATCGTCTCGCCGACGGATTCGCGCAGGCTCGCGGCCATGCGCGCGGCGGCGGCGCGCGCGGCGAGACGGCGCGGCTCCAGCAGAATGATCTTGCCGCCCGTCGCCCAATCGGCGTCCAGCAGAGCGAGCGGAATGCGCGTCGTCTTGCCGGCGCCGGGCGGCGCCACGACGACGAGATTGCGCTTTTCGGCGAGCGCCGCCGTCACGCGCGGCAGAACCTCGTCGATCGGCAGACGGTCGGCGAATGCGATCAAGGATGCGCCCACGCTCTCACGCGCGGGGCGCGCTCACTTCTGCTTGGCGATGATCTTGTCCTTGATCTTCTCATAGACGCCTTTGGGGAGGATGTTCTTTTGATAGAGCTCGTCCTTGCCCTTATAGGGCCTCCCCTTGATGATCGCCACGGAGCGCGCCTCGCCTATGCCGGGCAGCGCGTCCAGCTCTTCCTTGCTCGCGGAGTTTATGTCGAGAAGCTCCGCCGGCTTCGGCGCGGCCTCCTTGGCGGGCTGCTCCTTGGCGGGCGGCTCCTTGGGAGATTCCTGCGCCGGCGTCGCCGGCTGCTGCTTGGCGGGCGCGCTCTTGCCCGCCTTGGCGATGGAGGTCGCAGGCGCCTGCGCCAGCGCGGCGGCGGCGAAGACGGACAGGAAGGCGAGAAGGCAAAGGCGCAAAATATTCCGCATGACGAGGCCTCGCATAAGAACGCTGCGAGGGTAGCGTCTCGGCGAGGCGCGGTCGAGCGCCGGAGGCTGCGGTCATCCCGCAGCGAGCGCCCGCATCGCCGCCTCATGCACGCGCTTATCCCCTGCCGCGATGATCGCGCCGCCCTGCGCGGCCGGGCCGCCGTCCCAAGTGGTGACGATTCCGCCCGCGCCTTCGACGATCGGGATCAGAGCGACAATGTCGTAAGGGTTGAGATTGGTCTCTATGACCAAATCGACATGGCCGGCGGCGAGCGCGCAATAGGCGTAGCAATCGCCGCCATAGCGCGAGAGCCGCGTCTGCGCCTCGACGCGGAAAAAATCGTCGCGCAGGCGCTCGTCGATGAGCCGCGGCGAGGTGGTCATCAATGTCGCCTCGGCGAGCGTGGCGCAGGAGCGCGTCTGCAGCTTGCGACGCTCCTCTGTCGGCGCCGGCTGGGCCTTCCAGCCCGGCTGCGGATGGTGATGCCGCGCCGGCCCGCGCCAATAGGCGGCCTCGCCGTCGCCGGAGAAGCGCTCGCGCGTGAAGGGCTGATGCATCAGCCCATAGCAGGGCCGCCCGCGATGCTGGAGGCCGATGAGCGTGCCCCATAGCGGCAGGCCACAGATGAAGCTCTTGGTCCCGTCGATCGGATCGAGCACCCAGACATATTCGGCGTCGGCGCGGAGATTGCCGAATTCCTCGCCGATGATTCCATGGCTCGGAAAGGTCGCCTCTATGAGCCTTCGCATGGCGATCTCGGCGGCGCGATCGGCCTCCGTCACCGGATCGAAGGCGCCGCCCGGGGCCTTGTCCTCCGCCGCGAGGCTGGTGCGGAAGAAGGGCAGGATCGCCTCGCCGGAGGCGTCGGCGAGGCGTTCGACGAATTTCTCGAAATCGACGGCGGTCATTGCCTCTCCGGGCTTCGGCTGGAAACGCGCTGGATCACTCGGCCGCGGCGCGCTGCTCGCGCGGGCCGACGATTTGCGTCAGCAGCCGCACGATCTCGCCGAGCCGGGAGGCCAGCAGATCGAAATCGACGCTGCGACGCAGATCGGCCTCGTTCATATAGAGATTTCGTGAAATTTCGATCTGCACCGCATGCCAGCCGGCGCCCGGCCTGCCGTAATGCTCGGTGATATAGCCGCCGGCGTAGGGGCGATTGCGCTGCACATGATAGCCCCATTGCCGCAGCCGCGCCTCTATGGCCTCGACGACGTCGCCCGAGCAGCTCGCGCCGAAACGATCGCCGAGCACGAAATCCGGCTTGCGCTTGTCGCCGCGGCCGGTCGCGCTCTCCTTGGCGACGCTGGAGGGCATGGAATGGCAATCGACCAGCAGGGCGACGCCGAACTTGCGGCGCGCGCGCTCCATCAGCGCGCGCAGAGCGGCGTGATAGGGCTTGTGCAGGCTCTCTATGCGATGCAGCGCCTCGGCGACGCGCAGCCGGCCGGAATAGATCTCGCGGGCGTCGGCCACGACGCGCGGAATGGTGCCGAGGCCGGCCGCCACCCGCAGCGAGCGCGTGTTGGCGAATTCCGGCAGCGCATCCTCGAACATGCGCGGGTCGAGCTCATAGGGCTCGCGATTCACGTCGAGAAAAGCGCGCGGGAAATGCGCCTTGAGCAGCGGCGCGCCGATCGCCGGCGCGAGAGCGAAGAGCTCGTGGACATGCGCATCTTCGGACCGGCGCAGATTGGCGATGTCGAGCCGCGAGCTGGCGAGAAAGCTGGCCGGATAGACGTCGCCCGAATGCGGAGACGAGAAGACGAGCGGCGAGGAGAACTCGGCGGGCTCGACCAGCTCGAACGGAACATGGAGCTCGGGATCGGCGGGCGTCGGGCTCGCGGCCCGCTCCTCGTCCATCATCGTCGACGCCTCATCGCTCTCACTCTCCTATCGCCCCCTCGAGAGAATATCGCGGAGGGGCAGCATAGACTCTTTCGGCGGGCATATTCCCGAAAATTTCGGTTCATGCGAAACAAGGGCCAGAATTTCACGAGCGGGCGTGAGCGGGTCCTTATTTTCACCCGATTTTTACCAAACTGCGCCCTTATGTCCTAGAACATGCGAGGAGCGATATGACCGACAAGATTGCCGCGAAAATCCTGCTGGCGGAGGATGATACCGACATGCGCCGCTTTCTGGTGCGCGCGCTGCAGACGGCCGGTTTCGCCGTCACCTCCTTCGACAACGGGCTCTCCGCCTATGACCAGCTCCGCGTCGAGCCTTTCGAGCTGCTGCTCACCGATATCGTGATGCCGGAGATGGACGGCATAGAGCTGGCGCGCCGCGCGACGGAGCTCGATCCCGACATAAAGGTGATGTTCATCACGGGCTTTGCGGCGGTCGCCCTCAATCCCGACAATCAGGCCCCGCGGCAGGCGAAAATCCTCTCCAAGCCTTTCCACCTCAAGGACCTCGTCAATGAGGTGCAGCGCCTGCTCGCCGCCTGACCAGAGCGGCGCGACGCGGTTTAGAGTTGCGGCGCCGCTCGGGCGACCTTGCTCCTTTGCGCGCCATGCGCTATGAGCGCCGCCAAACGCCGGCGTCGGCGCGGCTCTCTTTTCGAGGAATGACGATGAAGAAGGAAATCCATCCCGACTATCACACGATCAGGGTCGTGATGACCGACGGATCGGAGTATTTCACGCGCTCGACCTGGGGCGCCGAGGGCGACACGCTCAACCTCGACATCGACCCCAAGACGCATCCGGCCTGGACCGGCGGCTCCGCTCAGCTGCTCGACCGTGGCGGCCGCCTGTCGCGCTTCAACTCGCGCTTCGGCAATCTGTCCTTCGGCAAGAAGTAAGCGCGTCCCTTACCGGCGCCAAAAAAAGCCGCGCTCGAGAGCGCGGCTTTTTTGGTTTCTCTCGTCTAGCCGGCGCCTCAGAGCCCAGGGGCGAAAGCGTTGCGCAGCCTCTGCAGCTGGGCCTCGACCGGGCTCTCGGCCTGAATCTGCCGATAGCCGGCTTCCGAGCCATAGATCAGCTGATCGAGGTGCATCACCCGCGCCTGCAAGCGCAGCGAGTGAATGGCGAGATCGCGCAGCTTTTGCGGCAGATGCGCGAAAACGTCTGGATTGGACGCCAGCTCCTGCTGCGACAGCCGCACCTTGTGCTTGTCGCTGGCGGCCTGCGCGCGCGTGATCTCGCCCTGATTGACCGCCCGCTGCAGCAGCAGCCAGGAGGCGATCTGCATTAGCCGAGTCGTCAGCCTCATGCTCTCGGCCGCATAGGCCAGAGCCTCGGATCGCGGCAGCGATTTGGCGTCATCCCGGCCATCGCCGTCGAGATAGGCCGCCGCCTCCTCCACCAGCGCCATGCCCTCGCGAAACATGGCCCCGAACGCTTCCGACCCCGCCAGCTTCTCCACGAAAGAGACCGGAGTCTGAATGCTTTCCACCGAATCGGACGCTTGCCCCATCATACGACGCTCTCGAACGCTCGAACGCCGCGCTCGATCCGCGCCGTTCCGATGAGACCTATGTAACGCAAATTTGCGGGGCGCGCCTTATTAGGTTTTGCTTAACCTTAATCTTTGAATCCGTACGTATTACGCCCGAGGTCACGGCTCGGGAGCCGCCGCCGCGCGGGTCCGCGCTCGCCTCTCCCTGCCCGGCCAATGCTGATGCAGCGCATTAGCGATCGGCTTTAAGCAAATGAAATACCGCCTTTTATCGGTCTGCTTTAACCATCGCTCGAAGAATGCCGAAAAATTCCGCCGCCGAGACGCACGGATGCGCAGAATATCGTTCCAGCTAAACTGCTTAGGCTCAGCTCTTGATGTTCCGCTGAAGCTCTATTCCGGCGGTGCGCTCGGCGCCGACGACCGAGCGGCCGAGGCCCGCCTTCAGAGCGCCGGCGCAGAGCGCGGCGATCGCCAGCAGCAGTCCGACGCGGAGCAACTGCCCGCCGTCGGGCGCCGCCGGCCGGTTGGAGACCGCGAGCGAGCGACCGCTTTTCGGCGCAGCGTCGCTCCGGCGAAGCGTCAAGGCGGGCCGGCCGCCTCTCGTCTCGACGATTTCCACAGGATCGAACGGCACGGGACTGATCTCCAACGAAGGGGCCGAGGGCCTCACTCTGGCCAAATGGCGCTTTCGAAACGGTGAAGGCCGCGACGGACGCCGCCGTCAGGGTTTATCTCTGGTTAACGCCTGAGCGGCGGCGGCGCTGCGAATGCGGACGGGACGTCAGTGAATGCTTGACGCGCCCGCCGCCGGCCTGTCATTTGAGGCCTCGCCCCACCTCCCCCCACACGCGCCATTCTTCAGGACTCCATGATCCGATCCGCATTGATGAACGTCATGACTGCCGCCGCCATAAAGGCCGGGCGCAGCCTGAAGCGCGACTTCGGCGAGGTCGAGAATTTGCAGGTGTCCGTAAAAGGCCCTGGCGATTTCGTCTCCGCCGCCGACCGCCGCGCGGAAAAGGTCGTGTTCGAGGAATTGTCGCGCGCCCGTCCCGGCTATGGCTTTCTCATGGAGGAGAGCGGCGCCGTCGAGGGCAGCGACAAGACCCACACCTGGCATATCGATCCGCTCGACGGCACCTCCAACTTCCTGCACGGAATCCCGATTTTCGCCGTGTCCATCGGGCTCGAGCGGGAGGGCCAGCTGGTCGCCGGCGTCGTCTATAATCCGGCGACCGACGATATGTTCGTCGCCGAGAAGGGCCAGGGCGCCTATCATAACAACCGGCGCATGCGCGTCGCCTCGCGCAAGTCGCTCGGCGACTCGCTCATCGCCTGCGGAATTCCCCCTCTCGCCGCAGTAGACCGCCACGCGCTCTTCCAGACGGAGCTGACCGCCGTCATGGCCAAGACCGGCAATATCCGCCGCATGGGGGCCGCCGCGCTCGATCTCGCCGGCGTCGCCGCCGGTCGATACGACGCCTATTGGGAGCGCGGCATCAAGCCCTGGGACATCGCCGCCGGAATTGTTCTGGTGCGGGAGGCCGGCGGCTTCGTCAGCGATCTCGACGGCGGCGGCGACATGCTGCCCAAGGGCGCGATCTGCGCCGGCAATGAGACCATACATCGCCTCCTGCTCGACACAGTGCGCAAGGCGCGCGCGTGACAGACGGCCGCCCGATAACCGGCCCGCGCATCGTCGCGCGCCGCGATTCGGACTGGGCCGCGCTCACCGACCTCTGGGTCGCGGCTTGGCGGCGGACCTATGCGGACATTGATTTCGAGGCGCGCCGCGACTGGCTGAAGAATCATATCGTTCAGCTGGAGCATGGCGGCGCGCGCACTTTGCTGCTGCTCGAGGGCGCCGGGCGGATTCTCGTCGGCTTCGTCACCGTCGATCCGGCGTCGCATTGGCTCGATCAGCTCTGCGTGCATCCTGAGCGTTTCGGCTCCGGCGCGGCGGAGGCGCTGATCGAGGCGGCGCGCAGCCTCTCGCCCGCGCGGCTGCGGCTCGACGTCAATCAGGACAATGAGCGCGCGATCGCCTTTTATGAGCGGGAAGGCTTCGTGAGAGTCGGCGAAGGCCGGCCGAGCCTCGCGGGCCGGCCGACGCTGATAATGGAATGGTCGTCGGCAACCGCGCCGGCCTGAGCCGCGCGGAGGCCGAGCCGAACATCAGGCGCCGCTCTTCTCGCCGACCAGCGCGAGCCGGACCATATTGGTCGCGCCCGGCGAGCCGAAGGGCATGCCGGCGACGATGATGATGCGGTCGCCCGGCGCGGCGAAGCCCTCGCCCAGCGAATTCACGCTGGCGCGATCGACCATATCCTCGACATCGCGCGCGTCCTGAGTCTCCAGCGCATGGACGCCCCAGACCAGCGCCAGCCGGCGCGCCGTGTCGCGATTGGGCGTCAGCGCCAAAATCGGCGGACGCGGCCGCTCGCGGGCGATGCGCAGCGCCGTGGCGCCGGAGGCCGTCCAGGCGCAAATGGCCATGGAGTCCAGCGTCTCGGCGACGTCGCGCGCGGCGACGGCGATAGCGTCGGCGGCGGTGGGATTGGGCGGCGCATTGCGCTGAGCGTTGAGGATGGAGCGATAGACGCCGTCGGTCTCCACCTCCTCGGCGATGCGGCTCATCGTGGCGACCGCCTCGATCGGGAACTGGCCGGCGGCGCTCTCCGCGGAGAGCATGACGGCGTCGGCGCCCTCATAGACGGCGGTGGCGACGTCCGACACTTCGGCGCGGGTGGGGAGCGGGGCGAGAATCATCGATTCCAGCATTTGCGTCGCCACGACGACCGGCTTGCCCAGCCGGCGCGCGGCGCGGGTGATGCGCTTTTGCAGGCTCGGCACCTTCTCGAGCGGCACCTCGACGCCGAGATCGCCGCGCGCCACCATCAGCGCATCGGCATGCTCGATGATCTCGTCCAGCCGGGCGATGGCCTGCGGCTTCTCGATCTTGGCCATGACCAGCGCGCGCGGGCCGACGACGCGCTTGACCTCGAGCACGTCCTCCGCGCGCTGCACGAAGGAGATCGCCACCCAATCGACGCCCTCGATCAGCGCCGCGTCGAGATCGGCGCGGTCCTTGGGCGTCATGGAGGTGATCGGAATATCCGTGTCCGGCAGGCTGACGCCCTTGCGGTTGGAGACGCGGCCGCCGATGTCGACGACGGCGCGGGCCATGTCGTCCGAGGTCTCGACCACATGCAGCCGCACCTTGCCGTCATCGATCAGAATGGCGTCGCCGATCTTCAGCGCCTGCAGAATCTCGGGATGCGGAAGCTGCACGCGGACGGCGTCGCCCGGCGTCGGATCGGCGTCGAGGACGAAATGATCGCCCTTGCGCAGATGCACCGGCCCGTCGGCGAAGGCGCCGATGCGGAGCTTCGGCCCCTGCAGATCGACCAATATGCCGATGGCGCGGCCGGTCTCGGCCTCGATCTCGCGGATCATGCGCACATAGGCGGCGAGCCCGGCATGATCGGTGTGGCTCATATTGATCCGAAACACATCGGCGCCGGCCGTGGACAGGCCGGCCACGACGGTCTTCTCGACGCTCGCGGGACCGAGCGTCGCGATGATCTTCACGCGCCGCAACCTTCTCATTTTCTCGCCCAATCCTTCTTTGTCAGAGCCGCGCGGCCGTCTTCGTCACTGAGTCGACGACGGCGTCGGATCTGTGAGCTGCACCGTCCAGTTCTTGGCGTCGCGCCCCGTGTCGATCTCGAAGAAGCCCGTGCGGTCGAAGCCGCGCGCGAAGCAGTCCTCTCGCCCATCGATGCGGAACTCGCGATCGCGCGTGCACATGAACGCCTTGCCCTTCCACTCTCCGCCGCGCTCGTCCATCGCATATACGTAGTAGTACTGCGCCGCGAGCGGTCCGCGCAACAGCGTCTCGCAGGCGGAGGCGCGCAAATTCCACCACCCTTCCGACAGCCAATTGCGTCCGTCCGTATAGGCCAAGGACACGCTCACCCTGTTCGTCGTGTTGTTGCATAGGCGAAAATCCGCTTGAGCGCCGGATATAACGCAAAGACAACACGAAATAATCACAAAGCGTGTCATGCGGCCGGGCATGGGCGGAACAGTCGCGAGAGGGTCGAAGAGCGGCGCCGCGGACCGGCGGCCCGAAGCGGCGATGCACAGCCAAACCACGGGACGGCCGCTTTGTCCACCCCGACGACGCCTCGCGCCGCGCAATCTGGCCGCGGGCGTGGCCGTCTTGTCACTGTCGTGACCTAGCGTAAACTTCGAGACAGCTTTTCCCGCCGGGCCGCGACGGTCCGGACACGCCCTTTTCAATGGAGAGCATCATGTCGCAATTGCTCGAGACGAAAGCGGAAATTCACGCGGAGGTGACGGCGCCCGCGCCACAGTGGAAGACGGACTTCTACTGGATATTGCGCATTCTCTGGGCCTGCCGCGTGAGCGTCGTCAGCGCCCTCGCCGGCCTTCTCCTCTTCGGCCTCGTCGATCAGGCGCAGAATCTGTTCGCGGATCGCTCCTTCGACGCGCTGCTCTTCGGAGCGCATTATTGGCTCAGCGTCTTCGCCGCGATCTTCCTGGTCTGGGCCTTCCCCATCCATTACGGCGCGCGCCGCGTGCTCGAGGACGCCGATTCGGCCTGGATGATCCCCTATCTGCTGCGTGTCGAGATGCGCGACAACGACATTCGCTCGGTCCGCGACCATGTGCGCCGACGCTTCGGACATGTCATATTATGGACGCCGCGCCTCCTCGGACTGATCCCTTTCGTCGCAGTGGCGCTCGGCCTCTGGGGCGCGCAGGCATCGATCGAGAACGCCGCCATTCTCCCCGAGGCGACGGCGACGCGCGACCAGATCTATGCGCTGCTGGCGATCGACGCGGCGACGGCCGTCGCTTTCGTCTATTTCGTCGCCAAGCGCCAGCGCATCGCCAAATTCATCGGCGCGAGCATGGATTTGCGCTGGCTCACCTTCGCCTCGCTGCACGCCACAATGGCGGTGTTCGTCTCGGCGCTGATCTGGCCCTTCTTCTTATCCGACCATGCGCCGCGCGCGCTGCTGGTTCCCTTCCTGCTCGGCAGCCTCGTGCTCGGCGCGAGCTGGCTGGTGCGCAAGGGCTATGAGACCGGCCGCCCGCTGCTGCTGATCGCCATTCTCTTCGCGGCCGGCATAACGGCGGCGAACACGCATCTCGACGACGTGCGCGCCCTGCCCGCGGCTTCCGGCGCGCCCTCGAAGGCGGATCGGCAGATCGACATCACCGAGGCGGTGCGCAATTGGAAGACGGCCAATGGCTGCACCGAGACCGAATGTCCGCCGGCGCTGATCGTCGCGGCCGAAGGCGGCGCCAGCCGCGCGGCCTATATGGCGGCCACGGTCATCGGCCATTTGATCGATCGCGACGGCGACCTCCACGATGCGCCGCAGCTCGGCTCGCCCGGCCGCCGCATCTTCGCCTTCTCGGGCGTCTCCGGCGGCGCCTTCGGCTCGGCGATCTTCCGCGCCGCTCTCGCCGACGCGGCGGAGAAGGATGCGCCGACGCCGCCCTGCGTCAATTCAGCGCGCGTCTGGATCGGCGCGCATGAGCATCGCGACCCGACCAAGAGCTGGCGCGATTGCCTGCAATTGCTGGTCGCCGGCGATTATCTCTCGCCGGCCTTCGTCGGCCTCGGCTTTCGCGACAATTTCTCGCCGCGCAAATTTTTCTTCGGCGAGGAGAGCTGGATGGAGGATCGCGCCGCTCTGCTCGAGAAATCCTGGGAGCGTCATTACGACTTCGTGACCAACCCCGCCTATAAGAAAGACTATTGGACCGGCGAGCTGATCCAGACCGGCGAGCCCTGCGCGAGCGGCGCCGCGACCGGCATGTGCCGCCGCCTCGGCTATGCGCGCGCGACGCCGGCGGGCAAATGGGCGCCGCTGCTGCTGCTCAACGGCACGTCGGTGGACAGCGGAACGCGCATCATCGGAACCGATCTGATCTCGACGCGCCCGGCGCCCGCGACCAATTCGCGCGCGCCGCTCTATCCCGCCGCCTATGATTTCTTCGAGATGATCTCGACGCCCTGCAAGACGCCGCAGGGCGACATGTGCCCGGCCGCGGCGCAGGGCGATAGGGATGTCGCGGCGTTGCGCGACGGGCCGGACATTCTTCTCTCCACCGCGGCGCTGCTCAGCGCGCGCTTCCCCGTCATCTCGCCGGCGGGAACGCTGCGCGCCAAGGACGACGCCTCCCATGGCGACCGCATCGTCGACGGCGGCTATTTCGACAATGCCGGCCTCGCCTCTGCGCTCGATGTGGCGCGCGCGCTGAAGGGCCAGGGGATCACGCCGCTGATCCTGTGGGTGCAGAATGATCCCGTCGGCGCGCTCACCGACGATACGCTGCCGCCACGCGCGGCCGGTACGCCGCGGCTGGGCGCGCCGGGGGTGAGCTTCGTCTCTGATCTCTTCGGCCTCGTCGCCGCGCCCGTGGACGCTCTGCTGGCGACGCGCGCCGGCCATGCGGCCGAGCAGGCGGCGCTGGCGCAGCGCAGCCTCGTCGAGATGAACGCCGACACCGACCGCTACGCCGGCGATATGACGGCGAGCTTCTTCCAGATCGGCGTGCGCGTCGCGCCCGTGCTGGTCGCAGACGGCGGCGACGATCCGCTGCTCGACGCGACCTGCGCGCGCTTCAAGGGCCAGACCTTGTCCATGTCGAAAGTGTCGATGAGCTGGTGGCTGTCGCAATCGGTGCAGGCCGATCTCGACGCTCAGCTCTGCGACAAGGCCAATCGCCAGAGCCTGAATGATCTTCTCACGCGTCTGAAGCAGAAGCTGCCGCTCGTGAAAGCCGAATGGTGAGAGCCGGAAGGCGCCGCGGCCTCAGCCGCGGCGCAGGAAGGCGGCGGCGCGCGGCGCGTAATAGGTGAGAACGCCCGCCGCGCCCGCGCGCTTGAAGGCGGTGAGGCTCTCCATCATCGCGCGCTCGCCGTCGAGCCAGCCATTGGCGGCGGCGGCCTCGATCATCGCATATTCGCCCGACACCTGATAGGCGAAGGTCGGCGCATGAAAAGCGTCGACGACGCGCCGCACGATGTCGAGATAGGGCATGCCCGGCTTGACCATCACCATATCGGCGCCCTGCTCGAGATCGAGCGCCACCTCGCGCAGCGCCTCGTCGCTATTGGCGGGGTCCATCTGATAGGTGCGCTTGTCGCCGCGCAGAGTCTTATTGGTGCCGATGGCGTCGCGGAACGGTCCGTAGAAGGCCGAGGCGTATTTGGCCGCGTAGCTCATGATCTGAACATTCTCGAAGCCCTCGGCGTCGAGCGCGGCGCGGATCGCGCCGATGCGGCCATCCATCATATCCGAGGGCGCGATGACATCGGCGCCGGCGCGCGCTTGATTGACCGCCTGCGCCGTCAACACGGCGACGGTCTCGTCATTGACGATCTCATCGCCGACGAGCAGCCCGTCATGACCATGGCTCGTATAGGGATCGAGCGCGACATCGGTGATGATGCCTATGCCCGGAACCGCCTTCTTGATCGCGCCGCAAGCGAGGCAGACGAGATTTTCGGGATCGAGCGCGGCCGAGCCATGCGGATCGCGCAGCGCCGGATCAGTGTTGGGAAACAGCGCCACCGCCGGCACGCCGAGCGAGGCTGCCTCCTCTATCGCCTCCAGCGCCGTGTCGATCGAATAGCGATAGACGCCCGGCATGGAGGCGATCGGCTCGCAGCGCCCTGCCCCATCGAGCAGAAACAGCGGCCAGATGAGATCGTCGGCGGAGAGCCGCGTCTCGCGCACGAGGCGGCGCGCCCAATCGCTCTTGCGATTGCGGCGCGGGCGCGCGGTGAGCGCGAGCCGCGCAGACGCCGCGGTGAGCTTGCTTACGGGAGAATCCATTGGCGCGACCTCCAGCGCGGCCGCGGCGAGAAAGGCGCACGCGGCGGCGGAGCGTGCCTAGCATGGCGCTCGCCGCAATGGGAAGACTGCGAAACGTCCCAACATTGACGCCCTGCCGCCTTCCGGTCTAGAGCCGTCGTCACCTCCGAGGCCGCGCTCGCATCCGCGGACGCCCCGCGACGAGCAATGGGAGCCGATGGCGGAACGCGTGAACTCCGGCGCTCTCTCTTCATCGCGGAGCGCCTTTGCCGCGATCGTCGCCTCGCTCTGCGCGACCGCTGTCGTCGCAGCGCCTCAGCCACAGTCTGCCAGCGAACGTCCGCCGCACGCGGCCGCGCGACGCGCGCCGCGCGCGCCTGCGCCGCCGAGGCGGCCGCCGGAGCAGCGCGCGCCGCAGCCGCCGGCAGTGGAGACGCCGCCCGTGACGCCGCAGGAGCTGCCGCCGCTCGACACATCGACGCCGCCGCCCTCGCTGCCGCGCGCCTCGCGCGAGCGCATGCGCCAATGCGCCACACAATGGATGAAGATCAGGCAGGAAGGTCGAACGGCGGGAACGAGCTGGCGCGATTTCGCGACCAGATGTCTCACCCGTTGACGGCCTGACGGAGCGGTCTCGCCCGCCGTCGCGGACCTCGCGTCGAGGTCGGCCGGAAAAGCGCGAGAGAAAGAAAGCCGATCAGCGGGAGCAAGGAGCGCGGGCCGAGCCGGCCCGGGCGAGAAATGCTGCGAAACGCGTTCACGATGCGAGGTGGATCGGCTGCGCATGGCGAACGCGTTTCGGGCCGCGGGTCTTTCGTCAGACCGCTTCCGAGCTTTCGGGAGCCGGAGGAGTTTCCTTGGCCTTGCGCGGAGCGCGACGCTTGACGGGCGCCTTGCGCACGGCCTTCTTCGTCGCGGTCTTCTTCGTCGCAGTGCGCTTCTTCGTCGCGACGCGCTTCTTCGTAGCGACGCGCTTCTTCGTCGCAACGCGCTTCTTCGTCGCCGTCTTGCGCGTGGTCTTGCGGGCGACCTTCTTCGAAGCAGCCTTGCGCGTAGCCTTCTTGGCGGTGGCCTTCTTGGTCGCGGCCTTCTTGGTCGCCGCCTTCTTGGTCGCAGTCTTACGAGCACCCTTCTTCGCGGTCGCCTTTTTCGCAGGCTTACGCTTCGTCGTTGGTTTCGCCATCTTCAGTCCCCTTGATCCATATCGTCGGAATGTCGCTATGACCGACAATAGGCCGCAATAGCGTAACGTGGTTAAATAGTCGTTCAAGTGGCGCTTTCACGAATTGCTCGCGAATGCGATGTCGCATAGCGCGCGACGGCGACGAATGCGCGCGCCGATGAACAGAAAAACGCATGTCGAAAACGACGCGTGAGGCAGCGCGGAAGACGCATGTCGAATGCGATTTCAGCGGCGCTCGAAGGACGCGTCTCGCATCGCGAACGCCGCCGCGCCGAGATGTCGGCGCAGACTGCGCGACCCTCGACGAGAGCATTCAATCTATTGTTTTCCTTCAATGACTAGGAGATGCGCGCAATTGCGCGCAACGCATCGGCGAGAAGCCGTGCGCATGACGATGAGAGATTTCGCGCTTGCATTTCACGCTGTCGCCGACGCTCGAAGACGATCGCTTCGCATGTCTCGACCCACTCGCGACGACGCCGGCGCCGCCTCTGCGAATGTCGTCGTGCGCGCTCTCGCGGCGCTGCCGACCATGTGAAAAAAAAATTGTGCGCAGCGCGCGCGCCGCGTCTCGCGATAGCCGCGCTGCGGCCATGACGCGGCGTCGATTCGATCGAATCGACGCCGCCGGTGATTCGAGTTTCGGCTCTGCCCAAAGCGTCTCAGACGCCGAGACGGCTCTTCAGCAAGTCATTGACGGCTTGCGGATTGGCTTTGCCGCCAGTCGCCTTCATCACCTGGCCGACGAACCAGCCGAGCATGGTCGGCTTCGCCTTGGCTTGCGCGACCTTGTCGGGATTGGCGGCGATGATCTCATCGATCGCCTTCTCGATCGCGCCCGTGTCCGTCACCTGCTTCAAGCCGCGCGTCTCGACGATCTCGCGCGGATCGCCGCCCTCCTGCCAGACGATCTCGAACAGATCCTTGCCGATCTTGCCCGAGATGACGCCGGTGGAGATGAGATCGACAATGGCGCCGATCGCCTGCGCGGACACGGGCGAGCGCGTAATGTCGAGCCCCTCCTTGTTGAGGCGGCCGAACAGCTCGTTGATCACCCAATTGGCGACGAGCTTGGCGTCGCGGCCCTTCGCCGCCTCCTCGAAGAAGTCCGCGCTCGCGCGCTCGGCGACGAGCACGCCCGCGTCATAGGGCGGCAGGCCGTAATCGGCGACGAAGCGCGCGCGCTTCTCGTCCGGCAGCTCCGGCAGTTCGACCTTCAGCGCGTCGACATAGGCCTGATCGAATTCCAGCGGCAGCAGATCGGGGTCCGGGAAATAGCGGTAGTCGTGCGCCTCCTCCTTGGAGCGCATGGAGCGCGTCTCGCCCTTGCCGGGATCGAAGAGGCGCGTCTCCTGAGCGATGACGCCGCCATCCTCGAGAATGCCGATCTGGCGGCGCGCCTCCACCTCGACCGCCTGGCCGATGAAGCGGATGGAGTTGACGTTCTTGATCTCGCAGCGCGTGCCGAAGGGCGCGCCGGGCTTGCGCACGGAAACGTTCACGTCGGCGCGCAGCGAGCCCTGCTCCATATTGCCGTCGCAGGAGCCGATATAGCGCAGAATGGTGCGCAGCTTGGAGACATAGGCGCGCGCCTCCTCCGCCGAGCGAATGTCCGGCTTGGAGACGATCTCCATCAGCGCGACGCCGGAGCGGTTGAGGTCCACATGGCTCTCGGTGGCGGAGAGATCATGGATGGACTTGCCGGCGTCCTGCTCGAGATGCAGACGCTCTATGCCGACGGTGATGCGCTCGCTGGGCGTCACATCGACGATGACCTCGCCCTCGCCGACGATCGGATGCTTGTACTGGGAAATCTGATAGCCCTGCGGCAGATCGGGATAGAAATAATTTTTCCGATCGAACACGGAACGCAGATTGATCTGCGCCTGCAGGCCGAGCCCGGTGCGAATGGCCTGTTTGACGCACTCCTCATTGATGACCGGCAGCATGCCCGGCATGGCCGCGTCGACGAGCGAGACATGATTATTGGGCTCGCCGCCATATTCCGCGGAAGCGCCGGAGAAGAGCTTGGCCTTGCTCGTCACCTGGGCGTGTATCTCCATGCCGACGACGACTTCCCAGTCGCCGGTCGCGCCTTTGAGGAGCTTGCTCGGCTGCGTCTCGCGCGTGTTCATGTCTTTCGTCCTCGAACCGTGTCTATCGTTGAGGGAAGCTTACATCTAAGATCGACGCTCGTCATTGCGAGCCGAGGGCGAAGCAATCCAGGGGCCGATGGCCCCTCGATCGCGCGTCGCCGCTCCGCTCCCAGCAATGACGGCTCAGGCGCCGGACGGCGTCTCGCTTTGCTCGCGATCGCCCATCAGCCGCTCTTCATAGCCGATCGACCATTCGATCAGCGCGCGCCACAGCGCTTGGCCCAGCTCGGTCTCGAGCCCCTCGCGCTGCGACGCCGCAGCGACGCGCGCCAGCACTTCGTCGACGCGCTCGGGCACGCGCGCGGGAATCCCGAGCGAGGGTTTCACCGCCGCGGCGCGCTCGATCTGGCGCTGGCGGCGGGCGAGCAGAGCGACGAGCTCGTCGTCGAGCGCGTCTATGGTGGCGCGCACGTCCGACATTTCGTCGCGCGGTTCGCGCTTTGCGGCCTCTGCTCTGCGCGTCATTTCGCCTCTGTCCACCAGGGCTGCGGGAAATCGATCTTCGGCGCAGCGCTCTCCAGCGCCGCGGCGAGCGAGAACAGGGTCGCCTCGTCGAAAGGGCGGCCGATGAGCTGCAGGCCGAGCGGCAATCCGTCGGCGCCGAGGCCGCCCGGCACCGCAATGCCCGGCAGGCCGGCCATGTTCACCGTCACGGTGAAAATGTCGTTCAGATACATTTCGACGGGATCGGCCGCGCCCTTCTCGCCTTGCGCGAAGGCGGTGGAAGGCGTCGCCGGCGTCAGCACGGCGTCGACCCCGGCTGCGAAAGCCTCGTCGAAATCGCGCTTGATGAGACTGCGGATCTTCTGCGCGCGCACATAATAGGCGTCGTAATAGCCATGCGAGAGCACATAGGCGCCGATCATCACGCGGCGGCGCACCTCGGCCCCGAAGCCTTTGGCGCGCGTCTTCTCATACATGTCGGCGATGTCGCGGCCCTTCTCGCGCAGGCCGTAGCGCACGCCGTCATAGCGCGCGAGATTGGAGGAGGCCTCCGCCGGCGCGATAATGTAATAGGCCGGCAGCGCGAAACGCGTATGCGGCAGGGAAATCTCGACGATCTCGGCGCCCGCGTCGCGCAGCCAGGCGACGCCCTGATCCCAGAGCGCATTGATCTCGGCGCCCCCGCCGATGCGATATTCCTTGGGAATGCCGATGCGCCGTCCCTTCACCGAGGCGCCGATCGCCGCCTCGTAATCGGGAACCGGCGCATCGACGCTGGTCGTGTCCTTGGGATCATGGCCGGCCATGGATCGCAGCATGATGGCCGCATCGCGCACCGTGCGCGTGATCGGCCCCGCCTGATCGAGCGAGGAGGCGAAAGCGACAATGCCCCAGCGTGAGCAGCGGCCATAGGTCGGCTTTATGCCCACAGTGCCGGTAAAAGCCGCCGGCTGGCGAATGGAGCCGCCCGTGTCCGTCGCCGTGGCGCCGAGCGCGAGACGCGCGGCGACCGCGGCGGACGAGCCGCCCGACGAGCCGCCGGGAACGATCTTGGCGTCGTCGAACCCTTCGCCCTTCTTGCGGCGCCAGGGCGAGACGACAGGGCCGAAGGCGCTGGTCTCATTGGAGGAGCCCATGGCGAATTCGTCGAGATTGAGCTTGCCCAGCATCAGCGCGCCGTCGCGCCACAGATTGGCGGAGACGGTCGATTCATATGTGGGCGTGAAGTCGTCGAGGATGCGGCTCGCCGCCGTGGTGCGCACGCCTTTGGTGCAATAGAGGTCCTTTATGCCGAGCGGCAGGCCCTCGAGCGGACGCGCCTCGCCACGCGCGATGCGCGCGTCGCTGTCCTGCGCGGCCGCGAGCGCGAGCTCGGGCGTCTCGGTGAGGAAAGCGTTGAGCGCGCGCGCTTTCTCGATCGCCTCTATATGGGCCTTGGTCAGCTCCGTCGCCGACAGCTTCTTCGCAACGAGCGCGTCACGCGCCTCGGCGAGGGACAAATGCGTAGGATCGGACATGAATGCGTTTCGCTCGTTCGTGTCTTATTCAAAGGCCCGCATGTGGCGGGCGTCGCTCGTCTTTGCGGAAGGCGCTTATTCCACGACCTTGGGCACGACGAAATAATGGTCGTCCTTTTCCGGCGCATTGGCCAGAATGGCGTCGGCGAAGCCGCCGTCGGTGACGACGTCCTGCCGCTTTTTCATTTGCATGGGCAGAACAGAGGTCAAAGGCTCGACGCCTTCGACGTCGACGCTCGACAGCTCGGCGACGAAATCCAATATTGCGTTGAGCTCCGCGCCGAGGCGCTCGACCTCTTGGTCCTCGACGGCGATGCGCGCGAGATGGGCGATGCGGCGGACAGTCGCCTGATCGACGGACATTTTATGGAGCTCCGTTCCGACTTCGTCCCGCGCGCTATACCACTCGCGGCTTCGAGGGCGCAATGCGCGCGTCCGCCCGTCATGCAACGAGCGCGCCGGATTTCCAGAAAGCCGCGCGTCGTGCTAGGCCAATCGGCATGACCGCCGGACAAAAGACGCTCGAGGAGCTCGCCGCTCTGCTGCCGCAAAAAAGCAGGCTGATCGGGCTCGATGTCGGAACGAAGACCGTGGGGCTCGCGCTGTCGGACGTCGAGCGCCGCCTCGCGACGCCGCTCGAGACGATCCGCCGCGTGAAATTCACCAAGGACGCCGAGCGGCTCGTCGCCTTGATCGCGCAGCATGAAATCGCCGCGCTGATCGTCGGCCTGCCGCTCAACATGGACGGGTCCGAAGGCCCGCGGGCGCAAGCGACGCGGGCCTTCATGCGCAATTTCGACGCGATGCGCCGAACGCCCTTCGCCTTCTGGGACGAGCGGCTTTCCACCGCCGCCGTCACCAGAGAGCTGCTGGCGCAGGACGTCTCGCGCGCAAAGCGGGCCGAGGTCGTGGACAGAATGGCCGCGGCCTATATTCTGCAAGGCGCCCTAGACAGGCTGGGGCGCCTCGCTACGGGAGGCTAGACGAGCCGGCTCACCACCAGCCGCGACGCCAGCCCCAGCCGCCGCCCCAGCCGCCGCCGCCGAAGCCGATGTTCAGCGCGCCGCCGAGAAGACCGGCGCCGGCGCCGATGATGCCCGGGCCGCCATAGCCATAGCCATATCCATAGGAGGGATAGGCGTAGCTGGCCGCGACGACCGGCACGGCGACAGCCGTCGCCACCGGAGCCGCGACATAGGCGGTGCGACGCTCATACAGCGGATAGTAGGCGGTGCGACGCTCGATGATGCGACGCACATAGACCGTGCGGTGCTCGATGCGGCGCGGCGGGCAATAATGGGCGGAACGGCCCGCATGAATGCGACGATAGTGGACCTCGTCCGTCGCCGCCGGAAGCGACACGGACGCCACATTCGCCATTCCGACCGGTCCGGCCAGAGCGACGCCCGGCGCGGCGATGCCGATCACGGCGCCAGCGGCGCCCAGCAGAGACAACTTCACAACCTTGCTCATGACTCAAGCCTCCTCGTGGCTCTCGCCCCCCTTTCCCGCCGCCCGCAGCGGGCGACCGGAACCTTTCGTCACGGCGCGATCCGCGCCGGCGCAGACGTTCATTCAGTTACGGCAGACGCGACGGCGCAGACGACCAGATGCGCAGGGAGGAGCGCGGTCGGTGAAGAGAAGCCAACGCACATATCAGTCCCCCAACTCATCGGTCGCTCAACTCGCGCCTCTTTGAAAAATTCCCGTTCATGCCGTCGCTCCTCTGAGAGAAGCGCGGCCCAGGTGAAGGGGAACTAAGGCGCGCTTACCGGCCGTCCAGACCATCGAGCGTCAAAAAAAACCCTCCGTTAACGCTCCCGCCGCGCCGGAGGGTCATCGATATGAAAACTTTTAGTTGTATTGCGCAGCTTTGCGAAGGCGTCCGTAATTGCCTCTATAGGCGTGGCGTTCAAGGCAAAAAATCGCGACGACATAGTTGCGGTCACGTTGACAAGCCGTCGATGACGAGGCATTTTACGACCGTAAGTTGAACTTCCAAATCGCCGCCGTCATCCATTGCGCCGATGCGAGGAGCCGATGTCGAAGAGCGCGAAAGCAGCCCCTGCAGAGATGGACGCGCATGAAGCGTCGACGGCTTCTCTCGCCGTCTATATCGCGCAAATGGCGGGCGAGCTGGCGACGATGGCGGACCGGTCCGAGCTCACCATGCTCGCCTATTTCCTCAATCTGGCGCGCGTCGAGGCCGAGGCGAAATCGCGCGAGCACGCCGCCGACTCGCGCGGCGGCGCGTAAAGCGTCAAATCATGCCAGCGAGACGAGATTGGCGCCGTGGCGTGCGAGCCGTCCGGCGAGATCGAGTTCCAGCAGCGCGGCGTTGACCTCGCGCGCGGGGAGACCCGCGGCGCGCACGAGATCGTCGATGGCGACCGGCGCCGGGCCGAGCAGCGTCAGGACGCGCGCGAGCGGATCGACCGTCTCCGCCTCTCGCGCCGGCGCTGCGTCGATCGGCGCGCTCTCCGCCTGCGCCGCGATGGGAGCGACGCGCTCATGCATGAAATTCGGCGCCCGCTCCTGCAGCGAGAAGAGATCGTCGATCTCTTCCCAGAACGGCTCCTCCTCGGGCGCGCCCTCCCCTTCGCCGAAGAGATCGCCCTGCCTGCCGCCGCCGGCGGCGAGCGCGCGGGTGACATCCTCCGCCCCGGCGCAGAGAGTGGCGCCCTGGCGCAGGAGATCATTGGTTCCTTCGGCGCGCGGATCGAGCGGCGAGCCGGGAACGGCGAACACCTCGCGGCCCTGCTCCATGGCGAAGCGCGCGGTAATGAGCGAGCCGGAGCGGCGCGCCGCCTCCACGACCACGACGCCGCGCGACAGGCCGGAGACAATGCGATTGCGGCGTGGAAAATCGCGCCCGCGCGGCTCCCATTCGAGCGGCATTTCCGTCACCACGGCGCCGCCGCGCGCGATGATCTCCTCGATCAAGGGGCGATGCTCATTGGGATAGGGTCGCGCATGGCCGCCGGCGAGCACGGCGATGGTCCCCGCCGCGAGGCTCGCGCGATGGGCGGAGAGATCGACGCCGCGCGCGAGGCCGGAGACGATGACGTAATTTTCCCGCGCGAGGCCCTGCGCCAGACGCTCGGCGAAGGTGAGCCCCGCTGCAGACGCGTTGCGCGAGCCGACGATGGCGACGCAAGGACGCGACAGAATTTCCGCCGAGCCGCGCAGCGCCAGCAATGGCGGCGCCGCCTCTATCGCGCGCAGCGGCTGCGGATAATCGGCGTCGCCGAGCGAGACGAAACGCACGCCGAGCTTCGCCGAGCGCTCCATCTCGCCGCGCACGTCGTCCGGCTCGGCGATGCGGATCATGCGCCCATGGGCGGAGCGCGCGAGCAGATCGGGCAGCGCCTCCAGCGCCGCCTGCGCGCCGCCGAATTTGTTGACGAGCTGGCGAAAGGTGCGCGGCCCGACATTCTCGGAACGAATGAGCCGCAGCCAATGAAAGAGCTGCTCCTCCGTCAATCGCGTCGCGGAGGAGGAAGCGCTCATGCCTTCTGCCCGATGCGGCTCTCATTGCCGGAGAGAAGCCGGCGGATATTGTCGCGATGCTTCCACCACAGCAGCGCCGCCATGACGGCGAAGACGACGGCCTCGCGACCATGGCCCATCGCCGCGAGAACGAGCGGCGAAGCGAGGCTCGCCGCCAGCGCGGAGAGCGAGGAGTAGCGGAACAGCGCCGCCATCGACAGCCACACCGCCGCGAAGCCGAGGCCCGCCGGCCAGCTGATGCCGAACAGCGCGCCCAAAAATGTCGCGACGCCCTTGCCGCCGCGAAAGCGCAGCCAGACGGGCGCTATATGGCCGACAAAGGCGGCCGCCGCGGCGATGACGGCGCCGTCCGGCGATATCTGCGCGCCGAGAAGCGCGGCGGCGACGCCTTTGAGCGCGTCGAGCAGCAGAGTGGCGGCGGCGAGATCCTTGCGGCCGGTGCGCAGAACATTGGTCGCGCCTATATTGCCCGAGCCGATCGAGCGAATGTCGGTCGTCCCCGCGAGCCGCGTCAGCAGAAGGCCGAAGGGGATCGAGCCGAGCAGATAGCCGACCGCCAGCGCGCCGAGCTCTGGAAAAGAAGAAAACGCCAAGGAGAAAGACCCGCGCCGCGCGGCCGGCGCCATTCGCCGAACGCGGCGCGCAAACTAGTCGAGCCCGACGCGCGCCGCAAGCCGAGCGCGAAGCGGCGCCGAAAAGCGAGACGCCTCGCGCTGGCGCGAAAGCTGCTTCGACGTCCGCCCAAGCTTGGTTTTCTCATTTCGAAAATTCATATTCGAGCCCGGCCATGATCGATTTCGAAAGCCTCGTCGAGCTCATCTATCGCGCCGCCACCGATCCCGATCTCTGGCCGCGCGCGATGCACGAGCTCGCCGCCTCGGCGGACTCCGCCGGCGGAATCATTCTCACGCGGCGCAGCGACGCCTGGGTCGGCTGGCGACATTCCCCCGCAATGGTTGGCGTCGACGATTATCTGCGGTCGCCGGACGGCGCGCGCAGCCAGGCGCCTGTTCGACTGCTCGCCGCCGACCATGCGGGCTTCCTCGACGCCGAGACCGTGTTCACGCCGGAGGAATGGCTCGCCGATCCAGTGATGACGCATTGGGGAACGCCCAATGGGTTGCGCCACGCGGCCGCCACGGCCATGCCCATGCCCACAGGGGATTTCGTGGTGGTCCATATCAGCCGTAGCGTCGGCCAGCAGGCCTTCGCGGCCGCCGATATCGCGCGTCTCGACGCGTTTCGTCCGCATCTCGCGCGCGCCGGATTTCTGGCGGCGCGCTGGCGGCTCGAGCGGCTGCGCGCCGCCACCGAGGCGCTCGCGCTGATCGGCCTCCCGGCCGCCGCTCTCGACGCGCGCGGCCGCGCCCTGGCCGCCAATTCGCTCATCGAGACGATGACGCCCCATGTCCTTTGGCTGCCGGACGACCGCGTCGCGCTCTCCGATTCCGCCGCCAATGGCATGCTGCGGCGCGCGCTCGCCGATGTGTCGAGCCTCGCGGCGACGACGGCGCGCTCCTTTCCGGCCCGCGGCCGCGACGGCGACGCCGCCGTTGTCCATCTCATTCCGATGGCGGGCGAATCGCGCGATCTCTTCGACGGCGGCTGCGCGCTTCTGGTGGTCGCGCCCGTCGCGCTCCAACATGCGCCCGACGCCGCGGTGATCCGCGGCCTGTTCGATCTCACCGCCGCCGAGGCTTGCGTCGCCAGCGGAATCGTCTCGGGCCTGTCGCTGGAACAGATCGCCCGTCGTCAAGGCACCACGCCCGCGACCGTTCGCAGCCAGCTCAAGAGCGTCTTCGCCAAGACCGGCGTCGGCCGGCAGTCCAGCCTCGTCGCTCTGCTGGCGAGCCAGCTCAAGCCGCCCTATCAGCGGAAAGAATAGAGCCGCGATCCGCTCTGCGTCCCGTGCTAGCTTCCCGCCCCATGTCGCGCGCCGGCCGCCTCTTCGAACTCTTGCAGCTCCTGCGCGGGCGCCGACGCCCGGTCAGCGGCGCCGAGCTCGCGCGCGCCGCCGGCGTCTCCTTGCGCACGCTCTATCGCGACATCGCCGCGCTGCAGGCCATGGGCGCGGAGATCGAGGGCGAGCCCGGCGTCGGCTATGTCCTGCGGCCCGGCTTTCTGCTGCCGCCGCTGATGTTCTCGGAGGAAGAGATCGAGGCGCTGGAGCTCGGCGCCAAATGGGTGGCGCAGCGCACCGACGACGGACTGTCCCGCGCCGCGCAGAGCGCGATGGCGAAAATTTCCGCCGTGCTCCCGCAAGGGCGGTCGCGCGCGTCGGACGATGCGCTGATCGTCGGCCCGCCTTGGTCGCGCGCGCATGTCGCCGAGCTGAAGCTGCTGCGCCGCGCGCTGCGCGAGGAGCGCAAGCTCGCCATCTCCTACGCCGATGGCAAAGGCGCGCGCACGAGGCGCGTCGTCTGGCCGGTGGCGCTCGGCTTTTTCGAATCGGCCCGCGTGCTCGTCGCCTGGTGCGAGCTGAGAGGCGATTTTCGCCATTTCCGCGCGGATCGCATAGAGGCGGCGGAAATGCTGGAGGAGCGCCCGCCGCGCCGACGCCAGACGCTGCAAAAGGAGTGGCGGCGCTCCATGCTGACAGAATCTGACAGCATGACGGCTTATGGACGTGTCGCGTCCTCGACCACAAAAGGAAATTCCATGTCCGAGATCGTCTTCTACACCAATCCGCAATCGCGCGGCATGATCGTGCATTGGCTGCTCGAGGAGATCGGCGCGCCCTATTCCATCGAGATCGAGGAATTTAGGACCACGATCAAATCGCCCGAGTTCCTCGCCATCAATCCGATGGGCAAGGTGCCGGCGATCCGCCACGGCGACAAGGTGGTGACGGAGGCGGCGGCCATTTGCGCCTATCTCGCCGACGCTTTTCCCCAAGCCGGCCTCGCGCCGCCGACGGCCGAGCGCAGCGCCTATTATCGCTGGCTGTTCTTCGCCGCCGGCTGCGTGGAGCCGGCGATGAGCAATCATTCCGTCGGCTGGGACCCGGCCGCGGACCGGCAGCAGAGCTTCGGCTACGGCTCCTACGCCGCCGTGCTGGACACTCTGGCGAAAGCGCTGGCGGGACGGCGCTATATCGCCGGCGACGCCTTCAGCGCGGCCGATGTCTATCTCGGCTCGATGATCGGCTTCGGCATGCGCTTCGGCGTGCTGGAGAAGCGGCCGGAATTCGAGGCCTATTGGGCAGGCCTCGAGAATCGCCCGGCGAGGCTGCGCGCGCTCGAGCAGAACGAGAAGCTCGCTGCGCGGCAGGCCTGGGCTCCCGCCTGAGACCTCCCGCCTCTGCGGACGGCCGGCGGGGCGAGACGCCCCGCCTCCGATGATTTCTGTCGAGAGCTGCGCGCGGGCGGCAATTTTTACGGGCGGAGCCGCCCCCCATGCGCTAGAAAGCTGCGGGGCGAAAGCGCCATCGAAGCGACAGAGATGACGGAACCAGAACGCAGACCGCGCCCGCGCGCCTTCCGCCTCGACGGCGAGCAGATCGTTCCCCCCAAGAGCGCGAAGCCGCTGGAGGCGGAGCGAGTCCAGCCCAGCGTCTTCGAGGCGCAGATCGACGTCTTCGCGCTCGAGGCCGAGGCGGCGCCGCGCGGTTTCGTCGAGGAGGAGAAGGCGATCGAGGCCGCGCAGAAGCGCGGCGTGCTGCGCAGCATGCTGGTCTCCTGGGGCGGATTGTTCGTCTCCGCCGTGGCCGGGCTGCTGTCGCTGGCCGGCTGCATGTGGCTCACCAATCTGGTCGAGGACCTTTTCGCGCATTCGGCGCTGCTCGGAACCGCCGGGCTCGCGCTCGCCGGCCTGGCGCTCGTCGCCGCGGCGGCGATGCTGGCCAAGGAGATCGCCGCCATCGCGCGGCAGAATCGCATCGCCAAGCTGCATATCGCCCTCGCCGAGGCGCGGTTTCGCGACGACATCAAAGCCGCGCGCGAGCATGTGAAGGAGCTGTGCAAGCTCTATGAGGATCGCCCCGAGACCGGCCGCGCGCGGGCGCTGGTGCTGGAGTTCTCGCAGCAGATCATCGATGGGCGCGATCTCGTCGATCTCGCCGAGCGCCATATCGCGCATCCGCTGGACGCGCAGGCGCGGCGCGAGATCGCCGACGCCTCCAAGCGCGTCTCCATCGTCACCACGGTCAGCCCGCGCGCTCTGCTCGACGTTCTGTTCGTCGCCGCGCAGGCGATTAGGCTGATGCGCCGCATCGCGGAAATCTATGGCGGCCGGCCGGGAATGCTGGGCTTTTTCAAGCTCGCGCGCTCGGTCGGCGCGCATCTCGCCATCACCGGCGGGCTCGCCATCGGCGATTCCCTTCTGCAGCAGGTCGTCGGCCATGGCATCGCCGCGAAGCTATCCGCCAAGCTCGGCGAGGGCGTGCTCAACGGCCTATTGACCGCGCGCGTCGGCCTCTCGGCCATGGCGGTCTGCCGGCCCATGCCCTTCAGCGCCGAAAAGGCTCCCGGCGTCGCCGATGTGGCGCCTTTCTTGTTCGGCGACCGTGGCGGCGGCGGCTGACGATATGGCGGCGCGGATTTTCCCTCTCGAGAAGACAAACGGATGAAGATCACCACCTGGAACATCAATTCCGTGCGCCTGCGCATGCCGATCGTCGCGCAATTCTTGAAGGAGCACGCGCCGGACGTCATCTGCCTGCAGGAGACCAAGTGCCGCAACGCCGAATTTCCCTATTCGGATTTTCGCGCGCTCGGCTATGAGCATTTCGCCATCAATGGCCAGAAGGGCTATCACGGCGTCGCCATCGTCTCGAAGCAGCCGCTGGAGCTGCTGGAGACGCGCGATTTCTGCGAGAAAGGCGACGCCCGCCATGTGTCGGTCGGCGTCCCCAATGGCGGAACGCCGGTCACGATCCATAATTTCTACGTGCCGGCCGGCGGCGACGAGCCCAATCGCGAGATCAATCCGAAATTCGCCCATAAGCTCGATTTTCTGGACGAGATGGCGGAATGGATTCAGCGCGACCGCGTGACCGAGGGCCGCGTGGTGCTGGTCGGCGACCTCAATATCGCGCCGCTGGAGCAGGACGTCTGGAGCCATAAGGCGCTGCTCCAAGTGGTGAGCCACACGGCGATCGAGGTGGAGAAGCTCGGCCGCGTCATCGACGCGGGACGCTGGATCGACGCGATGCGCCGCTTCGTGCCCAAGGAGGAGAAGCTCTATACGTGGTGGAGCTATCGCGCCTCGGATTGGGAGAAATCCGACCGCGGCCGCCGGCTCGATCATATTTGGGCGAGCGAGGCGCTCTCCGAGACGCTGCAGCAGATGCATGTGCTGCGCGAGGCGCGCAATTGGACGCGCCCCTCGGACCATGTGCCGGTGACGATCTCGCTGGCGGTCTGAAACGAGTCATACGGTTTCCGGCTGATTACTTCGGCTTGGCGATTTTCGGCCACCAATGGAAGCCGGCGCGGCTTTTGATGATGTCGCGCTCGCACGTGAGCGCGGCGCATCTTTCGCTGATGATCGCGTCGAGTTCCTCTATCGTTCCGACGTGCTTGTTGACGATGGGCTCGTCGACGAGAGCCCATAAGGTCTCGGCGGGTTGCAGCTCCGGCGTATAGGGCGGCAGAAAAACCAGTCGCACGCCATCCGGCACGCTCAGACCGGCCTCGCCGTGCCAGCCGGCGTTGTCGATGACGAGCACGATCGTGCGATCGACGCCGGCCTTGGCTTCACGCGCGAATGTCTCGAGCAGCGCTGCGAAAAACGGCTTCGAGACGCCGTCGTGCATATACCAGAAGGTCTCGCCGCTCGCCGGCGAGACGAAGGCGGTCACGTAGAGCCAGTCGAAGCGATGATGGCCATGCGCGATCGGTCGCTCGCCGACCGGCGCCCAGACGCGCCGCGTGACCGGTTTCAGGCCGAGCCTGTGCTCGTCGCTGGCGAAGACATCGACCGATCGCTCCGGATGCTTCGCGGCTTCCTCCGCGACGGCCTCTTCGAGGTTTTTTTAAACGCCGCCGCCTCCTCGGGCGAAGCCGACTTCGGATTTTTGGGGCGTGGAGCCTGGATCGACATGCCGCAGGCTTTCAGCGCTTCCCAGCCGCGCTGAACCGCAACTTTCTCCAGTCCCAATTCGCGCGCGAGAAAAGCCGCGACTTTCGCGCTCGTCCACAAGCCTCCGTCGTCGGGCGGCTCCTTGAGCCGAACGCGCAGCTCGTCGAGCAGATCGGGCTTCAACACCGTCGCCGTCGAGCCGTTGCCCCGGCGTAAATCGCCGAGAGCCTCCGGCCCTTCTGCGTTGTAGCGCGCCGCGAGCTGCTCGATCCAGCGCTGCGCAAACGACGTCATCTCGGCGACTTCGCCGAGCGTGTGGCCCTTGGCGAGCAGCCAGATGGCATGGAAATGCCGCGCCTCGCGCGCGTTCGAACTCGAAACATACCGTTCACGCAACGCATCGACGCTCAAATGCGCAGCTATCGTCGCCATGACCCGCCTCCAGCGTTCATAGCGACACAGCTTAACTGCTTCGATTCGTCCCGGGAATCCCCTCGCCGAGTCAATCAGCCGGAAACCGTATCAGGCGTTGACCTGCGCCCGCAGCTCGGAGAGCGAGGCGAAGCGCCGCACGCGGCCCTCGCCGCGAATCTCGACCGAGCCGTCGGAAAACATCACATAGAGCGCGCCGCCATTCTCATAGCGGTCGACCTCGACAGGCTCCGCCTCGACATAGCGCTTGGGCGCATAGGCTTCGAAGCCCGGCGGCGGCGCCATGGCGGTCGGCGGAGCCGTCTCCGGCGGCTCGATCTCCGGCGCCGGGGCCGGCTGTGATATCACGGGAGCGGGCGCCGGAGCGTCGACGCGCGGCGCCTGCAGAGAGAATGTCGCGAGCGCATGGTCGAGACGCGACAGAGCGGCGGCGATCGCCACAGTCACCACGCCGCCGGAGAGCGCCACCGCGCCCGCGATGAACAGGCTCCAGCCGCGCTCGATCTGGATTTTGTCCCAGCCCTCGAACATGGCCGCGACGCCCCACGCCGCGAGCGCCGCGCCGAGCCCGAAAACGCCCCAACGCGTCAGCCGAAAGAACCAGACGCTCCGCATGTTCCGCCTCTTCGATCTCACATGGCGACAAGGATCACGCCGCCGGACGCTTGTTAGCACGCCGGCTCGCGCGCCGCTCCGACGGTTTTCGCGCTGCATTCGGCGCGACAATTCCGGCGCGATTGTGGAGGCGCGCGACGCCCTTCGTCGACCGGCGCCTGCACATAATATTCAAGCCCGTAGAAAACAACATATATGCGTCGTAACGCCACATGGAATTCGACGATATGAATACAAACATCAAAAGTAGAGACAAACGTCTCTCGGACGGAAAGCGGCGACGATCCGCCTAATTCAGGGGAGTCGAAACCATGGATACGCGCTCTTCGAGGCGTAGCTTATTTATGCTCACCTTTCTCCTCGCTTCGGCGATGGCGGGAAATGCCTTCGCTCATGGAGGAGTAAAGCTCGAGCAGGACGAATGCGTGACGACGGTCGGACCGGTGAAAGTGCATTTCATCGGCTATCAGAGAAAGGGCGAGCCGGAGGAATTCTGCGACGACATCGCC
Organism: Methylosinus sp. PW1; assembly: GCF_000745215.1. Classification (NCBI taxonomy): domain Bacteria; kingdom Pseudomonadati; phylum Pseudomonadota; class Alphaproteobacteria; order Hyphomicrobiales; family Methylocystaceae; genus Methylosinus; species Methylosinus sp. PW1. The sequence continues at coordinate 177,735 of NZ_JQNK01000009.1, forward strand.
CAGACAGGTCCGACGGTGATCGCGCTGACCGCCATAGAATTGGGTCGTCAGCCCGATTCCTACATGGCGCAGAATCAGGCGCCGTCTTCCGCGCCGCCCGCCCCGGCCGTGGATGTGCGCGACATCGCCATCGGCGTGCGCATCGTCAGGGAGGGCGGCGAAGGAGCCGATAGAGAGGCGGCGACGCAATTCTACGCGCCGCCGAAGATTCACAACAACTCGACCATGACCTTCGAGCACGACTTCAAGGAGGCGGGAAATTATGTGGCCATCATCACCGTCGCCGATCGCGACGGGCATGAATGGAGCTCGCGCTTTCCCTTCCGCGTCGGCGTGCTCAGCCTGTGGAACACGATCGAATATGTTCTCTATGGGATCGGCTTCCTCGGGCTTTCCGCCGGCCTGTGGCTGATCGCCTGGCGACGACGGCCGACGGAGCCAGCGCACGGCGCCGCGCTGCACCAGGCCGAATAGCAGGCTTCCCGCCCGCCCGATCCGATCGGGCGGGTTTTTTCGCGCCCGGAATGCGCTTGTCGTCCGAGCTTTGCACGAAAATTGTTAGACTGCGGCCGTGCGAGATTGCTTGGAGCCCTGCCGGGTTCTAGGTAGAGGCGAGCGGAGAATGCTGCGCTCGCGAACCCCAGTCAGGAGCAAGGATTATGACCTTCACCCTTCCCGACCTTCCCTACGCTTATGATGCGCTGCAGCCTTATTTGTCGAAGGAATCCTTCGAGTATCACCACGACAAGCATCATGCGACCTATGTCACCAACGCCAATAATCTGATCAAAGGCACCGAGTTCGAGGGCAAGCCGATCGAGGAGATCATTGTCGCCTCCTACGGCAAGAACGTGCCGATCTTCAACAATGTGGCGCAGATCTACAACCACTCCGAATATTGGAAGTGGCTGAAGCCCAATGGCGGCGGCGCGATTCCCGCCAAGGTCGAGAAGGCGATCGTCGAGTCCTTCGGCTCGGTCGACAAGTTCAAGGAAGAGTTCCAGACCCAGGGTCTCGGCCAGTTCGGCTCGGGCTGGGTGTGGCTCGAGATCAAGGACGGCAAGCTCGCCGTGCGCAAGACCCCGAACGCCGAGAACCCGCTGGTGTTCGGCGCCAAGCCGCTGCTGGTCGCCGATGTGTGGGAGCACGCCTATTACATCGACTACCGCAATCGTCGCGCCGACTTCCTCAAGGCCTTCCTCGAGCATCTCGTGAATTGGGAATATGTCGAGGAGCTCTACGAGGCCGCGACGAAGTAAGACGCCACTTTCTGATTGCCTTGCATACGGCGGTGGCGCGAGGTGCGTCGCCGCCGTGAACTTCTATTTTGGGCTGGAATCAATCAGTCGCGCTCATTCGAAGCTCAAAATAACTTTAACGGCACGCGAAGGCCGCCGCCTCGACGCGTTGCTTGAGATCGGCGAGCGCGCTCGCATCCGGTGCCGCCCCCAATTGCTTATAGGTCGTAAGATCCGCTATCTTCTCGCTTACGCATGCGCAATACCTTTCAATCTCGCCTTGGAAGACATTATGGCCGAGCGCACGTTGTTTTTGAACGCATGAATGTATCATGTCTGTTATCACTGCTTTTCGAGCTTCGCCAGAGATGATCGCATTACGAGAAAATAAAACCTCTCCATAGATCAATAGAAGCCCCATAATCGACCCGAGCGAGCCCAGGAATGTAATGGCTCCTCGAAATGCATTCGCTCTCGATTTCGCCTCGCGCCTTTTCAAAATATTCCGGACAACTGCTATCCAAACGAAAATCAGCGGCGCAGCGAGGATTTGGCCAAGCAAACCGCTGATTGTTGCCGCGCTAGCAGTGTGAGCATAGTTGGCAAGTTCAAAACCTCGCCCGTTGAGAATCTGAAATAACAGCATGAGCGCGCTGACGAAAAGGCCAATGTTTGCGCTCTTCCATAAGCTCCAACCTTCGCTGGCTGAAGGGACCGTAGCTATATCTTGGCCATAGTTCTGATCGGGAAGGTGCGACTGAAGCGAGCTTTCTATTGCTTCCAAGGATGTTCTTTTTGGCGGTTGCCAGAACTCGCTAACGTCTCTGGCTGGCCTCCAGTCAGGGAAGCCCGTGCGCCAGATCAGAGCGTTCCCAGTGAGCTGATCATTTCTGAAATATTCGAGAACCTGAGCCTTCGTCAGTGGGCCATATTCTTTATTGTCAATTATCACATGCCAAACCGCTTCCTGGTCGGCCATTGATGCCTCCGCTACGAAGGGAGCTTTCGCTCAAGAATTATGGCGCCGCTCGTCTCAATGCGCGCCGACAAAATACCGCATCGCCGCGAGAAGAACGCCCGTCGCAACGATCGTCAACCCGCCGAGCTTGACCGTCATGCGCAGTTCGAGCTCGCGCAAATCGGCTTTTGTCGCGAGTTCCTGACTCGTCGCCTCGGCGAAGGCTTCGGCCGCCGCTTTCGCCTGCTCATGCGTAAAGCCACCCGCCTCGAGCTTTTCGACGAATTTCAGCGTGTCGAATGCGATGCTCACCGTTACAGCTCCTAATGGCGGAAAAGGTCTCTTTTCCAAGATAGCGTGGACCACGCCGCTTTGCGAGACGCCATCATCGCGAGAGCGTAACGACGAAACAATTCAGAGCCGTGAGCTTGGCTCTGAATTGCTTCGCTGCGCTCAAAAATGACGCCTACAATTCAGGTGAGGCTCGCGCAGAACCTCTGAATCTTCGTGCAGGCGTCCTCCAGCGTCGCATTGGACGCCGCATAGGACACGCGGAAATTCGGTCCCGTGCCGAAGGCCGAGCCCTGCACCACGGCGACGCCCTCCGCCTCCAAGAGAGCGGTCACGAAATCCACGTCGCTCTCGATCACCTTGCCTTCGGGCGTCTTGCGGCCGATCGCCTCCTTGCAGGAGGGGAAGACGTAGAACGCGCCCTCGGGCGACGGGCATTGCAGATATTTCGCCTGGCCGAGCATGGAGACGACGAGATCGCGCCGCTCCTGGAACGCCTTGCGGAACACGGCGAGATGGTCTTGCGGACCTTCCAGCGCCGCGAGCGCCGCCCATTGCGCGATGGAGCAGGCGCCCGAGGTCTGCTGGCCCTGCAGCATGTCCATCGCCTTGATGAGCGCGGCCGGGCCGGCGGCGAAGCCGATGCGCCAGCCGGTCATCGCATAGGCTTTGGAGACGCCGTTCATCGTCAGCGTGCGGTCGAAGAGGCCTGGCTCCACCTGCGCGACGGTGGCGAATTTGAAATCGCCATAGACGAGATGCTCATAGATGTCGTCGGTGAGAATATGCACCTGCGGATGGCGCAGCAGCACTTCGGCGACCTGTTTCAGCTCGTCATGCGTATAAGCGGCGCCGGACGGGTTGGAGGGCGAGTTCAGCACCAGCCATTTGGTGCGCGGCGTGATGGCGCGCTCGAGGTCCGCCGCCTGCAGCTTGAAGCCATGCTCCATCGTCGTGTCGACGAAGACGGTGGTTCCACCGCAAATGGCGACCATCTCGGGATAGCTGACCCAATAGGGCGCCGGGACGATCACCTCGTCGCCGGGATTGATCGTCGCCAGAAAGGCGTTGAAGAGAATGTGCTTGCCGCCGGTGGCGACGATCACGTCCGAAGCCTTGTAGTCGAGGCCGTTCTCGCGCTTGAACTTCTTGGCCACGGCCTCGCGCAGCTGCGGAATGCCGAGCACCGGCGGATAGCGCGTCTCGCCGCGGCGGATCGCCTCGACGGCGGCGTCGCAAATATGCGTCGGCGTGTCGAAATCCGGCTCGCCCACCGAGAGCGAGATGACCTCCCTGCCCTGCGCTTTGAGGTCACGCGCCTTCTGCGTCACGGCGATCGTGGCGGAAGGTTTCACGCGTGACAAAGCGTCGGCGATAAAGGCCATTTGGGGAACTCCTCTGGGCATGTGTGCGCTGCACAATCGCAGTCTCGAAGATAGACGCCGCGGCGGCGCCGGGCAATCGAAAATCCGCCTCCGCGCCCGCGTCGAAACGAAGCGATTAACCTCTCCCTTCTAGAGTCGCCCCGCCCCGCTTGCGCCGGGGCCAGGGAGAGCGCGACATGTGGGAGAAGCTGCGCAGCGGCGATTGGCTCGACGCGGAGCGTCTGCGCGTCTATCCGCTCATGCTGCTGCTGCTCTCGGCCGGCTGCATCGCCGCAGTGCTGATGACGGCGCAGGGCCGCTTCGACGCCAATGGCCATCCGCTGGGCACGGATTTCAGCCAAGTGTGGGTCGCCGGCCTCGAGACCTTGCGCGGCCATCCGGAACAGCCCTTCGATCTTGCAAGCCACATCGCCGCGCAACGCGCCGAATTCGGCGCCGACAGCGACGTCTATGGCTGGCACTACCCGCCCTTTTTCCTCGCGCCGGCGGCGGCGCTCGCGCATCTGCCCTATCTCCAGGCGCTCGCCGTCTGGCAGATGGCGACGCTCGCCCTCTATCTCCTCGCCGTGCTCGCGCTGATGCGCGGCTCCGCCGCGCCGCCCTGGCGCGTCGCGCTGCTGGCGCTCGCCTTTCCGGCGACGCTCGTCAATCTCGGCCATGGGCAAAACGGCTTTTTGACCGCGGCCCTGCTCGGCTTCGGCTTTCTGGCTCTGCCGCGCCGCCCGGCGCTCGCCGGCCTCTGCTTCGCGCTGCTCGCCTATAAGCCCCAATTCGCGCTCGCGTTGCCGGTCGCGCTCATCGTCGGCGGGCATTGGCGCGCGCTGGCTTCGGCCGCGGCCTCGCTCCTCGTGATGACCCTCGCCAGCCTCTTCTTCTTCGGGCCGGAGAGCTGGATCGCCTTCGCGCAAAATCTCGACGTCACGCGCGATCTCGTCGTCGAGCGCGGCGCGGCCGGCTTTCCGAAAATCCAGAGCGTCTTCGCAGCGGCGCGCCTGCTCGGCGCCGATATAGCGATGGCCTATGGCGCACAGACTCTGGCCACGGCGACGACTCTCGCCGCGCTCGTCTGGCTGTGGCGCAGCGGCGCCGATTATCGCGCCAAGGCCGCTGGCGCGACCGTCGCGACATTCCTCACCACGCCCTATTGTCTCGACTACGATATGACGGCGCTCGCGCCCGCCTTCGCGCTGCTCGTCTCCTTTGGGCTCGAACGCGGCTTCAGCCCCTATATGAAGAGCGCTCTCGCCGCGGCTTTCATCATTCCTCTCGCGGCGCGCCCCGTCGCGACGGCGGCGTCACTGCCTCTCGGCGCGGTCACGATGGCGGCGTTGTTCGCGATAATTCTCTCAAATTCGCGCGAGGCATGTTTTCGCCACGCAGGCGCCACTGCGTCGCTACGATCGACGGCCTGACGAACACAAAAAGTTCACTTCGAGAAAAAAATCGGCGCCTGCTGCTCGAGACGTGAAACTTTTTGAGCGGCGCCGCCGTTTATTCTTCGCCGAGCGGTCGTGGGAGCGATCGCGACGCGTCGGACGTTCGGGGGAGCGTCCCGGAGAGGGTGCGTCATGTCGTTGGTGGACAAGTTCGAAAACCGTATGGAGCCGGCTTTTACGCATAGCTTCGATCCGGAATCGGCGCGGCGTCAGTTCAGGGTTTCTCTTTTCCTGGTCGCGGCAATGGCGCTCGCCGCCTTTATCCTGGGCTTCGCTCTGCCGCTCAACGCCCCGCGCAGCTCGCCGCCGACGCCCGCCGTCTCCTCCGACGCGAGCGATTTTTCCGGCCGCCTGCTCACTTTGGATTCGGCCGACTGAGCATAGAGAAGCGCGGCCCGGCAATGGCCGAACCGCGCGTCTTCAGGGTCACTTCTTTTGATCGTCCTTGTGATCATGATGATCGTGATCATGATGATCGTGGTGGTGCTCTTCGGCTCCCGGCTTGGCTTCGCCGCCTGCCGGATGAGCCTTTTCCCAGCGCTGCAACGCCTCGGCGTCATGGGCGTGCTTCGCGTCGGGCGCATCGACAGCCGCATCGACCGTGACCTCGCCCGCCTTCTCGAAGACGAGAACGAGCTCGATTCCCCAGCCGACAGGGTTGATCTTCTTGACCTCGGCGAGCACGACATGCGCGCCTTCGGGCGAGAGCGTCGTCGTCTTGTCGGCTGCGATAGCGATGCCGCTTTCCGCGATGGTGTGCTTGGCGTCCGAATGCAGAGTCACCTTGCCGATATTCGGCGACTTCACCGCGATGAGCTTGTCCGCGCCGCCCTTATTGTGGATGAAGGCGTAGAAATAAGCCGTGGTCTCGCCGTCCTTGGGCGCGCGCACCCAGGGATGCTCGATCGTCAGCTTGCCGAGCTCATATTCATGAGCCTGCGCCGCGCGCATCGGAGCCAAAACGCCGCACGCCGCGCCGCCCAATAGAGCGCCGCCAGCCGCCAACAGATCACGCCGCTTGATCATCATGTGCGTTCTCCCTCACTTGCCCGACGAAAGCTCGTCGGCTGCATTCGTCGCTCTTTTCTCGGCGAGGCTCTCACGGCCCCGCTCCGCCGCATCGCGACCAATGCGACGAATTGCGCGTAACTCCGCTCAGTGCTGATGCGGCGAGACATAGACGATCGGCTCCTTCGCGGTCAGCGCGATCTGCGCCTTCAGCAGCGAGAGATTGCCGTCGTCGGTCCCGAAATGGCGGAAGCGGGCTCGAACATAGCCGGAGCGATCGATCAGAAAATGTCCTTCCGGAATCTCATTGATGATCGGCTCGTCGAGATAATGGTTGATAATCGAATAGGTGAGCTCTGTGGCGTCTGGATGGCTCGGCTTCAGCGCGCTCGGATCATTCGGGCATTCGCCGAAATAATCGGCGACATGATGCGCGCCCATCGCCTTCGCCGTCTCGGCGGCGGCTTTCAGGCTCGCGACGCGATCGGCGAAATCAGCGTCCTCCGGCTTGCAGCGCGCGAAGGAGACCAGCGTCGGCACGCCGCGCAGCTTCTCGACGTCGACGAACTCGCCCTTGGGATCATCGAGCGCGAAATTGGGCGCGACCAGCCATTGAATGACACCCTTGGGGCTCAGAAAGCGCGACTGGTTCGAGTTGGACAGAACGGTGAGATAGTTGATGAGATCCCAGCGCTCGTCCTCGCCGATGGCGTCGGCGAAAGGCGGCATGACGCCGCTCTGTCCGCCATAGGTCAGCCAGTGAAAAATATCGCCGAGCGTATGCGTCGCGACATGCGGGGCGGTGAGATCGGCGGGCGGAACCTTGAGACCCTTGGCCATGGGTCCATTGCCTTCGCCGGTCACGCCATGACACGGAATGCAATTGGCCTGGTAAGTCTCGAAGCCGCGCTTCACCGAGGCGGCCGTGTAAGCGATGGGCGGGTCGGTGTAGGTCTCGGGATAGGCCTGCACCGACAGTGAGACCGTGCCGCAGACCGCCGCCGCCAGCGCCAGCGCCGAGGTCGAATATTTTCGCCAATCGCGAAGCTGCGGCCAAGGCGTGAACCCCACGGCCGCGACGAGCGCCGGGGCGAACCAGGCCAGGGCGGCGACGACCGCCAGAGCCGCTCCGGCGACGCCCCATTGCCAAGTGGGATCGATCCAGGGCGTGACCTTTAGGCCCCAGGTGCCGGCCCAGGTCACGCGGAAGGGCAGCGGCCAATAAACGTTGTTCTCATGCGCGGCCGGCGTGATGGTGGCGATCCAGCCGGCGATGAACAAAAGGCCGAGCGCGCATGCGCCCTCGACGCCGCCGATCTTGCCGTACCAGGCGAAATCGAAGCCCTTCTTGGAATCGGCGAGCGTCAGATAGCGCGCGAGCGAAAGGGCGAGCATCAGAGCGGCGCAGAGCAGCGCCAATTTGACCGTGAGCAGCCGACCGTAGGGCGTCGCCAGCATGAAGCCGAAGCTGCCGACCGTCTCCCACGCCAGGATGAGGCCGCTGATCAGCACGATCAGCATCGCGCCCTTGGCGATCATAGACCAGCGCTCGGCGAGACGCCAGGCGACCTCCGGCGGCTTGCCGCGGCCGGTGAACATCCAATAGACGAGGCCGAGCAGGCCGCCGATCCAGGTGAGGCCCGCCAGCGTGTGGAAGGGAAAGCTCAGCTGTGTGTAGATCGGCAGGCTGTCGTCCACCGCATGGCCAGTGACAGACACGACCGCGAGCACGGCGAGCCCGAGCCCGAGCGTCGCGCGATCGAGCCAGACATTGGAGATCCGCAGGCGCGCCAGCGTCGCGACAGTGAAGACCGCCGCGAGAATCTGGGTCGCCACCCAGGCCTTGCCGATCACCGTGCCGGAAATGAACTGCAGCAGCGCGTCGGAATCGACCGGACGGCCCGCCGGGATGATGGCGCGCGCCGTCGCCACGATGAGGCCGAAGCCGAACAGCAGGCGCAGGACCGCGGCGCCCGCGATCACCTTCTTGAAGCGCGCGCCGTCCTCCTCTATGAGGCGCGGCAGCAGCAATAGTCCGACGGCGAGAGCGGAAAGAACGCTCTCCACGAAGCGAAGCGTCGCCAATTCCATTGATTTCGACTTCCGTTACGCTCGCGAGCACGGCGCGGCGCCCCGCCGATCGGCGCCGCCCGAGATTTTTTGAAGCTGCTCTGAGCCAGACTTAGTGAGCGTCCACCGTGAACTCGTATTTCCCCTCGACGATGTGGCCATCCGAGGAGAGAACGCGATATTTCACGACATATTTGCCCGCCGCGAGATCTGGCGCGTCGAGCGTCAGCTCGCGCGGCTTGTCGGGCGCGCCCTTCGCGCCTTCGACGACGGTCTTGCCATTGGCGTCGAGGATCGCGATCGTCGAGTAATTGGGCTCGACGCCGCCGCCGAAACGCAGCTTCACGAGCTTCGGCGAAGCGGCGACGTGATCCTTGGCCGACGGAGAGGCGTCGACCAGAAAGGAATGAGCGAAGGCCGCGCCGGCGCTCATGCATAGAAACGCCGCCACGAGGCCGGCTCCGAACTTCATCTTCATCGTCGCTCCTCCCAAATTATTCGCTTTTTCGTCTCATGATCTGGTCGGTCGGCCGCATCCGTTCAAGACGGCGGCCTTCACGACGACTTCAGCGCATCCGCAGGATCGGCCGCCTTCGGCTTGGTGTGGCTATGGCGCCAATAGGCGCCGACCATCAGCGCGATCAGCACGACGCCGAGCGCCTGCGGCACGAAGGACCAAAGCGTCTGGCCGACCATGAATTTGAACTGCTGGGTCTCTTTCTCGCCATTCGCTCGGGTGAGCGTCACATAGCCGATGAAATGACCCTTTTCGGTGAATTTGTGCTCGAAATTGAAGGTGCCGGTCCTGTAGCGCTTCGGCGGCAGATGAATGATGGTGAGCGGCTCGAGATCCGCATCGGCCGAGATCGGCGTCAGCGGATCGCGAATGATGCGCAGCTCGAGCGGCAGATCGCGAAAATCCGGATTGGCGATATCGAAAGTGAAGATGATCCGGCCGACGATCGGAATATGGTCGCAATATTGATCGCGCGCGCCTTCGGCCTCATAGGCCGTGATGTGGATCATGTCATAGCCGAACATGACCATGCACATATTGTCCATGACCATCGCTTCCGGTCCGTCGCCGCCGGCGCGAGCCGGAGAAGCGGCGAAGGACGCGAAGAACAGCGCAAGCGCCAATAGACAAGGTCTCACGGATCGGACGATCATCGCTTTCCTTCCTCCCGACCACGCGCGCCTCGAGGGTCGCCGCGTCGTCTTTTTTTGCTTCGAGCTTCGAGAGAGCGAGATCGCCTCGCCCTCGCTTGTCCCGATTTTTCTTAGTGCAAAAAGGAATCGATTTGAAATCGCTATTTCGTCGACTTGCCGCGGCGCAGCTCGCTCCTGCGAGATCACCGCCAACGTGAGACTCTATGGATAAATTCTATGCGTGTTCGGGCGCGGACGCGACAATTTCTCCTGCGTCCAAACGCCGCATATATCGCATTCCGATATAACTGCGGCGTTCTTGCTCCGGAACACGAAGCCGCCCCCCCGCTCCGCAAAAAGAAACCGGCCGGGCGCGAGGCCCGGCCGGCGGTATTTTCAGGCTTCAGAGAGCTCGATCAGGGCATGTCGCCGGCGACGAACTTCGGAATGACCGGGCCGCCGATTTCGGTGGCGTAGCGCTTGCCCGACGGGCCGAAGAAGAACAGCAGACCGCCGATCTGGCTGTCCGTGTCATAGGCGAGGTCGGAGAGACGCTCGATGTCCCAACGCGCGTCCTGCACCTTGATCTCGATCGTCTTCGTCTCACCCGGCGCGATCGGCGTCGGATCCGTCGACAGACCACGGTCCGCCAGCAGATAGTCGGGGAACTCCGGCTTCGTCGTGAACACGTCGGGGTTCAGGAAGCGGAGACCCGCCGCCGTATACTCGCCGAGCTTCAGCGGCTCGTCCGTCTTGTTCGTGATCTTCACCTGAACCGTCAGCTCGCGGCCCGGCACCTTGTAGACGCCGCCCTTGAGATCCGCCGTCACGACCTTCGTGCCGACGCCCACAGTGCCTTCCTCGGTGATCGGCGTCAGCGGCTTCTGCAAGCCGGCCTGAAGCGGGATCGTGCGCGGGAAGGTGCTGTTGGTGACAGCGTAGCCGATGATCGTCGCCAGGATCGTCACCGCCAGAACGATAGCGCCGACGCGACGGTCGTCGTCACCGATCTGCTCGTCTTCCTTGCCTTCGCTGACGCGCAGGTAGGAAGCGATGATGCCCTTCTTGAAGAACCAGTAGAGGATCCAGGCCGCAGCCGCGATCATCCACGGGAAGTGCCAAGCGTAGATGCGGTCGATGCCGTAGGTCTCGAGGTCCACGGTCGTGCCGTCCAGCAGCGTGACCGGGTCCTTGAAGTCGGCCATGTCGCCCTTGATCTCGATCCACTGGCCGGGTCCGATGATCGGGCCGCCGCCTTCGACGTTGATCTGCGCATGGACGTGCCAGCGGCCGGCGCGGCGCGCCTTCAGCTCGATCGAGAAGGCGTAATCCTTGCCGACCTCGAGCGAAACCGAACGCGGAGCGAACTGCTCGCCGATGAACTGAGCCGTGCGAACCAGAACCGGGCCGGGCTCGCCGGCGTTCAGGAACGACGACTTCGGGTTCGCCACGGCCTGCGGCCAAGCCGAGAACACGTGCACCTTGCCCGAAAGCACCAGCGACTCGTTGACGTTCAGCGAGGTCTTCGACCACTTCACGTCATACCAGTTCAGCGTGCGCATGCGCAGAAACGCCTGCTGCGACTTCTCGCCGTGCGCCGACGCCGGAGCGACGGAGCCCATCGTCGCAGCGACCGCAGCCGCCATGCCCAGGCCGAAGAGCCGAGCGACGCGTCCCGTCGCCAGCACGGCCATTCTCTCCAACAGTTTCATGGAACAACCTCCCAAGTTTCTCTTCGCGGACCGGCCCGTCGGGCCGATCGTCCGCTGTCGTCCTTGCCGGAGCGGCTCTCCCGGACTCTCTTCTAAGGAGCCCTTCGCAGCCGCCCCTCCTCGCGTGAGGGATCGCGATCCGTCGCCTTGCGGCCGATCAGATCTTGGTGATCACCTTCGTGGTGGAGTACCACTTACCGACGAACCACCACAGGAAGTACACGAGCATCGACACGAAGCCCGAGAAGAACGCGGCCACCGGCACGACGTCCTTACCGAAGGTGCGCAGCGTGCCGCGCTCGACCATGCGGATGTATTCCGGCATCGAGGTGCGGACGAAGTGGAGGCCGATCAGATCAGCCAGAGACATCAGCTGACCATGCTGCTCCGTCGCCTGATGGAAGGCGGCGATCGCCGGCCAGTTGTTCGGGTAGAACAGCAGACCCCAGCCCAGGGCGCCGACCACAGCCGTGATCACATAGGAGCCCGACAGCAGCAGGATGATGTCCAGCCACAGGGCCGGAACGACCAGAGCCGACGGGAACACCAGGCTGATCGGGAAGTAGGTCCAGCCCCAGAAGTTCACATAGCGGTTGATCCACTCGCCGATGAGCAGACCCAGAACCGCGAAGGTCGCGCCGAACGGGAGACGGAAGTTCTCCCACAGGAACGCCTGAGCGGCGGCCGCGAAGGTCACGCCCAGGATCGGGATGACCGTCGGCCACATACGACGGTCTTTCCAGTCGACCCAGAAGTCCCAGTCGCCCGCCGTCAGCATGAAGTGAATATGATAGCCGCCCAGCACTGCCAGAAACAGCAGCGTCAGAATCAGCCAATCGGAGGTCTTAACGCATCCCGCCGCTTCCGCGACAGAATGGAAAGGCCCGATAGCCCCCCCGCTCTTCGATGTAGACATCACTCTTCTCCTTGGTGTCTGTCCGCCCGGCGTCTTCGCGCCGGCGTCTCGAGACCTGCCTCCGGCTCTCTCGCGCCGGATTGTCCTTTGAATGCGTCACCCCGGCGGCCACGCTTCCCGCCCGCTCTCCGAAACCCCGTCCGAGCCGCCGACCGGCGGCCGCTCGGACGAAGCCTCACGTTCCGAGAGCATTCGGAAAATTCATTCGCCGGAGGCGGCCGTCCGCCAGAGCGGGCGGCCGAGAGTTCAGGCCGCTATCAGCCGATCAGCGCCGCAACGCCGTCCTTGCCGAGCAGGCGCTTCACGCCGGCCAGGATCTGCAGGACGACGCCGAACACGCCCAGAGCCATCCAGCCGAAGAACACGAAGCCCCAATGCAGCGGAGCGACGAACAGCTCTTCCATGAACCAGAAGGTGTGGCCCCACTCGTTCAGGCCGACGTTCGGGATGATCATGAACGGGCCGATGGCCACGATCAGGAACGCCAGCGAATAGCCGTGCGCGAAGAACGGAATGCGGGTCTTGGCGTAGAAGAACGAGCCGACGCCGAAGATCGAGTAGATCGGGTAGCTGAGATAGAACTCGATGATGTGCGACGGCGTGAAGTCCGTGTCGCGAATCACCGTCATGTGCCAGGTGCCGTCCTGCTCCGTGAAGAAGCTGGCGCCCCAGTAGATGGCCACCGAGTAGACCGTCAGCCACTGCAGCAGCACGACGTGACGGCGAAGCTCCTCACGCGGAGAAACCGCGTCGACATTGCGGTCGCGGGTCTTCCACAGATAGCCGGCGAGGCCGAGACCGGCGACGAGCTCCAGCGGAATTTCCGTCCACAGCATCGTCAGCCAATACGTCTGGAACTCCGGAGCGAACGAGTCGAGGCCCGCGCGCCAGCCGAAGATCTGCTCATAGATGCGGATGAAGAGGTAGAAAACATTGAGGACGGACACGCCGATCCACAGGCCCTTCAAGTCCACGATGGCATCTGAGCCGGCGGCTGCGCCGGCCGATGTCTCTGTCGTTACGCTCATCTCAATTCCTCCTAAGTGCTCCCAGGGATTCTCGAAGCGATCTCGCCGCGTCCCGCCTCCCTGCTCGGCACGCGCCTTCGTCTCCAACGGTTGATTGTCGCAGCCGCGGCCTCGTGCTCGACGAGCCGCTGTCCCGACCTCCCGCTCTCACCGCCCGACGACCCCTCTCAAAAGGACCCGACGACGGCATTCTTCTTCTTTGCTCGGAGACGAATTTTCTCGAAACCGCCGCGCGAAACGAAAGCCCCAGACCCCCCGGCGCCTCCCAGCGCCAAAACATCCAAAACGCCCTCGTTCGGCGAGCCGCAACCATTTCCGTTCCGCTTCGTAATGACAATATCCAATAGGGTAGGTCAAAATAATCTATAGAATGGTATACAGCACGCTATCAGGCAGTTTATGTGGCGCCGCACTTTCGGGCGCTCCCACCCGCGGCATTTGTCGCAGGCGCCCGATGCCTCACTAATAAATCATCTTACTTCAGTTGCTTAAAAATTCCGACAGCGCCCATAGATCAGGCGCCACAGCCTCAGGTAGTCCTCCCCACCTAGGCTGTGACAGAATGACTTGAGCCGCGGCGCGGCGCCGGTCAGCGGGCGGCTCTCGCCGGCTCCGGAGCCACAGTATCCAACGCATTGCGCAGGTCCGCGGCGCCCTTGTCGCGCCCGGTGAGCGGCTCCAATCCGAAGCGCGTCTCGATCGTCGCCAGAATCGCCGCTGTGTCATAGGTCGTGTGATCGACGAATCCCTTTTTCGCGAAGGGCGAAAGGATCAGCGTGGGCACGCGCGTTCCGGGGCCGAAGCGGTCGATTTGCGGCGGCGCGACATGATCCCAGGCGCCGCCATTCTCATCGGCGGTGACGATGACCAGCATGTCCTTCCAATTGGGGCTGCGCCGCAACCGCGCGACGACATCGGCGAGATGCGCGTCGCCGGTCTTCAGATCGGCGTAATTGGGATGCTCGTTGAATTTGCCGACCGGCTTGTAGAACGAGACCGCGGGCAGCGTCCCCGCCTCCGCCGCCGCGAAGAAATCATCGGCGTCCTTCAAATGCTGCTCGCGCGCCGGCGTTCCAGGCGCGAAATTCGCGAAATAGAGGAAGGGCTGGTGATGCGTCTGGAAATATTCCGGCGCCTCGCGCTGGCGGATGCGCCCGGCCCGCATGTCGTTCCAGCCGCCCGCATACCACGCCCATGAGACGCCCTTTTCGGAAAGGCGATCGCCGATCGTCGGCTGCGTCTGCGGCGGCAGGCCTACGCCCGATGGCGCTTCGAGCGGCGAGAGCGGGGTCGGCGGCTGCATCGTGCTGACCACGAAGCCGTCGCTGGTCACCGGCCCGGACTTTTTGTAGCGCGGCGGGCCGACGCGAGCGCTCGTCGGCGAGTCGGCCGCGCGGGCGAGAAGGCCGGTCGCCTCGTCGACCTCGGCGATCAGCGACGGCGGCGCCGAAGGAAAGGTCGGCGCGCAGGCGCAGACGAGGAACATGTGATTGACGAAGGAGCCGCCGAAGAAGCCGTGGAAGAAATGATCGGCGAGCGTGAACTCCTGCGCGAGGCGCCATTGCGCCAGCGAGCGGCCGTCGTAATAGCCCATCACCAGGCCGCCGGCGCTGGAAACGGCGGCGAAACGATCCATCTTCCCGCCATCGATCTGCTCCTTCTCCTGGAAGAAATCATGCGTCAGATCGGGCGTCTTCTCCGCATTGGGCAGAAAAGCGTCAATCGCGAAAGGCGCATTGGGAAGAATGGCGGGAAAGCGGGCGTCGACGCCCTTATCGCCGCGGATCGGCGGCAGCTCGCCGAAAGGCTTGCCGTCGAAATCGACCTGGGCGAAGCGATCCGCGCCTATGCCGAGCCCATCGGCGCCGGGATAGAGGCCGAAGACATTATCGAAGCTGCGGTTTTCCGTGTAGATCACGACGATATGGCCGATGGCGGCGAAAGGGTTCCGCGCCTCCGCGGTCGCGTGGCCGGAAAGGCTAAAGAGCAGCGGCAAGAGCGCCGCTCCGGCGAAAATGCGCGATCGGGTCGAAATTCGTGCGTTTGTCCAAATTGGTGAGAGATCCATGGCGCGGCTCCAGTCGCAATAGCCTCGTCGAAGGCGAGATGGGCGAAGGTAGAATGTCGCGCGCCATAGAAAAAGCCTCCGCGCAGTGATGCGCGGAGGCTCTGGGATGGTCGGCGCGAGAAGCGGCTCAGTGAGCGTGCTTCGCGGCGATCTCCTGCTGCGGCTGAGGCGTCGCATTGGTGCGCCCCGGCAGGACCGGATATTCGACCTTGGGCTGATCGCCGGTCAGCGCGCCGAGAAAGGCGACGATGGCCGAGGTCTCGTCGGGCGCGAGCTCGAGGCCGAGCTGCGTTTTCGCCATGACATTGACGGCCTCCTCCAGCGTCCACACCTGGCCGGTGTGGAAGTAGGGAGCGCGCAGCGCCACATTGCGCAGCGGCGCGACGCGGAAGGAGAAGACGTCCGCCGGGCTCTTGGTGACGTTGAAACGGCCCTTGTCCGCTTCCGGCAGAATGGCCGCAGCGGGCTTCGACACCGCGCCGAATTGCGTGTAATTGCCGCCGCCGACGTTCACGCCGTCGTGGCAGGCGCTACACCCCTTGTCGAGGAAGAGGCGCAGGCCCTTCTTCTGCGTCGCGTCCAGCGCCGCCTCGTCGCCGCCGAGGAATTTGTCGAGGCGCGAATTGGGCGTCACCAGCGTCGATTCGAAGGCCTCGATCGCCTTGGCGAAATTGTCGAAGCTGGCGGCCTTGTTGTCGCCGGGGAAGGCCTTCTGGAAGGAAGCGACATAGCCCGGAATGCTGTTCAGCGTCGCCTCGACATTGGCGGGCGTGTTGTTCATCTCCACGCCGGCCTGCACCGGACCCTTGGCCTGCGCCTTCAGATCCTCGGCGCGGCCGTCCCAGAACTGGGCGGCGTTGAACACGGCGTTGAGAACGGTCGGCGCGCGGCGCGGACCCTTCTGCCAGCCATGGCCGATGGAGGTCGAGCCGGCGTCGACGCCGCCGAGGCTCAGATTATGGCACGAGTTGCAGCTGATGAGCTGGCTCGAGGATATGCGCGGATCGAAGAACAGCTGCTTGCCGAGCTCGATCTTGGCAGGTGTGACATCGTTGTTCTTGACCGCCTTTGTGGCCGCGGCCGGGGTGATCGGCTTGAAAACGGCGTTGGCGTCCGACCGCAGATCGCCGGCGACCGCGGCGAAAGGGACCAGCGCCAGCGCGCTCAGCGCAGCGATGAATGCTCGTGACATTTTCCCAGGGCTCCTCCGATGGGGATCGAGCTTGCGCTGCGAACAGCCGAGGCCCGAACCGTCGCCCGCCTACCACAAGCTGGGCTCACGGGCAAAGGCGATAATGCGCCAAAATGGGAGAAATCATGTAATTGCAACTATAGCTCGACGATTTTGCCGGTCATGTCGAATTGATGACGCCCCCTGGCGCTCAGATAATTTTCTCACAATCGGCAAGGGCAATATTTGTTGCGCCGCACAGCCGATGTTACTGGCGAAGGCCAAGACAAAAAGCGTGCCATTGGCGACAAAAACATGGCTTCGGCCGCATGACGCCTTGCCGATGAGAGAAATTCCAGGCAGGATCATGGCCATCGCGCCGAGAAAAGAAGCGGCTCCTATCCGACAGGCGCGACGGGGAGGAAGACATGGCCGTGCGCAAGCGCGCCGCGACGACGCTCGCGGCAATGCTCAGTCTTTCAGGGCTCGGTTTCGCAGGGCTCGGTTTCGCGGGAGTCGGCGTCGCCGAGCCGCTGGGGCTTCCCCCAGTGACGATCCCGCAGGACAATCCGCAGACGGCGGACAAGATCGCGCTGGGCAATCGCCTGTTCCACGATCTACGCTTCTCCTCGGACGGCGCGGTCGCCTGCGCCACCTGCCACAAGGACGATCACGCCTTCACCGACAGTCCGCTGCGCACATCCGAGGGCGTCGGCAAGAAGACCGGGACGCGCAACGCCCCGACGGTGATAAACGCCGCCTATTTCACCTCCTTTTTCTGGGACGGCCGCTCGCCCACGCTCGAGGATCAGTCGCAGCATCCCTTCCTCAATCCGGTCGAGATGGGACTGCCGACGCATGAGCCCATTCTGCTCATCGCGCGGTCCGACCCCTTCTATGTCGAGCTGTTCAAAAAGGCCTTCGGCAAGACCGGCGACGGCGTGACGATGGAGGAGGTGAAGAAGGCCATCGCCGCCTATGAGCGCACCATTATTTCCGGCGATTCGCCTTTCGACCGCTGGCGCTTCGGCAATGAGGAGAATGCGATATCGGAGGCCGCCAAGCGCGGCTTCGAGGTCTTCGTCGGCCAGGGACGCTGCGTCTCCTGCCATGTGATCGAGCAAGATCAGGCGCTGTTCACCGATAATCGCTTCCACAATATCGGCGTCGGCATCAATCGCGCGCAATTCGAGGTTCCGCGCCTCTCGGCGGAATTTCTGACCGCCAAGGCGAGAGGCGTCGATGTCGACAAGGCCGTGCTCACCGATCCCAAAACCTCCGAGCTCGGCCGTTTCGCCGTCACCGATCAGTTCGATGTGATCGGCGCCTTCAAGACGCCGACCCTGCGCAATGTGGCGGTGACAGCGCCCTATATGCACGACGGCTCGCTGAAGACGCTGAAGGATGTCGTCAAGCACTATAATAATGGCGGACGCAGCGAGGGCGATCCGGCCCAGGTCAACGACTATCTCTCCGGCGGCATTCGTCCTCTCAATCTCTCCGAGCAGCAGATGGACGATCTCGTCGCCTTCATGGAAACGCTCACCACGCCGGCCTATTTCGGCGCCAAAACGAGATGAGCGCGCCGCGCCACGCGGTCACGACAAGGGAGCCGAGCAGATGAGCGAATTCATCACCAGGCGCAGCGTGCTTGCGGGAGCCGGCGCCGGCGCGGCGCTGACCACTCTGCCGATCAGCATGGTCACGCTCGCCTTCGGCGGCACGCGCGAGGATTTCACCTTCACCTATATTTCCGACGCGCATATCCAGCAGATCAAAGGCGCGAGCTTCGTGCGCAATTGGGATCAGGGGCTGAAGCGCGCCGTCGCCGAGGCCAATCTGGTGAAGCCGGAATCGGATTTCGTCATCTTCGGCGGCGATCTCGCCCAGCTCGGCAAGCGCGAGGAGCTGGACCACGGCGCCGAGATTCTCTCCAAGCTGAAGGGCAAGCTTCACGCCGTCATGGGCGAGCACGACTATTATCTCGATCTCGGCGATTATTGGAGCAAGCTCTACGGCCCGCATTATTACAGCTTCGACCATAAGGGCGTGCATTTCATCGTGCTGAACTCGATTTTGACCAGCGAGCAATGGACCTTCCATCGCTGGCCATCGGCCGAGCAGCGCATGCTGGAAATGGCGGGGCTCGACAATCCCAACGGCTCGCCCTTCATGGTCGGCGACAAGCAGCGCAAATGGCTCGCCAATGATCTCGCCAAGCTGGACAAGAAGACGCCGATCGTCGTCTTCTCCCATTCGCCGCTGCAGAAAATCTACAAGGGCTGGAATTTCTGGACCGACGACGCCGAGGATGTGCAGGCGCTGCTCGCGCCTTTCGACAGCGTGAACGTCATCTACGGCCATGTCCATCAGATCCAATATAATCAGATCGGCAACATCAGCTTCAATTCGGTGATGGCCACCGCGTGGCCCTGGCCCTATCCGCAGAGCTATGCGCAGGCCGAGAGCCATCTGCCCGTGCTCACCATTCCGATGAACCGCGCCGATCCTTTCTTCGAGCGCGACGCCACCGGATGGCAGCTGATCGACATAGGCTCGGGCCGCGTCACCGCGCGCTATCAGCTCTGGGACAATGACCAGCGCACCGTCGCCTTCGACCACAAGGCCGGCCATCCGGTCGATATCGCCTATCAGGAGCCGACGCAGCGCCGTCTGCCGCAGACTCATTATTGATCGGAGTTCGCCATGCTTCGCTCGACCTTGCTCCTCGCATTCAGTCTCGCCGCCTTCGGCGGGACGACGGCGCGCGCCGATGAATTCACCAAGACCGACGTCGAGCGCTATCAAAAAGAGTTCGAGCAGGTGGCCGCCAAGGGCCGCGAATTATGGACGAGCGGCGCGCTCGGGACCAATGGCGTCGCCTGCGCGCAATGCCACCCCAACGCCGCCAACACGCACCCCGAGACCTACCCCAAGTTCCAGAAGCAGCTCGGCAAGGTCGCGCAGCTTTTCGAAATGGCGAATTGGTGCATTCGCAATCCGTTGCAAGGCGCCAATCTCGCGCCCGACGATCCGCGCATGACGGCGCTCGTCTCCTACATCACTTTCGAGCGGCGCGGCGTGAAGCTCGCGCCCGGCCAGCACTAGGAAATTCGCCATGCGAAAAAGCTTTGCTCTCGCCCTGCCCGCTCTGCTGATGGCCGGCTCCGCCTGGGCCGCCGCGAGCGACCAGCCCGGCGCCGATGCGCAGAATTTGGCAGGCGCCACCCCGGCTCAAGCGACGGCCGCGCCCTCCCCTTGCGCGGGCTGCGCCGGTCACGATTGCGCCAATTGTCCGCTGGCCCTGGCCGCAGCCGCGCAGGCGACGACCGGACCGGCGCAACCGCCGGCCCCGATCCGCTGCAAAGTCGACTGAGGCGGCTATTCGGACGGCGCCGCCGCCATTGCCGCCGCGGCGACGAGGGGAATGCCGAAAAAGCTCTCCTCATCCGAGCCGGCGGCCTTGTGCAGCTCGAACGCGTCGGTCCACACGGCCCGCTCCGTGTCATCGGCCGGGCGGTAGGTGCATTTGGCTTCGGCATTGCCGGCCTGGAGCCATTTCCTGCTATTGCGCACGAAGCGGTCGAGCGCTTTTTGATCGGTCGGGCGAATAACGCATCTGGGGACGCCATCGACCAGGACGACTTGCGGCAGCATGTCCGATCTCCGACAAAGGGCCGGGTTCCCGTTGAAAGGACCAGGACCCGCGTGATTGCTTGTCTCAGAATTAGATAGCAATCGACATGCCATGCCCCGGCCGGCTCAGCCCAGACGCGTCCGGCTCAGCCGATGAAATCCTGCACCACATCGCCCAGAATACGGTTCACATCATCTATGGTGGAGACGTCGTAGCGCGTCGTCTTCTCGCCGGTGGCCTCGTCGTCGCGCTCGAATTTCGGATGGCCGAAGCGGATCGAGCTTCCCTCGATCTCGAAGGGCAGCGGCAGCGGCTCCTTCAGCGGGCGCGAGACGAAGAGCAGGCCCATCACCTTCTGCTCGACGGCGCTCGCCTTCAGCGCCAGCTCGACGCCGAATTTCGGCCCGATATCCTTTTTGATCGATTCATCGAGGAAGGCGACCCAGCGGAAGAAGCTGTCGAAATTGCGCCGCGCGGCGGCGAGCACCTGTTCTTCCGCCTTGGCGAGGCTCGCGCTCGGATCGCTCATTGTCTCAAATCCCCGGTCTGCGGCGCCTTTCGCCGAAGAGACCGAGATTTACGCGAAATTTGTGCCGTCAGCCGGCGGACGCTCGGCTCGCCTCATAGGCGCGCACATTGGTCGCGGCGATCTCCAGCACCGGGGCCGCGACGCCGGCGCGCTGCGCTCGCGCCAGCATGTCGCCGAGAATATGCTCGCCCTCGGTCGGGCCGCCCCGCTCCATGTCTCGCAGCATGGAGGCTTTGAGCGGCGAGCCCGGCCGCGTCAGCTCGGCGCGGAAATCGGCGAATTTCTCCGGCGCCGGCGCATGGCCCTCGGCGCGCGCGATATCTTCGCATTCGGCGAGCAGGCGCAGGATCAGCGTTTCGCCGGCGGGCGTCGCCAGCACGGTCCCGACGCTGGCGCGCATGAGCGTGGTAATTCCGGCGAGCGTCGCCAGAAACACGAATTTGTCCCACAGCTCCTGTTCTATCTCGCCGGAGAGCCGCGCATCGACCGGCGTCCGCGCGAAAAAGTCGCGCAACGCCTCGAGGCGGGCGTCGGCGCCGCCGTCGCGGGCGCCGAAATCCACGCGGTTCAGCACGCCGAAATGCCGCACGATTCCATCGCCGCCGAGCGTCGCGCTGATGCGCGCCACGCCGCCGAAGACGGTCGCCCGCGAAAAGCGCGCGGCGATGCGATCGAGATGGACGAGCCCGTTGAGCAGCGGCAGCACGCCCGTCTGCGGTCCGACGGCGCCGGCGATCGTCTCCAGCGCATCGTCGAGATCATAGGCCTTGCAGGAGAGGATCACCAGATCGAAAGGCGCGAGCGTCTTTGGATCACAGACCGTTCTGACATCGAGCCGTGCGCCGCCGAGCGCGCTCTCGATCCGCAGCCCGTGCTCGGCGAGGAGCCGCGCCCGCGCCTCGCGCACGAAAAAAGTCACATCCGCGCCCGCCTCGACGAGCCGTCCGCCATAATAGCCGCCGACGGCTCCCGCGCCGAGGACGAGCGCACGCATGTCAGGCGCCGCCCGTCGGATAGTTCGGGCTCTCGCGCGTGATCGTCACGTCATGGACATGGCTCTCGCGTAGGCCGGCGTTGGTGATGCGCACGAATTCCGCCTTGGTCTGGAACTCTGGGATCGTCGGCGCGCCGACATAGCCCATGGCGGCGCGCAATCCGCCGGCGAGCTGATAGAGGATCGGCCCGACCGGCCCGCGATACGGCACCTGGCCTTCTATGCCCTCCGGCACCAGCTTCAGGCTCTCTTTCACATCCTGCTGGAAATAGCGGGCGGCCGAGCCCGCCTCCATCGCGCCGACGGAGCCCATGCCGCGATAGGATTTGAAAGAGCGGCCCTGATAGAGGAACACCTCGCCGGGCGCCTCCTCCGCGCCCGCCAGCAGCGAGCCGATCATCACGGCGGAAGCGCCGGCGGCGATGGCCTTGGCGAGATCGCCGGAATATTTGACGCCGCCATCGGCGATAACCGGCACGCCGGCTTTGAACGCCTCCTCGGCGGCGTCCATGATCGCCGTGAGCTGCGGCACGCCGACGCCCGCCACGATTCGCGTGGTGCAGATGGAGCCGGGGCCGATGCCGACCTTCACCGCATCGGCGCCGGCGTCGATCAGCGCCTTGGTCGCCTCGCGGGTCGCAATATTGCCGGCGACGATGGAGACCTTATTGGTGATCTTCTTGATGCGGGCGACCTGATCGAGCACGGCCTGCGAATGGCCATGAGCCGTGTCGATGACGATGAGATCGACGCCGGCGTCGATCAATTGCAGCGCGCGCTCATAGCCGCGATCGCCGACCGTGGCGGCGGCGGCGACGCGCAGCCGCCCCTCGGCGTCCTTGGCCGCATGGGGATGCAGCGTCGCCTTCTCTATGTCCTTCACCGTGACGAGGCCGACGCAATGATAATCCTCGTCGACGACGAGCAGCTTCTCGATGCGGTGATGATGCAGGAGGCGGCGCGCCTCTTCCTGATCGACGCCCTCACGCACGGTGATGAGCTGCTTGGTCATCAGCTCGGCGACCGGCTCGCGCATATTGTCGGCGAAGCGCACGTCGCGATTGGTGAGAATGCCGACCAGCTTTCCGGGCCTCCCGCCATGGCCGCGCTCGACCACCGGAATGCCGGAAATGCCATAGCGCGCCATCAGCGACAAAGCGTCGGCGAGCGTCTCGTCGGGATAGATGGTGATCGGATCGACCACCATGCCGCTCTCATAGCGCTTGACCTTGCGCACCTCGGCGGCCTGGGCGGCGGGGGTGAGGTTCTGGTGGATGACGCCCAATCCGCCGGCCTGCGCCATGGCGATGGCGAGGCGCGCCTCCGTCACCGTGTCCATGGCGGAGGAGATGATCGGCAGGTTGAGAGTTATGTCGCGCGTCAGCCGCGTCGATATGTCGACCTGCGACGGCATCACCAGCGAATGGCTCGGACGCAGCAACACATCGTCGAAGGTCAGAGCCTCGTGCAACGGCGGTCGTGCGTATGATGTCATGAAGCCAACTCCCTCGGGGGCGCAAAAACCGGCCATGCTCGAGGCCGGACGACGAAAAGACGGCGACTTGGGCCGTCTTCCGGGTTGGCGCGTGCTCATAGCACCAATATGACGGAAGGCAAAATCGACGAGCGCCCGCGGTGGAAAACTCTATCCAGGCCGCCCGCGGACGGGAAAGTCAGGCCATCTCCAGCGCCGCCGCTTCCGCGCCCGTGTCGAATTGCAGCCGCGCCAGCCGCGCATAGAGGCCGCCCGCGGCGACGAGGCTCGCATGCGTCCCCTGCTCCACGATGCGGCCTTCGCTCATCACCAGAATGCGGGTGGCCTCGAGCACTGTGGCCAGCCGATGGGCGATGACGAGCGTGGTGCGGCCGCGCATCACGTCATGCAGCGCCTCTTTCACCAATGCCTCATTCTCGGCGTCGAGCGCCGAAGTCGCCTCGTCGAGCAGCAGGATCGGCGCATCGGCGAGAATGGCGCGCGCTATGGCGAGGCGCTGGCGCTGGCCGCCGGAGAGCGTGACGCCGCGCTCGCCGATCTCCGTGTCATAGCCCTCCGGCAGCGCCTCGATGAATTGCGCCGCCTGCGCACGCTTTGCCGCCTCGATGATCGCGCTGCGCGAGACGCCCTCGCGGCCATAGGCGATGTTCTCGGCGACGCTCATGCCGAAGACGATCGGGTCCTGCGGCGCGAGCGCGATGGCGCTGCGCAGCTCGATCGGATCGAGCGCGCGAAGATCGACGCCATCGATCGTGATCGCCCCCCGCGACACATCATAGAAGCGCTCGAGCAGCTGAAACACGGTCGATTTGCCGGCGCCGGATGGGCCGACGATGGCGATGCGCTCGCCCGGCGCGACGGAAAAGCTCAGCCCATCCAAGGCCGCCCGTCCAGAGCCCGCAGGATAAGAGAAGCCGACATCATCGAAGGCGATGCCGCCGCGAACGGGCTTCGGCAGATGGACAGGAACGGAAGGCGCGGCGACGGCGGGCGCTATCGCGAGAATCTCGCCGATGCGGCCGGCGGCGCCCGCCGCGGCGGACACCTCGCTCCAGACCTGCGACAATTCTCCGAGCGAGCTCGCCGCCAGCACCGCGTAGAGCACGAATTGAGAGAGAACGCCCGTGGTGATGCGGCCGGCCAGCACATCCTGCGCGCCCAGCCACAACATTGCGACGACGCTGCCGAAGGCCAGGAAGATCGTCACCGAGGTGACGATTGCGCGTGTCTGCGTGGCGTCGCGCGCGGCCGTATAGGCGCCCTCAGCGGCGGCGCCGAATCGCTCGGCCGCCACTTGCTGCGCATTGCAGGCCTGCATGGTGCGGACCGCCGCGAGATTTTCCGTGGCGTAGGCGCTGGCCGCGGCCAGCCGGTCCTGCGCATGGCGCGAGCGCCGTCGCATCACCCGCCCGGAGGCGATGAGCGGCAGCACGATGCAGGGAATGGCCGCCAGCGCTACGCCGGTGAGCTTCGGGCTCGTCAGCACCATCATCACGATTGCGCCGGCGAACATGAAGAGATTGCGCAAGGCGATCGACACGGAGGAGCCGAACACGGATTTGAGCTGCGTCGTGTCGGCGGTGAGGCGAGAGGTCAGCTCGCCGGTCTTGGTCCGGTCGTAGAAGCCGGCGTCGAGCGATGTGAGATGGCGAAAGAAATCGTCGCGCAGATCGGCGACGATTCGCTCGCCGAGCGTCATCACCAGATAATAGCGCGTGCCCGAAGCGAGCGCGAGAATCGCGACGACGCCCACCATCGCGCCGAAATAGGCGTTCACGGCGGAAGGGTCATCGGAGGAAAACCCGTGATCGATCATGCCGCGCACGGCGAGCGGCAGAGTGAGCGTGGAGACCGCCGCCACGCCGAGAGCGATCAGCGCGAGCGCGATTCGACCCTTGTAGCGATAGGCATAGGGAAAAAGCGGCTTCAGCGCGTCGAAGGCGCGCAGCCGGGAGCGAAAGTCGCGTGAAGGAGATTCGGCTGTCATGCGGGCGGATATAAGCGCGCGAGCGAGGACATTCCAAGCCGCATCGCGTCGCTACGCCATTTTTCGAGATTTTGACTGTATCCGAAGGCCCCGCGCCAAGCGCTTGATTTGCCTCGAGGAGAGAA
The DNA here is from genome assembly GCF_000745215.1 of Methylosinus sp. PW1. NCBI lineage: Bacteria > Pseudomonadati > Pseudomonadota > Alphaproteobacteria > Hyphomicrobiales > Methylocystaceae > Methylosinus > Methylosinus sp. PW1. The sequence goes on from NZ_JQNK01000009.1 coordinate 202,932, forward strand.
AAAAGGCCGCAAAAACTGGAAATGCGCGCTCCGAGCGCGCTGGACAGTCGACAAGGTTATGTTAGGCTGACCATCGTCGAAAAGACAGCCCCGCAGAGAGGGGCAAGAGCGTACCCGCCACCGCTCGAACGATAAGGCGGGACGTTCTGGAAACCAGAGGAGTGACATCGATGGCTGAAAAAGACTTCGAGCTCAACACCACCGTCTACATCTTCGCGGGCGTCGGCGCCCTTCTGCTCGGCGGCCTCGGCGCTGCTGGCCTCGGCGGCGTCGCAAACACGCTTTCCGCTGCCGTCGTCGGCGCCCTCGCGGGCGGCATTCTCGGCTTCTATTTCAAATAAGCCCAACCGATCGACTTATCCCCCTGATCGGACGCAGAAAGCCGGGAGTCTCTGTCCGCGAGTTCCCAGACCAATCGTCCAAACGTAACGCCGGTGACCGCCAGTCGCTGGCGTTACTTTTTTTGGTCTCTCCTCCAGAACGCTCATCCGCGAGCCGACTGGGGCTGAACCTGTCGGCACATAATCACAGGGCGCCGCCTGCGGTAAATGCGCCAGATTGTCGCGCCCCCTCAATCGTCGAAATCGAGGTTCTTCATCCGGCCGAAGACGCGATCGGCGTCGAAATGATCTTCTTCCTCGACGGGCGGCGCGGGCGGGCGCTTGCCGAACACGTCCTCGGTCGTCGTCGGCTCGTGATGGGGCGCGGTCGTGATCTCGGCCGGCTGCAGCGTCTGGCCCTGCTCCTCGAGCGCGGCGGGACGATCCTTGGCGGCGCGATTGACCTCGAAATCGAGATCGATCTGCGAGCACAGGCCCAAAGTCACAGGATCCATCGGCGCGAGCGCCGCGGAATTCCAATGGGTGCGCTCGCGCACCGCCTTCAGCGTGCTCTTGGTGGTGCCGACGAGGCGCATGACCTGCGCGTCCTTCAGCTCGGGATGGTTGCGCACCAGCCAGAGAATGGCGTTGGGCCGATCCTGGCGGCGCGACAGCGGCGTGTAGCGCGGCCCGCGCTGGCGCTTGACCTCCGGCACCTTGACCTTTGAGACGGACAGCGACAGCCGATGGGCCGGGTCGCGCTCGCCGCGGCCGATCTCCTCGCGAGTGAGCTGGCCGGAGGTGATGGGATCGAGCCCGCGAATGCCGGCCGCGACCTCGCCATCGGCTATGCCCTTCACCTCGAGCGGGTGCAGCTTGCAGAAATCGGCGATCTGGTCGAAGGCGAGCGACGTGTTCTCGACGAGCCAGACGGCGGTCGCCTTGGGCATGAGCGGAGCGGTGCTCATCGATCGATTCTCCTTAAGATGCGCGAGATAAGCCGATCCCGCGCCGCGGGGCCGAAGCCGCGATTTTTACGGATTACCATGCGGGGGATGACCTCCATATAGACTGGCCGCCGGCGAAGCGCAATCGCCGATGCCGGCCTCGCGTCATCGAGCGCTTTCCCGCGCATGGGCGGGCCGCAATCCCCTCACAAATTCGGGCAGAGCGGCGCCGATCACCGCGCCGAGCCGCGGCCCGTGGCGATGAAACAGCAGTCCGGCGGCGATGACGGCGACGCCTATCCCCGAGAGGGCGAAGGGAAAGAGAATCGAGTCCTTGAACACCTCGGACGCCAGATGGCCGAGATAGAGCGTCACGCCGAAAGCGCCGAAGACGGCGTAGGCGCGGCGCATCAGCACGAGCGACAGCAGCAGAAGGCCCAGATTGATCGCGCAATAGAGCGCCTTGCCGATCTCGTCGCCGCTGTGCTGCGCGGTCAGCCCGCCCCAAAAGGCGAGAAGCCCGGAAAGATGCAGCCAAAAGGCGAAGTCCCCGCCCCGCCAGCGCTGGAGATCGACGAGCCAGGCCACGGCGATGACGACCGCGCCGAAAGCGAGGCTCACATTGGCGCGCTGCTCGAAGGTGAAAGACTCCCGGCCGACGAGCCAAGGCGTCAGGTCCATCGACATGAACCACAGCGTGAAGGCGATTATCATCGTGAGGAAAGGAAAAGGAAAAAACGCCAGCGCCAGCAGCGCCGCGGCGATCGTCCCCAGCTCCATGGGCAGCCAGCCCGCGCGCACCCAGACATAAAAGTCGTGGTAAGGGACGGCTTCTGTCGGATCATGACCGCCGAGGAGTTGGAGCGCGAAGACGAAGAGCGGCGCCATGGAGACGGCGCATGTCACCAGCAGGCCGGCGGGCGTGCGCAGGCCGCGCCGACGCCACAGCCAGCCGCCCGCCGTAGCGAAGCCGACGCCATAGGCCAGCGAGGTGATCATCAGCGCGCGCGGCCCCCAGAGGCCGAAGGCGGTGGTGCTGAACAGGCTCATCGCGCCCATGACGATGAGCGCGCCCATATACCAGAGCACATTGACGACATCGAAACGCGGCGCCCCCTCCCCCGCGCTTCCGCGCTCGGCGAGGAAATGCGCGAGCCGCCGATGGGCTTCGGCGTCGATGACGCCGGCCTCCAGCGCCGCGCCGAGATCGTCGGTGGTGAATTTCGATCGGGCCATGGCGAATTCTTTCCGTCCGAGAAAATCATTCGGGGCCGAACGCGACCTCGGCCGCGCCTTCTCGCGCCCGACTATAGCCGCTCCGCCCCGCATTCGCCCCTGCATAGCGCCTGGAAAGGGACGAAAATGTGCGTTTCCGCATGCTGGAGCCCACGTCTCCGCCGGGAGGGCGAGCCGGATGGCCGTCGCAGCCCCAATTTGACAGGACGCCCCCCTTTTGCCCATGTTCGCGCCCCGACGCGGGCCGGGCTCCCCCGGCGAAGCCATGAGGCGAGCGGCCCGCGACCGGATTTCTGAAGGACTGCTCGATGAATGTCGTCATCGTCGAATCGGCCGCCAAGGCCCAGACGATCAACAAATATCTCGGCCGCGATTTCAATGTGATCGCTTGCTACGGCCATGTGCGCGACCTGCCTCCCAAGGATGGCTCCGTCGATCCGGCCGAAGATTTCGCCATGAAATGGGAGAGCGACGCCAAATCGGCCAAGCGCATCTCCGCCATAGCGGAAGCTGTCAAGAGCGCCGACACGGTCATTCTGGCGACCGACCCGGATCGCGAGGGCGAGGCCATCTCCTGGCATTTGCTCGACATATTGAAGAAGAAGAAGGCGCTCGGCGGCAAGCGCGTCGAGCGCGTCGTCTTCAACGCCGTCACCAAGGACGCGATCAAGCACGCGATGGCGCATCCGCGCGAGATCGACCAGGCGCTGGTCGACGCCTATCTCGCCCGCCGGGCGCTGGATTATCTCGTCGGCTTCACGCTCTCCCCGGTGCTGTGGCGCAAATTGCCGGGCGCGCGCTCGGCCGGCCGCGTGCAATCGGTGGCGCTGCGCCTCGTCTGCGACCGCGAGCTGGAGATCGAGAAATTCGTCACCCGCGAATATTGGTCGCTGGTCGCGCATCTGAAAACCAAGGCCGGCGAGCCCTTCACCGCCCGCCTCTCGGGCGCCGACGGCAAGAAGATCACCCGCCTCGACATCGGCTCCGGCCAGGAGGCCGAGGATTTCAAAAAGGCGCTGGAGACCGCCGCCTTCACCATTCGCTCGGTGGAGGCCAAGCCGGTCAAGCGGCACCCTTACGCGCCCTTCACCACATCGACGCTGCAGCAGGAGGCCTCGCGCAAGCTCGGCCTCGCACCGGCGCAGACCATGCGCATCGCCCAGCGCCTCTATGAGGGCGTCGACATAGGCGGCGAGACCGCCGGCCTCATCACCTATATGCGAACCGACGGCGTCGACATGGCGCCGGAGGCCATCGCCTCGGCGCGCAATGTGATCGCCAAGGAATATGGCGAGCGCTTCGTCCCGAAGGTTCCGCGCAAATATACGGTGAAGGCCAAGAACGCTCAGGAAGCGCATGAGGCGATCCGCCCGACCGACCTCTCGCGCCTGCCCAAGCATGTCGCCAAGCATTTGGAGCCGGAGCAGGCCAAGCTCTATGAGCTGATCTGGACGCGCACCATCGCCAGCCAGATGGAATCCGCCGAGCTGGAGCGCACCACGGTCGATATCGACGCCCTCGTCGGCAAGCGGAGCCTCGAGCTGCGCGCCACCGGCCAGGTGGTGCGCTTCTCGGGCTTTCTCGAGCTCTATCAGGAAGGCCGCGACGACGATCAGGACGAGGATGGCGGCCGCCTGCCGGCGATGGCCGCCGGCGAGCCGGCGACGCGCGAGAAGATCGAGGCCAGCCAGCATTTCACCGAGCCGCCGCCGCGCTACACGGAGGCCACTCTGGTCAAGCGCATGGAAGAGCTCGGCATCGGCCGCCCCTCCACCTACGCCTCGACTCTGGCCGTGCTGCGCGAGCGCGACTATGTGCGTCTCGACAAGAAGCGCCTCGTGCCGGAGGACAAGGGCCGCATCGTGACGGCCTTTCTGGAGAGCTTCTTCACCCGCTATGTGGAGTTCGACTTCACCGCCGGCCTCGAGGAAAAGCTCGACAAGGTCTCCAACAATGAGATCGACTGGAAAGAGGTGCTGCGCGACTTCTGGGCCGATTTCTCCGGCGCTGTCGACGGCACCAAGGAGCTGCGCACCACTCAGGTGCTCGACAGCCTCAACGATCTCTTGGGGCCGCATATTTTCCCGGCCAAGCCCGACGGCTCCGATCCGCGCGCCTGCCCCGCCTGCAGCGCCGGCCAATTGTCGCTGAAGCTCGGCAAATACGGCGCCTTCATCGGCTGCTCCAACTATCCCGAATGCCGCTTCACCCGCACGCTCTCGCCGCCCACCGGCGAGGCCGCCGAGGGCGCGCGTCCGGGCGTGAAGGTGCTGGGCCAGGACCCGGAGAGCGGCGCCGAGATCACGCTGCGCGGCGGCCGCTTCGGCGACTATGTGCAAGAGGGCGAGGCGACCGAGGACGGCGAGAAGCCCAAGCGCTCCTCCATCCCCAAGAGCATAAAGCCCGACGAGCTGACCCTCGAGCAGGCGATCCGGCTGCTGTCGCTGCCGCGCGAGGTGGCCAAGCATCCCGAGAGCGGCGAGCCGATCGTCGCCGGCATCGGCCGCTTTGGACCTTATGTCCAGCACGGGAAGACCTACGCCAATATCGGCCGCGACGACGATATTCTGACCATCGGCGGCAATCGCGCCATCGATCTCATCGTCACCAAGGAGAGCGGTGGCGGCGGCTCGCGCTTCGGCCGCGCCTCCGACCCCGGCCGCGCCCTCGGCGACCATCCGCAGGGCGGCGCGATCTCGGTGAAGAGCGGGCGCTTCGGACCTTATGTGAATTGGGGCAAGGTCAACGCCACTCTTCCCAAGGGAACCGATCCCGAGAGCCTGACGGTGCAGCAGGCGGTCGATCTTTTGGCCGCCAAAGCCAATGGCGCGCCCGCGGGCGGCGGCCGCGTGCTCGGCGAGCATCCGCAAGGCGGCGCGATCACGCTGCGCGACGGCCGCTATGGGCCTTATGTGAATCTCGGCAAGGTCAACGCCACTCTGCCGAAGAATATGAGCCCGGAAGATGTGACGCTGGAAGAGGCGATCCGTCTGATCGAGGAGAAGGGCGGCCCGGTGAAGGCCAAGAAGGCGCCGGCCAAAAAGGCCCCCGCCGCCAAGGCCAAAGCGCCCGCCTCCAAAGCTCCGGCGAAAAAAGCCGCCGCCAAGAAGGACATTGAAGAGAGCGACGAGGTTCCCTTCGAGGATTCGAAGCCGGCGAAAAAAGCGGCCGCCGCCAAGGCGCCGGCCAAGAAGCCTGCGAAAAAGGTGGCCTCGGGAAAGTGAGCGGGAGGCGGCCGCCGAAACGGCGGCCGCGCCGATCTCACTGCGTCAGCCTGAGCGAGCCGAGCCCCGTGCCGATCGTCGAGAAGGCGAGGTTGAGGCTCGCCGCATCGGTCGCCGCGAAATAATGATCCTTGTTGGTCGCGCAATTCTTCAACAGCGTCAGGCCCTGATCGTCGATCGGATCGCTCGGGATCGAGAAGCCGATGGTGAAGATCTCTATGCCCGCCGCCTTGGCGTTGGCGCAGGCCTCGAGCGTCAGCTCGTCCTGCATCTCACGCGATTTGTCGTGATAGTTCGACCAGCTGCCGGAAGCGGCGTTGAGAGCGGTCTGATAATCGACCTTATCCCCAGCGGAGCCGTCGGGGAAACGCTTGTTCTTCGCGCCATTGTAGCTGTAGTAGCCCGCCGCCTCATAGTCGGAGCCGGTGACGGTTCCCGGCGCGCTCGCCCAATTGTTGAAGCCGTCGGTCATGAACACGATGACCTTGTGATTATTGGGCGAGGAATAGGGGCGTCCGCTGGCGAAAGGCTGGCTGGGCGATATCGTGCGCCAGCCCCACATGAAACCTTCGTGAAGATTGGTGTTGCCATTGGCGACGAGGTTGCTGATCTTCGACGTCACGGTGGACTGCGTCGAGGTCAACTGCATGATGGTCTGCGTCGAATAATCCGGGCAATAGCTGTTCGGCCCATCGCCGCCTCCCGCGGCGGCTGTCACCTTATATTTGCAGACATGCGTGAGCTCGTTCCAGTCGCCGCTGGCCACATCCGAGCAGGTGGTGGTGGTCGTCGTCGTCTTCTTGCCCTTGCCCTTGCTGGTGGTGGTTCGCGTCGTCGTCGTCACCGAGCCGTCGTCGTCGATATAATCGTTGTCATATCCCGCATCCGGCTCATCGGGCGCGAGATAGGGAACGAAGAGCGTCTCTGGATCCGAAGGATTGGGCGTCGTGTCGAAGACGTTCAGCGGGTAGACCGGCTGCTCGAAGCATCCGCCCCAATCCCAATACGAACTGATCGCCTTGAGCTTGGTGAAGATATCGAAGCGGCTGCTGAATCCTGCAGCCGTGGCCGCCGTCTGGCCGCCGAAGGCGATCCAATGCTGAGAATTGGCCCCTTTCTTGTCGACCCAGGCGACATTGCGCGTCGAGGGGCTCGTCGGATCGACGGCGACGACCGCCGCGGCGAAGGGGGTGATGGCGAATTTCACCCGGTTCGGCGCCTTGGTGAACATTGTGTTGACGAAGCTGGTCGCGGCCGTTTGCAGCGCTTGAATCTTCGTCGTGCCACTGGTGCTGCGAGTCATCGAGCCGGAATTGTCCAGCACAAGCGATATCTCGTAAGTATCGGTCGGGCTGACGCCGCCTTGCAGCGCGGCGCAGGACGTCACCTGCGTCGACATGGAGGCCTGCCCGGTGATGTGCATGATGGTGGTCGCGACCTGCGCCTGCGCCGAGATGCAGAGCGACAGCCGATCGGTGGCGATGGACGCCGACGTCACCGTCGCCGTGGCGTTGCGATAATTGGTGGTGAGATAGACCTGCGCCTGGCTGCGCGCCTGCTGATCGGTCGTGGTGCTGACGATGCCCTTGGCGACCGCCAGCACGGCCGCATCCGCCGCCTGCTGCAGCGAGCCGCGCGCCGCGGCGATGCGTCCATAATCGATGCCGGCGCCGATCATCATGACCACCGGCACGAAGGTCAGACCAAGTATGATGGCGACATTGCCGCGCCGATCTCGCGCGAAGGACAGCGCCGACCGCCCCGACGTCCATGTTGGCCGCATTTGAAACTCTCGAGGTTCATGTGGAAATCAGATTGGTTACGCTTACGGCAAATTTCTCATCCGGCTCTAAACCGATCCGAACGATTGCAATTGATGTTCGATAACCTCGAGAAAGCGTAAACGGAGCAGAATGGACCGCGGCGGCGCCTCGAGACGCTGTCGGCGACGCGGAGCCCTTTGGAGTGTATATGACGACTTGCCGGCGCCGGCCGCCCGGACAATTCCGCGGCCTTCGAGATCCGCTTTGACGAAGAAAAACCGCGAGCTCGTCTCGCCTCCCGCCGCCCTTCCCTCCCGCGAGGATATTCTCGCCTTCATCGCGCGTGAGCGCGAGGCGATGAGCCGCGCCGGCAATGCGGGAAAAATCGGCAAGCGCGAGATCGCGCGCGCTTTCGGCGTCAAAGGCGCCGACCGAATCGGGCTCAAGCGCATATTGGCGGAGCTGGAAGCCGAGGGCGCGGTGGAGCGGCGCGGCAAGAGGCTGGCCAAGCCGGGCGCGCTTCCCGCCGTGGTGCTGGCCGACATAGTGGGCCGCGACCGCGACGGCGAGCTGATCGCCGCGCCGGCGGAATGGGATTCCGACGAGCTCGGCGCGCCGCCGCGCATCCGCATCTCCGCGCCGCGCCGGCCGAGGCCCGGCGAGCCGCTGCCCGGCGTCGGCGACCGCGCTCTGGTGCGCGCCGAGCCGGACCGCGACGCCGGCCCGAATGATCCGCCCTACGCCGGGCGTGTGGTGAAGCTCTTGTCCAAGGCGCGGGCGCGCATTGTCGGCGTGCTGCGCGTCGCCGCCAATGGCGTGGCGCATATCGAGCCCGTCGAGAAGAAGCAGGCCGGCCGCGAGGTGGTCATAGCGGCCGAGGACCGCGGCGAGGCCAAGGACGGCGATCTCGTCTCCGTCGATCTCATCGGCAAGACGCGGCTGGGCGCGCCGCGCGCCCGCGTGCGCGAGACGCTCGGCTCGCTCGCCACCGAGAAGGCGATCAGCATGATCGCTCTACGCGTCCATGGCGTTCCCGACGAGTTCCGCGCCGAGGCCGTGGCCGAGGCCGCCGCCGCTCTGCCCGCGCGGCTCGAGGCGCATCGCGAGGATTGGCGCGAGCTGCCGCTCGTCACCATCGATCCGCCCGACGCCAAGGACCATGACGACGCCGTCTTCGCCGAGCCGGACACCGCGTCCGACAATCCGGGCGGGCACATCGTCACCGTCGCCATCGCCGATGTCGCTTACTATGTCCGCCCGCATTCGGCGCTCGACAAGGATGCGCTGGAGCGCGGCAATTCGGTCTATTTCCCGGATCGCGTCGTGCCCATGCTGCCCGAGCGCATCTCCAACGACCTCTGCTCGCTGAAGCCGAACGAGGATCGGCCGGCGCTCGCCGTGCGCATGCGCATCAGCGACAAGGGCCATAAGCTGGCCCATTCCTTCCATCGCGTGATGATGCGCTCCAAGGCCAAGCTCAATTACGCGCAGGCGCAGGAGGCGCTCGACGGACGCCCGGACGAGATATGCGCGCCGCTGATGGAACGCGTGCTGGAGCCGCTGTTTCGCGCCTATAAATCAGCAGATCAGGCGCGCGAATTGCGCGCGCCGCTGGAGCTGGAGCTGCCCGAGCGCAAAATCCTGCTCAAAGCGGACGGCACGGTCGATCGAATCGTCGTGCCGCCGCGCCTCTCGACGCACCGCTTGATCGAGGAATTCATGATTCTCGCCAATGTGGCGGCGGCGGAAGTCCTCGAGGAGAACCGGCAGCAGCTCATCTATCGCGCCCATGACGAGCCCTCGCGCGAGAAGGTGGCGGCGCTCTCCGAGTTTCTCGCGACGATCGGCGTGAAGCTCGCCAAGGGCCAGGTGCTGCGGCCCTCGCATTTCAACGTCATCCTCGCGCGCGTGCGCGGCAAGGAGCATGAGAATATCGTCAATGAGATCATTCTGCGCACGCAGGCGCAGGCCGAATATACGCATGAGAATTACGGCCATTTCGGCCTCAATCTGCGCCGCTACGCGCATTTCACCTCGCCCATTCGCCGTTATGCCGATCTCGTCGTGCATCGCGCGCTCATTCGCGCGCTGGGCTTCGGCCCCGGCGCCATGCCCGAAATCTCCGCCGGCGAGCTGGCGGAGATCGCCGCGCGCATCTCCGGCGCCGAGCGGCGCGCCATGGCGGCGGAGCGCGAGACCATCGATCGTCTCATCGCCGCCCATCTCGCCGAGCAGATCGGCGCGCGCTTTCCGGCGCGCATTTCCGGCGTGACGCGCGCCGGACTCTTCGTGCGGCTTCTCGACACGGGCGCGGACGGATTCATTCCGGCGGCGACGCTGGGACGCGAATATTTCCGCTATGACGAGGCCGGCCATGCGCTGACCAGCGGCTCGGGCGAGAGCTTTCGTTTAGGCGACATCATAGAGGCGCGGCTGGTCGAGGCGACGCCGATCGCCGGCGCCCTGCGCTTCGAGGTGGCCAGCGGCTCGCGCCGCGGAGCGCCGATGAAGAGCGGCCGCCTCTCGGGCCGCGGCCGCGTCGAGCGCGCGAAGCAGAAGCGCCGCAAATGAGCCAGCGGGCGCGGTAGAGAAAGTTTCGCCTCGAGCGCGGTCGTGAGCCGATAGCGCCCGATATCTCATGCGCAGGACCGGCCGCAGCGGCCGGTCGCATCTTCGGGGATGCGCATGAGGTGGAAGGCTCTCGTCGCTATTCTCTTGGCCCTCGTCTGCGCGGGCGGCGTCGCCGCGCAGACGGCCGCGCGTTCCGTGAAAGTCGCGGCGGTGGATTTCATTCCCGCCTGGGGCTCGCTCGACGCCAATATTCGTCGTCTCGCCGATGCGGCGGAGGAGGTCGCGCGGCAGGGCGTCGGCTTCGCGGTTTTCCCCGAGACCGCGGTCAGCGGCTATTTGTTCAGCGATCCCTCGCAGATCGCGCCCTATCTCGACACCATCCCCGGCGACACGACGAAAGCGCTGCTTCCCGTGCTGGCGAGAACGGGACTCTATATGAGCGTCGGCATCGCAGAACGCGACGCCGAGACCGGCCTCGCCTATAACGCCGCCGTGCTGCTGGGGCCGCAGGGCATAATCGGCAAATATCGCAAGAACGGGCTCAATCCGCAGGATCAGAAAGTCTTCGCGCCCGGCGATACGGGCGTTCCCGTCTTCGACACGCCGATCGGCCGCATCGCGCTTCTGATCTGCTATGACGACACTTATTGGCAATATGCGCGGCTCGCGGCGCTGCGGGGCGCGCAGATCATCGCCTGGCATTCCGTCTCCGATCGCGTGATGCCGGGAACGCCCGCCGCGCAATCCAAGGGCGATCACTCGACCGTCGCCAACGTCCAATATATGAGCGCGCAGAACGGCGTCTTCGTCATCGCGGCTACCCGCAGCGGCGTCGAGACCAACCCGATCACCGGCGGCCAGCTCTATTACAATGGCGGCTCGAGCATTTGGTCGCCGCAAGGCCATAAGCTCGCGCAAGCGCCCGTCGTTCCGCCGCAAGAGCTGCTGCCCGGGCTTCACGGCGTCTACGCAACAGAGATAACGCCCGCCGACGCCGACGCGCCCCGCGCCGAGCGGCTCGCTCTGCGGCGGCCGCAGCTCTACGCGCCCTGGCTGGCGCTGCACCGCAGCCCCGTCGACGCCAACGCCACAAAGACGCGGCGCAAGGCGGCGCTGGTCGCCGCGCAATGGCCGGAGGGGCCGTCGCTGATGGAGCGGACCAAGCCGCCGAAAGGGGCGCTGACGGTTCTCCCCGAGCTGTCCGCTCTTCCTTCTGGCCTCGCGCCCGAAGAGATAAAATCCCGCGCCGAAGAACGAGACGGCCCGTTCGAGCGCGCTCTTGGCGCCCTCGCCCGCGCGCGCAAAGCCTATGTGGCGGGGAGCTATCCCGAGCGCGCCGGCGAGCGCGTCTTTCATACGGTCGCGCTCGCCGGACCGGACGGCGCCATTCTCGGCCGCTACCGCGCGACACATCCGGACGCAGCGCGCAGCTGGGCGACGCCGGGCGACGAGATCGCCGTCATAGAGACGCCGCTCGGCCGCATCGGCCTCGCCACGGCGGAGGAGCTGGCGACGCCGGAGCTGGGCGCGCTCTACGCCGTCCAGCGGACAGACATTCTCGCCGCCCCGGCCGGCGCGCCCTCGCCGCTGAAGGTCGAGATCGATTCGGCGCTGTTCGGCGTCGCCGACCCGCCGACCAGCCGCGCGGATTTCTTCCCCTATGCCTCCGCGAAGCAGAATCAGCTGTGGCTGGTGAGCGGCGGCCGCCGCGCCGGCGACGCCACGGCCGCAGGAATCTACGGGCCGGAGCCCGTCGTCTCCACGCCGACGCTCACCGCCGCGCCGGGCGCTGCGGATGTGCGCCATCAGACGGAGATTCCGGCGGTCGGGACCTGGATCGATCAAAGCCAGCTGATCGCCGGCGAGCAGGCGCAATGGTTCGTCCCGCTCACGCAGCGGCAGGACAGCGCCTGCCTGAGACGCTGGCGCGCGGGCGGCAACTGTCCGGGGCGGTGATTATTCCGAAAGCCATCCGAAGCGCCCATCGATGAAGAAAATGTGATGGACGCCCTGTCCGAACAGGCGCGCCGGACCGACGCCGACACGCCCCTGCACGGTTTCGACGAACACCATCCGATCATCATCCGACTCGGCGCAATGCATATAGAATCCGGCGCCATGCTCGATGGTCTCGCCAGCGGCCGTCGTCGAATAGCAGCGACTCGCCCAAAGAAGGGCGGGAATGGCGCCGCCGGAATCGGCGCGCCCGATCCCGACCAGCGCGTCGAAGGTTCGGAAGAGCTTGTCCAGCGCTTCGGTCGAAATCAAAATGTCGGGCATTTGCGTCTCCGACGCCGAAATTATCGCCGAATATGAACCGAAATGCCCCATAACGAGTGAATTTGGCGAGATCGCGCGCCGCCGCCCGCCTTGACAAAGGCGCCCGCGTCCTTATGGTGCCGGCCAATTCGCCGCCGGGTTCGTGAGGATCGGGACCGGAGCGAGAGTGTCCCCTCACAAGTTCAGGACTGACGGCAATGGCCAAATCCGCCATGATCAAGATCAAGCTTCTGTCGACGGCCGACACGGGCACCTTCTATGTGACGAAGAAGAACGCCCGCACCAAGACCGAGAAGCTCGTGTTCAAGAAATATGATCCCGTCGTGCGCAAGCATGTCGAGTTCAAGGAAACCAAGATCAAGTGAGGCGAGGCGGGCCAGCCCGCCTCTTCCGCCGCCGGCGACGCGCCGGACCGGCATTCGCCGCCCTCGGACGCCTTCGCAACCAAAGGCGCCTGAAACGAAACGAGCCCGGAAGCGGATTTCTCCGTTCCGGGCTCGTTTCGTTTCAGGCGGAGAGAAGATTATTCCTCGATCGTCACGCCTGCCGGCTGCGGCCGCCTTCGTTTCCCCCGAAACGAAGGCGGCCGACTGGCGCTGGCTTTAAGGAGGCCACTCCAACCAACGCCAGCCGACCAACCCCACGGACCCAGGAGATGCGGCGGACCTGAGCACTCCGCAGGGTATTCGAAGTTGTCTGCCGATACGCATCCAACGCAAAAGCACGCCTTGGGTTCTTTATTCTTCTTACCCCGACGCTGCCTGACGCGCACCACGTTTTGGCATGGCTGAGGTTAGCTCAGCTGCATAAAAATGCAACCATCTGGCAAGATTTTCTACAAGTTTCGAAATACGCAGCTAAAAACAGCCGCTTACGAAAGAATCCCCATGTCGTCGAACCGTCACCGAGCGACGCGTGAGCGGAGTTTTCCACGACGCCTTTGCTCGGGATCGAGCTTTGTGGCAAACCCACCCGGCCGGGGGCCTTCCAAAGCCGGGCCATCCGCCGCCAAGCAAGAGCGCCGTCAGCGGCGCGGGAGGAAAATCGATGAAGCTTCGAGGTCTCGGATTGGCGCTGGCCGGCGCGGCGGCGTTGGCGCTCGCCGCCTGCAATGGCGTCCGCGAGCCCAATGACGCCGTCGGCGCCAAGGTGCTGCGCAATCTGCTCTCCAAGCAGGGCGTCAGCGGCAAGCTGATCTCTTTCAAAAAGATCGACGGACGGGCGCTGAAGACGCCGAACGCCGAAGCCTATGAGCTGTGGTACGAGGCCGAGGTGCAGTTCCCGGAGGCCTATGAGGCCGATTGCGCGGATCGCAGCCGCTGCGCCTATCTCGGCCTCACTCAGAGCCAGAGCTTTCAGAAGGGCGAGGTGCTGAAGGCCGAGGGCACGCTGCATTTCGTGCGCGCCGAAAAGGGCTGGGTCGCCGAGGACCAGAACGCCTATTGAGCCGTCCGCGCGAGCGGCGGCGCGACCGCGAGGAGAGCCGCCCCTCATGATGGCCCGTCCGCTCGTCGTCATCCCCGCCCGAATGGGTTCCTCCCGCCTGCCGGGCAAGGCGCTGGCGCCGATCGCCGGCCGGCCGATGATCCTCCATGTCCTGCGGAAGGCGCTCGCCGCCGCCATCGGCCCGGTCGCGGTGGCGACGGACTCGGAGGAGATCGCACGCATCGTCTCCGCGGCCGGCGGGCGCGCGGTTATGACCGCCGAAGACCATGCCTGCGGCAGCGACCGCATCGGCGAGGCGCTCGCCGGGCTCGATCCGGCGGGCGCGCATGACGTCATCGTCAATCTGCAGGGTGACCAGCCCGACATTGATCCGGCGGCGCTGGCGGCCGCGCTGGCGCCGCTGGCGGACCCTTCGGTCGATATCGCAACGCTCGCGGCTCCGGCCGCGGCTGGCGAGCGCGACGACCCCAATGTCGTCAAGCTGATCGGCGCCGAGATCGCGCCGCGGCGGATGCGCGCGCTCTATTTCACGCGCGCCCCGGCGCCGCATGGCGAGGGGCCGGACTATCATCATATCGGCGTCTACGCTTTTCGCCGGGCGGCGCTGGCTCGCTTCATCGCCTTGCCGCCCTCCCCGCTCGAGCTGCGCGAGCGGCTGGAGCAGCTGAGGGCGCTCGAGGCCGGCATGCGCATCGACGCCATGATTCTGGACAAAGCCGCCCGTGGGGTGGATACCAGCGCCGATCTGCAACGACTGCGCGCGGCGCAGGACAAAGACGAACGGAGCCGTCGATGAGCGAGCGGCCGAAAATCGCCTATCAGGGCGAGCCCGGCGCCAATTCCGACATCGCCTGCCGGGACGCCTATCCCGACTGCGAGCCCCTGCCCTGCGCCAGCTTCGAGGACGCTTTCGCGGCGGTGACCGAAGGCGTCGCGGCGCTGGGCATGATCCCGATCGAGAATTCGATCGCCGGCCGCGTGGCGGATATTCATCATTTCCTGCCCAACGCCGGGCTGTACATCATCGGCGAATATTTTCTGCCGATCCATTTTCAGCTGATGGCGCCGCGCGGCGCGACGCGCGAGACGCTGCGCGGCGTCTACAGCCATGTGCATGCGCTCGGCCAGTGCCGCAGGATCATTCGCGAGCTCGGCCTCACCGCCCATACGGCGGGCGACACCGCCGGGGCCGCGCGGGAAGTCGCCGAATGGAACGACAAGAGCAAAGCCGCTCTCGCGCCGCGCCTCGCCGCGGACATATATGGGCTCGACATTCTCGCCGAGAATGTCGAGGACGCCGCGCATAACACGACGCGCTTCGTCATTCTGTCCAAAACCGCGAAATGGGCGGCGCCGGGCAATGGCCCGACGATGACGAGCTTCGTCTTCCGCGTGCGCAATGTTCCGGCGGCGCTCTACAAGGCGCTCGGCGGCTTCGCCACCAATGGCGTGAACATGACCAAGCTCGAGAGCTATATGGTCGACGGCGAGTTCGCGGCGACGCGCTTCCTCGCCGATGTCGACGGCCATCCCGAGGAGCCGCCGCTCGCCCGCGCGCTCGACGAGCTACGCTTCTTCTCCAAGGAGCTGGAGATCATCGGCGTCTATCCGGCGCATCGGTTCCGCCTCGAGAACAAGCGTCCTTTCGAGTATGGCGATTAGCGACGCGCGATTTCAGCCGGCCCTCTCCCCGCGAGCGTGGAGAAGGAGAAGCCGCACGGCTCATCCTGAAAGCCGTAGGACAGCAGGACATTTTCAGACGGGAGAAGCCCTATGGCCGCAGCCTATGACAATGACAATGTGTTCGCCAAAATCCTGCGCGGAGAAATCCCGGCGCATAAGGTCTATGAGGACGATGTGGCGCTCGCGATCATGGACATCATGCCGCGCGCTGAGGGCCATGTGCTGGTGATCCCCAAGGTTCCCGCGCGCAATCTGCTGGACATCGACTCTGCAACGCTCGCGGCGCTCATTCCGCGCGTTCAGCATGTCGCCAAGGCGGCCAAGGAGGCCTTCGGCGCCGATGGCCTCACCTTGCAGCAGTTCAACGAGAGCGCCGGCGGACAGGTGATCTTCCACCTGCATTTCCATATTCTGCCGCGCTTCGAGGGCGTCGCGCTGCGCCCGCCGGGAACCATGGCCGATGGCGAGAAGCTGAAGGCGCAGGCGGAGAAGATCAGAGCCGCGCTCGGCCCGTTTCCGGCCTGAGCCGCGTCACCCCAGAACCAGCGCGGCGAAGCGCCGGCTCGCCGCATGGGCGAAGCGCTCGACCGGCGCGAAGAGCATGGCCGCGACGATCGAGAGCAGGATCGTCGCCGCCGAGATCGCCAGAGCGAGCGGCAGCGTGAGCCTGTCGCCGATAAGCGTGATCGCCGCGGAACTCGCCGTCACGATCACCACATAATGGACGAGATAGAGCGAAAAAGAGATTTTCGCGAGAAAGCGCGAGACGGCGCTTTCGGCGAGGAAGCGCGACGGCCCGCGCCAGCGCAGCGCCAGAGCGACGATCGCCACGGCGAGGATGACGTGGACATGGGACACGGCGCCGGCCGTCATCGTCCAGCAGGCGAGCGCATAGAGCGCCGCGGCCGCGATTATTTTTACCGGCGACGAATCGAGCAGAGCCAGCCGCCCGGGCGCCGGCGCGGTGAGCGCGCCGGTAAGCTTCGCCTTGCCGATCAGCGCGCCGAAAAGAAAAGCCGCCAGATAGGGAAACAGCAGCATCAGGAATGACGCGCCGATGGCGATCGAGCGCTCCGGCCGCTTCATGGACGGATAGCAGGCGAGCAGCAGGAACAGCGCCAGCGAACCGACCATCTCCCAAGGCATCGTCCAGAGAAAGGGCAGCACCGGCCCCCATTCGGAGGGCTTGGTGTAGACATTGCCGAGCGACCATTTCAACGCCTGAGCGAAGCTCAGCCCGGTCTCGCCGGCGATGGCGGTGAGGCCCGGCGTGAATTGCGCGGCCTCGCCGAGCCGCGCCAGACCGAGGCGCTCCGCGACGACGAGCAGGAGCACGGTCGCGACGATCGGCGTCGTCAGGCGGATATAGCGGCGCAGCGCCGCCGAGAGAATATAGTCGCCGCCGCCGCCCGAGAAAAAGGGCGCGCTGAGCGCAGCGCCGGAGACGACGAAGAAGACGCTGACGTCGAGCGGGCCGTCGATGAGCCCCGCCGTCCAGCCATTGCGCAATATGGGGAAATTCTCGCCGAAGGTCTGCCAGATGGAATGGAACAGCAGAACGGAGAAAGCCGCCCAGCCGCGCAAGCCATCGAGTTCCCGCAGGCGCAGACGCGTCGATTGCGCGCGAGATTGCGCGGATGAGCGATAGGCGAGACTGTCGCCGGCGCTCTGGAGAATATCCGTCATGGATCAAATTCCAACGCTGTTGCGTTCGATCCGGCAGGTTAGAGACGGCCCCTTCGGCCAGCAATGACTTTGCCGTTTCGTGTATGAAGTTTTTCTACAATGTGTTTAACAGCGAAGGCGTGGCGACAATGCGGCGACGCTTCAGGCGCGCCCGAAGAGCTTGCGCAGCTCTGTCTTGGCCTTTTCCAATATGCGGCGGCGCTCCGCCGGCAGGCCGCGGCCGGCGCGATTGATGTAGAAGGTCAGCATGGACATTGCGGAGCGGAAGGGCGCGCTCTTGCGGCGCGCGCTCTTTTCCGCCGAGCGCTTCAGCGAGCGCGCGATGGCGCGGGGATCGTCCTGCGTGAAGACGTCGGGCTCGAGGTCCAGCGCATTGCTCTTGCGCCCGACCTCGGCCGACCAATAGGCTGGCTTGCTTTTCTCGCCGCTCAGGCGGCGCGCGCGCTCTGGCAATGGTGGCCGCCGGGCTGGGAGACGCCGCGCAATGTCGCGCCGCTGAGGCCGGCGTCGCGATCCATGGCGAGATCGGCGAGCGAGACGATGCCGACGAGGCGCTTGCCGCGGTCGAGCACCGGCAGCCGACGCAGCTGCTGCTCCGCCATGTTCTGCGCGACATCCTCGACGTCGTGATCCTCATAGCAATAGCGAACGTCTCTGGTCATGACGTCGCGTATCTTCGTCTCCGCGCTTTTGCCGGCCGCGATGGCGCGCAAGGCGATGTCGCGATCGCTGATCATGCCGACGAGACGATCGTTCTCGCCGACCGGCAACAGGCCGATGTCGAGATCGGCCATTCGTTTGGCGGCGTCGCGGATCGTCTGATCGGGCTCGACGAGACAGACCTCGCGCGTCATGATGTCCTTGATCTTCATCGTTCGACTCCGTCTTTTCCCTGGAAACTTGCGGGGCCGGCGAAGGTTCCGCGCTCAGCGCGCGAGCAGCGCGACCGCGAGGCCGCAGGCGAGCGCGAGCGCGGAAGCGGCCATGACGCGAAAGCCGAGGCCGGCGCCGCCGATCCACCATGTCAGCGCCGCCTTGGAGAGCGTGTTGACGGCGACGGCGAGGCCGATCGACGCCGCAGCGATATCGAGCGCGAGCGTCGCGCGATCGAGCCGCGCGACGGACAAAGTTATGGCGTCGACATCGACGACGCCGGAGATCGCCGCGACAGCCAGCGCGCCGGCCCCGCCCGCCATTCGGGTGGCGAGACGCGCCAGTATCGCGACGACTGTGAGCAGCGCGCCGAATTGGAGCACCGCGCCGAGATCGAGAGGGTTCTGCGACGCATGGCTCACATCGCTCGAAGAGGCGACGGCGCGGCGCATGAAGAAGAGCGCGAAGGCGAGCATGACGACGCCGCCCGCTGCGAAAGGCGGCGCGAGAACGCCGAGAAGCTCGATGTCGATCAGCGCGACGACGGCCAGCACGCGCAGCGCCATTGTGGCGTTGGCGAAAAGAGCGCCGGCGGCGAAGAGCGGCGCCGCATCCCGCTGCGCGCGCGAGAGGCGCGCCAACGTCATCGTCGTCGCGGTGGAGGAGACGAGGCCGCCGGCGATTCCCGTCAGCGCCACGCCGCCGGCGCCGCCGGCCGCCTTCATCGCCACATAGCCGAGGAAGTTGATGACCGCGATCAGCACGGTCAGCAGCCAGATCTCATGCGGATTGACCGTCTTCCACGGATCGACGACGCGGTCCGGCAGCAGCGGCAGCAGAATGACCGTCATGGCGGCGAGCGTCAGGCCGGAGCGCAGCTCCACCCAGCTGAGGCGCCGCAACCAGCCATGGCTCGCGGATTTCAGCGCCAGCAGCCCCGCCGTGACGACGCCCGCCGCCGCCGCGGCCTCGACATCGCCGACGACGGCGAAGGCGCCGAGCGCGAAGGCCAGCATGGCGGCGACGACCGTGGTCGCGCCGAAGGTCTCGTCATGGACGATCTCGCGATAGCGAAACAGCATGATCGCGCCGGCGAAAGCTATGAAGGCGAGGCCGAGCGAGACGGCGCCGCCTATGCCGGTCTGATTGCAGATGGCGCCCCAGACGGCGCCGAGCAGAGCCGCCAGCGCATGTGTGCGAAAGCCCGCGGCGCGCTCGCCCTCCTCGTCCTGGCGCGCCTGCCAGCCGCGCTCGAGGCCGATCAAAAGGCCGATCGCCAGCGCCACCGTCAGGCGGCGGAACAATTCTGTCGTCTCCATGCGCCGGCCTTCCCGAATAGCGGAACTTCACAATTATACTCGCGCTCCGGCGAACATGCGCAGAGCCGCCGGCGAGACGCCTTGTCGCAGTTCGAAATAGCCGGCCCAAGGATCGGCGCGCAGCGCGGCGAGGCGGCGCTCCACCTTGTCGAGGCAATAGAAGTCGGCGCGCTCTATGCGGCCGAGCTCGTCCCAGGAGACGGGCGTCGCCACGGAAGGCGTCTCCCGCGCACGCGGCGAGAAAGGCGCGACCGCGCTCGCGCCGCGATCATTGCGTCGATAATCGATGTAGATGCGGCCATGGCGCCGCGCCTTGGTCGCCATTGCGGTGAAGCGCGCCGAATCGTCCGCCGCGAGACGGCTGGCGACGCCTCTGGCGAAGGCCGTGAAGGTCGGCCAGTCGAGCGCGTCATCCAGCGGCGCGACGACATGCAGCCCCTTGCCGCCGGTGAGCAGCGCGAAGCTCGCGAGCCCCGCCGCCTCCAGCAGAGCGCGAAAATCGCGCGCGGCGCTCTTCACCTCCTCGAAGGACACGGACGGATCGGGATCGAGATCGAAGACGAGACGATCGGGGCGCTCCAGCGCATCGAAGCGCACGCCCCAAATATGCAGCTCCAGCGCATCCATCTGCGCCGCGCCCTCGAGGCCGGAGAGATCGTCGAGGAAAAGGAATTCTTCCGTCTCGCCGTCGCTCCCGGTAATGGGGGCGGCGATGAGGCCCGTGGGCAGGCCGCGCCGATGATGACGCTGGAAGAAGCAGCCATGCGCCGCGCCATTTGGACAGCGCAGCAGCGACAGCGGCCGCCCGGCGATATGCGGCAGAGCGAAAGGCGCGACGCGGCGCCAATAATCGACCAGCCTCTGCTTGGTGACATGAAGCGCCGCCGGATAGAGCGGCTTGTCCGGGTTGGTGAGGCGGATCATCGCCGGCCTCGCTTCTGCTCGCGGGGCGTTGGAGAACTCACCTCACTCGCCGGCTTGTCCTCGCGCAGGCCGATGAAGGTCGGATGGCGCAGCAGCCCCTCCTTGGTGCGCTCCGTATAATCGATCTCGACGACGAGCCGCGGCGCCACATAGCGCGCATGACGCGCGATCTCGGCCGGCACAGCGGTGAAGGGCGAGGTCTTGCGCGCATGCGCGCGCAGAGCGGCGCCGATCTGCGCGAGATCGCGATCGGAAAAGCCGGCGCCGACGCGGCCGCGATAGCGCAATTCGCCATCGACGAATTCGCCGAGCAGCAGAGAGGCGAAGTCGCGGCCCTTCTTCGTCGAAGGACGATAGCCGCCGACGACGAACTCGTCGCGGCCGAGGCATTTGACCTTTATCCAAGCGCGCGTGCGCCGCGAGAGATAGGGGCGATCGACGCGCTTGGAGACGACGCCCTCGAGCCCCATGCGTCGGCATTCGGCGAGAAAGCGCGCGCCGGCGCCGATCACATGGCCGCTGTAGCGTATCGCCGCCGGCGGCTCGGCGAGCAGCGCGGCGAGACGATTCTTGCGTTCGAGCAACGGCTCTTTGGAAACATCCTCGCCATCGAGCTCCAGCAGATCGAAGGCGTAGAAGACGAGCGCGCGCGGGCGCGCCTCCAGCGTCTTCTGCAGCAGGCCGAAATCGCTGCGGCCATTCTCCTCCAGCGCGACGATCTCGCCATCGATGAGCGCGCTTGTCATCGGCAATTGCGCGGCGGCTTCCGCTATGCCGGGGAATTTCGCGGTCCAATCGAGGCCGGAGCGCGTGTAGACGCGGCACGCGCCGCCCGCCGTCGCGACGAGCGCGCGATAGCCGTCGAATTTTATCTCATGCAGCCAATCCTCGCCGGCGGGCGGCTCGGCGGCCTGCGTCGCGAGCTGCGGCGGACGGAATTTCGGCAAGCGCGGCGCGTGGGTCTCGCCCTCGGCGATCTCCGCGAAGCTGCGGCCCGTCGTGACGCTGCGCGTCCATTCGCGCGTCGGATCGAGATCGACGTCGGCCCGCTCGTCCTTCGTTTTGACGAGCAGCCAATTTTCTTTGGGCTCTTTTGCGCGGTGGGGCATGCGCACCAGCGCGAAGCCGCCTCTCAGCCGCTCGCCTTCCAGCGTGAACTCGAGCCGTCCGTCGTCGAGGCCGCGACGCGGATCGCCCTTCGGCGTCCAGCGGCCGCGATCCCACAGCATCACCTCGCCGCCGCCATATTGGCCTTTGGGGATGGTTCCCTCGAAGCTTCCATAATCGAGCGGATGATCCTCTGTGCGCACGGCGAGACGCTTCTCGCTCGGGTCGAGGCTGGGGCCGCGCGTGACCGCCCAGCTCTTCAGCACGCCGTCCAGCTCGAGGCGCAGATCGAAATGCAGACGACGCGCGCGATGCTTCTGCACGACATAGGCGCCCTGCCCTCGCGTGCGCGCGGCGCCTTCCGGCTCGGCGGTGCGGTGAAAATCGCGCTTGGCGCGATAGGCGGCGAGCCGCTCGTCCTTCGCTGCGAGCGGTCTTGCGGCGCGATGAGCCGATGACGAGCGCGTGGATGGACCCAATTTGCGCTCCTCCTCTCGCGGTCACGCGCGCTTCTTGACCGGCCCCGTCTTCGCCGTAGCCTTGGCCGACGCCGTCTTCGCCGGGCTCGCCTTCTTCGCCGGCTCGGCGGCGCGCGCCTTGTGCGCCGGCCGCGCCGCGCTCTCGCCGACGCTGCGCTTCAACGCCTCGATGAGATCGATCACCTTGCCGGGACCGCGCCGCTCCTCCTCGCCCGTGGTGACGATCGCCTGTCCCTCGCGCTTGCGCTCGACGAGATCGCGCAG
This sequence comes from Methylosinus sp. PW1, assembly GCF_000745215.1. Classification (NCBI taxonomy): domain Bacteria; kingdom Pseudomonadati; phylum Pseudomonadota; class Alphaproteobacteria; order Hyphomicrobiales; family Methylocystaceae; genus Methylosinus; species Methylosinus sp. PW1. The sequence continues at coordinate 225,054 of NZ_JQNK01000009.1, forward strand.
CGCCTCGGCGTAGGAATCCTTGAACGCTTTCGGATCGAAAGGCGCGCTCTTACGCTCGATCAGCTCGGTCGCCAACGCCACCATCTCGGCGTCGCTATCGCCTTCGCCGATCTCGGCGAAATAGGGCTCATAGGCGCGCAGCTCATTGGCGTAGCGCAAGGTCTCGACGAGCAGGCCCTTGCCGAGCGGCGTCACCGCGACAATGCTCTCGCGCCCGCGCATGGTGAGCCGGCCGATGCCGATCTTGCCGGCGCGGCGCAGCGCCTCGCGGATCACCGCATAGCCTTCGGTCGAGACGTCGCCTTCCGGCGCGAGATAATAGGGCCGGTCGAAGTAACGCGGATCGATCTCCTCGCGCCCGACGAATTGCACCAGCTCGATGGCCTTGCCGCTGTCGAGCTTGATCTCGTCCAGCTCGTCCGGCTCCAGCACGACATAAGAATCGTCGCCGATCTCGAAGCCTTTGACGATATCGGCGGAATCGATCGGGCCGACGCCGGGCACGACTTTCTCATAGCGCACGCGCTTGCCCGATGGCTTGTGGATCTGATGCAGCGTCGTCGCCTGGGCGCTCGATGTCGCCGCATAGAGCTCGACGCCGATGGAGACGAGCGAAAGCCGCAGATAGCCTTGCCAATAAGCGCGCGCGCGTGGAGCCATGAGGTCGGACCCTTTGCTGTTCGCGCTCTCATCTAGCGCCGCGGCGCGCGCGGACGATGGCGGCGTTGAGCTCGCCGCCATAGATGAAGATGACTCCCGAAAAATAGAGGAAGACGAGCGCGATCATCGCCGAGGCGAGGCCGGCGTAGGTCAGCGCATAGCGCTCCGAGAAGGCCGCGAGATAGCGGCCGAAGGCAGCGCCCGCGACGAGCCACAGCAGCAGCGTCGCCAGCACGCCGGGAAGCATGTCCACAAAGCGCCGCCGTCCCGCCGGCAGCCAGGCGTGTATGGCGAAGAGCGTGAGCGCGAGAATGAGCGTCGCGACGCCATAGCGCGCCAGAGTGACCATCTGCTCGAAGGGCGCGAACCAATCGAGATAGCGCGCCGCGGCGTCGGTGATGAGCGGTCCGAGCACGACGAGAACGGAGAGCGCCAGCAGAGCCGCCGCGCTGCCGACGACATAGACGATCGACTCGAGCCGCAGCAGCCACCAGCTGCGCGTCTCCTGCGCCTCATAGGCGCGATTGAGGCCGATGCGCAGGCTCTCGAGGCCGCTGGAGGCGAAATAGACGGCGAAGAGCGCGCCGAAGGTGAGATTGCCGCCCTGCGGCTCCGTCGCGACGCGCTTGATCTCTCGTGCGATCGGCGCCGCGACCTCCTGCGGCCAGGCGTCGAGCAGCAGCCGCCCCGCCTCGTCGGCAAGGCTCTTGGAGCCGATGAGGCCGGCGAAGGCCGTCACCACGATGAGGAAGGGAAACAGCGACATCAAGGTCGAGAGCGCAATATGGCTCGCAATGGCGAAGCCGTCGCGCTCGACGAAATGCAGGAAGGCGTCGAGCGGGACGCGCAGCAGCGCGGGCAGGCGCGCCGCCCAAGGGGCGAGCGGCCCGAGGGCGCGCTGGAAAACGGCTTTCTCGACATCGTCCAAGGCGCCGGCTCCCCGCGCTCATCGCGCGAGGGAATATAGCGCCGCGCGATCCGCGAGGCGGCAACTTTCACCGCCGCGGCACGTTGACGATGGGAAGCGGCGGCGACGCTCCCGCGCCGCCGCCGGCTCGCTCAGACGCCGCGCCGCAGCACGCCGCCGACGAGGGCGACGATGAAGAGCACGATCGCCACCCAGAACAATATGCGCGCGGCGTCGATCGCCGTGCCGGCGACGCCGCCGAAGCCGAAGAAGGCCGCGATCAGCGCGACCACCAGAAAGACGACGGCCCAACGCAGAAGATCGCTCATCTCTTTCTCCCGAAACCGAGGATGATGGGTGATAACGCCGGCGCGCCGATCCGGTTTCCCGCCGAAAGGAGGCGCATTTGAGTCTCGGACAGAGAACGCAGCCCCGCCCCCGGCCCGGCGAGGAGCGCAGCTTCACCCTGAATTTCGGCCCCGTGCATCCGGCCGCGCATGGCGTGCTGCGGCTCGTGCTGGAGCTCGACGGCGAGGTCGTCGTCCACGCCGATCCGCATATCGGCTTTCTGCATCGCGGCACGGAAAAGCTCATAGAGGACAAAACCTACCTGCAGGCCCTGCCCTATTTCGACCGGCTCGATTATGTCGCGCCGATCAATCAGGAGCACGCCTTCTGCCTCGCCGCCGAGCGCCTGCTCGGCCTAATCCCGCCGCGGCGCGCGCAACTCATCCGCGTGCTCTATTGCGAGATCGGACGGCTACTCTCGCATCTCCTCAACATCACCAGCTGGGCCTCCGATTGCGGCGCGCTGACGCCCAATCTCTGGGGCTTCGAGGAGCGCGAGAAGCTGATGGTCTTCTACGAGCGCGCGTCCGGCGCGCGCATGCACGCCAATTATTTCCGCTTCGGCGGCGTGCATCAGGATTTGCCGGCGGCGCTGATCGACGACATAGAGGCCTTTTGCGATCCCTTCCTCGCGACCTGCGACGATCTCGAAGGATTGCTCACCGACAATCGCATCTTCAAGGAGCGCAATGTCGATATCGGCGCGGTGACGCTCGAGCAGGCCTGGGGCCTCGGATTCTCCGGCGTGTTCCTGCGCGCTTGCGGCGCGCCATGGGATTTGCGCAAGGCGCAGCCCTATGAATGCTACGAGGAGATGGATTTCGACATTCCGGTCGGACGCCATGGCGATTGCTACGACCGCTATTGCGTGCGCATGGAGGAGATGCGCCAATCGATCCGCATCATGCGGCAATGCGTCCAGAAGCTGCGCGCCGCGGACGGACAGGGCGCCGTCGCCGTCCTCGACGGCAAGATCACGCCGCCGCGGCGCGAGCAGATGAAGCGCTCGATGGAGGCGACGATCGAGCAGTTCAAGCTCTACAGCGAGGGAATCCACGTGCCCGCTGGCGAGGTCTATGCGGCGGTGGAGGCGCCCAAGGGCGAGTTCGGCGTCTATCTCGTCTCCCATGGGCTCAACAAGCCCTATCGCTGCAAGCTGCGCCCGCCCTCCTTCGCCCATCTCGCGGCGACCGACCGGCTCTCGACCGGCCATATGCTCGCGGATGTCGCCGCCATCGTCGGCTCGCTGGACATCGTCTTCGGAGAAATCGACCGCTGAGAAGGAGGATGAAAATGCCGACCCTCGCAGAAAAGACACCCCTCGCAGAAAAGAGCTGCACGCCCTGCCGCGGCGGCGTTCCGCCGCTCGGACGCGCCGAGGCCGAGGCGCTGCTCGCCGCGGCGCCGGACTGGACGCTGATGGACGAGGCGCGCCGCATCGAGCGCGGCTTCCGCTTCGGCAATTTCCGCGAGGCGGCCGAATTCGTGCGCCAGATCGGCGAATTGGCCGAGGCCGAAGGCCACCACCCGGACATCGCCTTCGGCTGGGGCTATGCGACGATCTCCTTGCAGACGAAAAAGATCGGCGGCCTGCACGAGAACGACGTCATCATGGCGACGAAGATCGACCGCATCTTCGCACGCTGGCAGGGATTGCCGGCCGGCCGCATGTGAGCGACGCCCCCGCCTTTTCAAACGCCCCGCGCTCTTGTAGATATCTTAGCGAAGTCCCGGTAGCTCAGCAGGATAGAGCAACGGTTTCCTAAACCGTAGGTCAGGGGTTCGAATCCCTTCCGGGACGCCATATGAACGATGCTGGGAAATTGCCGACAGTCTTTCCCTCAATGCTGGTCGCTCTTGCGACCGCCTTCAAGGCGATAGTAGCAATACCAAAAAAAGCACACGATAGCGCGTGTCACGAGGAGGTCTGTTTGCGACAATCCGTGTCCATGAATGAGGCCGGACAGGAAAGCCCGGTTGCGAGCTTCCGAGCCGGGACCGAACTGATTGGGTCAGAAGCCGGTCTGACCTATGACCATTTTATTTTTTCGTCCCGCCGCAGCGGTTGCCTGACGCGCGGTCCGAGATTGAGCTTAGCGAAAGGCGTCCATCTCATTAAAATTCAAGGTGAAAATTTCGGGCTGTCCGGCCTCGACGACAGCTTTATTGAAATTTTCGATGCGGCCGGCCGCAGCCGATACAAGCAGTCTCTGCTAGCCGGAATCAGCCACGATCAAAAAACGCTTGCCTCGTTCATCTATACCAGCCCAGAATATGAGGAGGGTTTAGAAATTTGCATATCCGTGTCCGAAGGCGCAAATATTCGTATCGACTCGATCGAAATTCAACCAACAAGGTATATGCACGAATTTTCTATACTAAATAAGTCGTATAGAAAAGATTTGATATGGACTGTCACGCTCTATCGCTCTTGGTGCCGATTTACAGAAATAAAGCACCCCTTCTATATTGTTGTACCGGAAAGCGACCTATCTATATTCATCGACGCTTTCACCACCGAGATGGAGAACGGCCAGATTTCCCGCTTCCCCAATGTTCTTTCTGAGGAGTGGGTCTTGGCGTCCGCAAATATAGAACCCTCCCCCGGAATGTCCGGGTGGCATATTCAGCAGCTGATAAAGCTGTGCTTTTCAAAGCTAAAAATTGCCGCCAACTATCTTACGATGGATAGCACAATGCTATTCACGAAAAAATTCGACCATTCGTCTCTTTTGTATGATGGTTCAATCTTTACTGCAGCGACTCCGATCTCCAAAATTGATTTTTTTGATCAGCTTCGAAATAACAATGAGGACGGCTGGCTCGATGGCACGATCGTCAATATTTCAGAATCGTTCAATAGAATTTGTACGGTGATGGAGAACCACACTGAGAGCACGAACGCCTATATATCTTGTACGGGCATGTTCAACTCCGATTTGTCGGCCGAACTCGACGCATTCGCGCATAGCAGAGGCGTGAATGGTTTCGTCGGCCTGATACAAATCGCCCCTTACGAGTTCGCCTGGTACGGAGAATTCGTCTACTCGCAAAAACGGTCGCGCTTTGTCCCGCATGACCCCCATTTGATGACGCTGGCGCAATCAGCGGAACAAGCGGAGATGATCGATCGATGCGAATTCAACACGCATACTCATCACTTCGGTGTGATGTTGCAGCTGCCAGCGGCCGACCTCTGCGACCCCGAAAGCCTTTATAACGCAATTGCCGAAGGCCGCCTCAGATGATGATCGAGGGGACGCGCGCTTGCAAAAAAGAGCGAGTCCCCCCGCCTCACGAAAAATGCCGCTCCTTCATCAAATCCACCTCGAGCCGAGCTTGGAACAGCGTGGTTTCGACATCGTCGGTGAGCGGCAGACGGAACTGACCCACCCCGGAAATCGCGCTGCGCGGATATTGATAGAGCAAGGAGCCGCTGTCGGCGTCGCCGCCGCCTGTCGCAGCGATGCGTGGCGTTGACTGCAGCCGGTCGAAGGACGCCTGAATCGCGTCGAAACGGCGCAACGTGTTCTCATGCGTCGCCGTGATATGGCTGAAAATATGCTGGAGCCGATCATGCAGCGCCTGGGGGACGTCCGGCGACGGCATTTCCAAAGGCGATCGGTTCGGCTCGAGATCGAAGGGGCCGAACTCATATTCCGGGCGATCGGCGACGCGCAGCCGCACCGAGCGCGTCTTCGCGCTGGGCGTGGCGAAGGCGGCCACCTCGCAGTCGAACCCATGCAGCCCATTGTCGCCGAGCTTTTCGGCGATGTCGTCGCGATAGAGATTCGCCTTGGTCCGCTGCACCACCTCGTCGTCGAGCAAGATTTCGAGCACGACCGGCCCTTCGCGCTTGGCGTCGCAAATCCAGCCGCGGACGCGCTTTTGCGTCACCTCATCGACGACGCCGGCGACGCTGCCGCCGAATTTCAGGCTATGCGCAGCGATATCCTTGTCGCGAAAAGTCCGAACGGCGATCTTGCGCCCCAGCCATTCGATCAGTGTCATGCCGCCCTCCATAGCTTTCGGCGAATGAGTTAGATTTTGCGCGCGGCCGTCAGAACCGGCGATAGACATGCTCCCCGTCCAGGAACTCGAAAATGCGGCCTGCGCAATCGGCCCAGGACGGCGCCGAGACGCCCTTCGAGGCAATAGGCCCGCGCGCGAGCTGCTCGCGCACCGCCACGGCGAGCTCGCTGGATGAGCCGGCCCCGAAATATCGCGCATGCTCGCCGCCGAGCTCCTGGAAAACGGGAAGATCGCTGAGCAGCAGCGGCGAGCCGAAATGCGCCGCCTCATAGATCGGCAGGCCGAAGCCTTCCGCGATCGAGGCGACGATGGTCGCCGAAGCGCTCTGATAGAGCCACGCCATATCCGCCTCCGGCGCGAAGCCGAGATAGAAGAAGCGCTTGCCCTTTTCCGCATGGTTCTCGAAACGCTGCAGCAGGCTGTCCACGCTCCACCCCGCCTTGCCGACGAAGACGAGCGTCGCATCGGCTCCCGAAGCCCATAGCCGCTCGAAAGCGTCGAGCACATAGTCGTGCCCCTTGCGCGGCTCTATGGTGCCGACCACCAGAAACAAATTCTCGCGTTGCGCCAGATCGGCCGTCGCCGCCGTGACTGGCTTGGCGGCGTCGACCCTCGAGGTGAAATCGGCGCCGAGCCGCGCATAGCCGATCCGAAGCCCCGGCCGCGGCGTTATTTTGCTGCTCGTGATCCAGTCGATGAGCCCATCGGCCCCGCTCTGCGAGGTGCAGATCAGGCCGGAGCCTTTCTCCAGCAGCAGCGTCAGCCAATTGGTGACGGAGATTGTGACATGGTCCTCGAACAGCTCGGGATGCTGCAGTGGCAGAATGTCGTGAACGAGTCCGTACGCCTCTCCGCCGATGGCGCCGAGACGCTCGAGCGGCTCGCGCATCCAATCGGCGAGATGCCAAGTTCCATCGGCCATCAAAATCTTGTCGAAGGGACGAAAATCGAGGGCGCCGAAGCGCATGTCCTCCGCCTCGACCGCGGCGCGGGCGCCGCAGCGCTGCGCGTAATCGTCGGCGAAGATCAGCCCGGCCTCCGTATAGGCGAAAGCCTGTGGACGCACCTTCGCGTCGCTCCAGCCATAGGCCGCGCGGGTGAGCTCGCGCACGACGCGCTGCACGCCCGTCTCGAGGTCGCCTTCCCTTATGTGGGTCACGTCGATCAAGAGGCGCGGCGCGATCTCGGAGCGCTCCTGGCGCACATAGGCGCGGGCGATGTCCTGCACCAGCTCCCTGGTGATCGGAGCGTCGCGGAGCAGACGCGCGATCGTCTTGCTGACGATCTTCGGCCCGCAGGTCTCGGCGCGAACGGTCATCGCCACGACCGTCTGAACGAAGCGCGCGCCGACCTTGTCCGGGTCCAGCGTCTCGTCGCAATAGCGCAGCGCGGCCTCTCTATAGGTCTGGCGCAGCTGCGGATCGCCGGCCAGCGCATCGAGCGCATCGGCGATGTCCGCGGGCGCATAGCCGTCGAGCGCGACGCCCACCTCGGACGGCAGCTCCGCCGAGGACCCCATGCGATTATAGACGAGCGGCGTTCCGCTGGTGAGCAGATCGAGGATCGCCCTCGACGTCTCGCCGCGCGTGAGCGTCCGCAACTGAACGCCGATATCGGCCGCGGCTATGTAGAGGTCGTAATCCTCCTTCTCGACATAGCCGGTGATGTGAATGTCGGACCTGTCGCGGATGGCGCGCAGCACCTCGCGCGCATAGGGCGAGTCGTGGTTCGCGCCCCCTTCCAGCTCGCCGACGAGGATCAGCTGCGCCATGCCCGATTTCGCCGCGGTAGAGCGCGTGAAGGCCTCGATCAGCTCGAGCACGCCCTTTGTGTGAGCGACATGGCCGAGCGACACGATGACGAGAGAATCCGGCGAGATGGCGAGCGTCTCGCGCGCCTGCGCCCTGCTCGGCGTCGTTTCCCGCGGCGGGCGCGCCCTATATTGCGGCAGCACGGCGATTTGCGGCGTGGCGCCCGGGCGAGCGGCGCTCACCAGCACATCGCGAGCGAAGCGCGAATGAACGATGACGCCGAGGCTGCGATGCGTCGCCGTGGCGCTGCAGGGAAGCGCGTCGACGAGCGCGCGCGCCGTGCGGTCGCCGCCCTCGCCGGCGAGCACGATGGCGCGCGCCGGACCTCCATGCTCCTGGATCATGCGACGGATGAAGGCGTCTGGATTGCCGGGGTCATAGGACAAATAGCCGAGATAGGCGTCGTGAATGACGACGACGCCCGGAAAGCTCTCGATATAAGGGAGCATATAGTGGTGGAACGGCGAATTGCCGAGCTGATAGACGATCGCATCGTAGAGATGCGCCTTGAATGGAAATTGCGAGTGGTGCCAGATCGGCATGTCGTCGAAATAGGTTTCGACCTCGGCCACATCGTCGACGAAAATCTCGAAGGACGCGAATTTGGAGAGCGCCGGAAGAAACTCCGCGCTGTAATCGGCGATCCCGGATTTCGCCGAGGGGAGCGGCGTGAACATGGCGATGCGCGGAACGCGCGCCGCCGCGCTCGGCGTCTTGCGCCCGCGGCGCGCGGCGAAGGTCTCCTCCCAGGCGTCGAGCGCGCGGCGGGCGCTCTTCTCCCAGGTGAAGAGCGCGGCGCGCTCGCGAGAATAGGCGCGCATGCGCTGCAGCTCGCCCTCGCGAGTGAGCGCGCGCGCCATTGATTTCGCCATATCCGCCGGCTTCTCCGCATCGAAACGATAGGCCGGAGTCGACGATCTCCGTCAGGCTGGAATTGTCGCCGACGAGCACGGGCGCGCCGCAGCGCATCGCCTCGATCACCGGCAGGCCGAGCCCCTCATAGAGAGGGGGGAAGACGAAGAGCGAAGCGGCGTTGTAGAGTTCGACGAGCTCGTCATCCGACACGAAGCCCGTCGTCACGACGAGCGGCGCAACGCCGAGGCGCGCCGCCTTCTCGCGCAGAGCGAGCGCTTCGGCGCCTTTGATGTCGTAGACGATCAGGAGCTTGTATTTATCCGCCAGCTCCTTGTTGGCGATGGCGAAAGCCTCGAGCGTCCCATCGAGATTCTTGCGGAAGTCCGGCCCGCCGACATAGAGGATGTATTTCTGCCCGGGAGCGAAGCGGCGCCAGACGGCGCCGCGATGCGCCTCGGAGGCGGGGAGGATGCGGAAGTGATCCGCGACGCTGCCGAAAATATTGACGACGCGCTCCGGCTTCATATGAAAAAGCCGCTCGGCGTCCTTCTTCGTCGCATCCGATATGGCCAAGCCGACATCGAGCTGCGGGATCAGGCTCGATGTGCGCTTGTACCAGAGGGCGACCGGCCAATCGGTGAGGAGCGCTTTGCAAAACCGGCGAACCCGTGATTCTCTGGGGCGTCCGAGGGATGTGAGTCACCGATGTCACGCCGCAACTTCAGCCAACCTTCGCTCGCCGACGCATTCGTGAAAGCCTATTCTCGTCCTGGTGGGTTTCTGGAAGATATCGCCAAGACGTTCGAGTGGAGCGCGTTCGACGTTATTTTGCGTCCGCTGCATTCTTCGAGCGACGGCGCGCCGGCCTATCCGCCACTGACCATGTTCAAGATCGTGCTGTTGCAGCAGTGGTATGGGCTGTCCGACCCCGCCGCCGAGGAGGCTGTGCGCGATCGCCTGTCGTTTCGGCGCTTTTGCGGGGTTCCGCTGGACGAGGAGACGCCGGACCATTCATCGATCTGGCGGTTTCGTCAGCGGCTCGCCAAGCTCGGCCTCGACGAGAAACTACTTGCCGAGGTCAATCGACAACTCGACGCGCGCGGGCTGATCGTGAAGCGCGGCACGCTGGTCGACGCCACTATCATCGCGGCCGCCGTGAAGCCGCCGCCCCACGACGAGGGGCAGGTCAATCCGCGCGACCCGGACGCGAGCTTCACCAAGAAGAACGGCGAGACCTACTTCGGCTACAAGGCGCATCTGGCGGTCGACGAAGAAAGCGGCATCGTGCGCCAAGCGGAGATGACGAGCGCCGATCTGCACGACAGCCAGCGCGGCGAGGCGATGATCCAGGGCGATGAAGAGGCCTATTACGGCGACAAGGCATATGATAGCGCAGCGCTACGCAAGGCGTTGAACGACAAGAAGATCGACGACAAGATCGCCTATAAGGCGAAGCGCGGAGCGCGACAGCCGGACTGGCAGAGATGGTTCAACAAGACGGCGTCGAGCGTTCGCGTCGGCGTCGAGCGCGCCAACGCGACGATGAAGAACTGGTATGGGATGGCGCGAGTACGCTACCGCAGCCTCGCGCGCAACAATTGTCATCTTCAGTTCGTCGTCATGGCGATGAACATGAAGCGGGCGCGGGTTCTCGAAGCGGCGGCATGACGCCGCGAGGGGAGAGGTGTGTCTCGAACCGGATAGGGATGCGAAAAATGACCGGCTGACGGCGCAGAGCATTGCGCCAGATGGCGCGCGGGCGCATCAAAGCCCGTCGATTGCGGCCGAAAAACCGTAAACGCCGAGACCTCGGCTATTCTGCGAAGCGCTCGGTGAGATATTTGTCCGGATAGAGCAGCGGAATGAAATCATAGAGAGTGGCGGATCGAATGATCGGCGGCTTGGGAAAATCGATAAAAGCCGCCGCCGCGCCATAGACGCTCTCGCCTTCGAAGACGCTCGAAATGTGATAGACATCCGGGCTGACCGTCTCGATGCGATCATTGCGCAGGACATTGGCGACCTGCTCGCGCCTCTGCCGCTCGCGCCAATCAAATTGCACGCTGGGATAGTCGTGCAGAATCACATTGCCGAGATCGTCGATCTTCGCGATTTCCGAGATCAAATCGGCCGACTTGTCCAGATAATGCCGGTTGAGCAGAAACATGAAGTCATGCTCACGGCCAATTCTGACGATTTCTTTCGCGAGAGAGAGAGAATAGCGCCCCATGCCTCGGGATTGCGCCTCGGTCTGACAGCATTGCAGATCAATCAGTATCTTCATCGCGTGACCCTGGCAGCGCGCATCTACCCCGACGTCGAATGGCGAGCGTGACGCCCGCCTTCTCACGGCGCGAGCATTTCGATAGGAAATCAGCGCGGAAGCGGCTTGGAAAAACTCGGCTCCGTCGAAAGCATGTCCGCCGGCCCCGCGCCGCGTAGCCGCCTCTCGGAAAGAGAGTCGACGCCGCGCGAGCGTTCTGTCATCGAAGTCATGTCCCGGTCAAGTCTGGCAAATTGCGCCGGCGTCTCAATTCGAGACCACACCTATGCCGTGCGGCTCGATAGACGGCTTCGCCCGTGGAATTCGAGGCGCGCCCCATAAAAAAGCGCCCCTTTCGAGGGGGCGCTTTTCTTTTTCTCATTCGCGCAGCGGCGCGATTTACGCGGTCTGCTGGATCGCCGACAGCTTCCAGGCCTGCGGTCCCTCGCCCGCGGGACGGCGGAAGGTCCACACTTCGGTCGATTGCGTCGGCTGGGTCGCGTCGCCCGAGACGATCTTTCCGGTCGCGCGATCGATGAAGAGATCGATCAGCGAGAAGCGCATCGCCACGGTCGCATATTCGTCCGAGCCCTCGCGCCAGGCCTCGGAGAGATCGCCTTGCAGCAGCTTCACCTCGGAGATGCGGTTGATGACGCCCTCGCGCGCATTGGCGCGAATGTCGTCGGAGAAATAAGAGACCATCTCCGGCGTCGCGAGATCGTGCAGCCGGCCGATATCCTCCTGGCTATAGGCCGCTTGGGCGTCGCCGAGCACGCGCTCGAAGGCGCTGAAATCCTCCGGACGCAGATTCAAAGGTTCGCTCGTCGGGTGACGCGGCGCCGCGCCGCCGCCGCCGAAGCCCGTCCCGCCGCCGGTGAAGGCGAAGGCGCCCGGGCGCGCGCCGCCGCCGGCGCCGCCCATCGCGCCGGCGAAGCGGCGATTGGCGAACCATTGAAAGGCGAGCCGCGCCAGAAGGGCGATGATCGCGATCTGGACCAGAAGGCCGATGATGGAGGCGAGGCCGCCGAGCCCGCCCATCAGGCCATTGCCCGAGAGAAGGCCGAACAGGCCGGCGCCGAGCAGGCCGCCGGCGAGGCCGCCGAGCAATCCGCGGCCGAAGGAGCCGCCGAGCGGGCTGGCGGCGGGAGCGGCGGCCGGGCGCTGCGGCGCGGCCGGCGAGGGCTGCGCCTGCGGCTGCGGCGCGGGCTGCGGCGCGATGCTGCGCTCCATGGGCGCGGCCGGGCGCGGCGCCGTCGTCGTCGCGGGCGGCGCGGAAAAGCTCCGCGAGCCGCGGCTTCCCGAGCTCGCGCCACCGCCCATTTTGGCCTCGGCGAGCGCCGGGGCGAAGGCGATGAGCAGGGCGAGCGCGAGCGCCGGCAAAGATTTGGAGTTCGATGTCCAAGTCGACATGACTATCCTCGAGCGGTTCGCCCAGAGATGAGGAATCACTCGGGCGCCATCTATATAGGAATGCTCCGACCTTGCGGCAAAGGGCCGCGCGGCCGGAAGGCTGAATCGGTTTCCGCCGCTCATGTAGTCGGAAACTCTTCTAATTTTTCATTTAGAACGAATTTTCTCGAACGCTCGCGTTCGAGCGCAAAGCTCGGTTCGAGGAGGTCGATGCCCGTGACGCCCAAACTGGTCTTCGTCGCCGCCGTGGCGCGCAATGGCGTCATCGGCGCTCGAGAGCGCACGCCCTGGCGGCTGAAGAGCGATCTCGCGCGCTTTCGCGAAATCACCTTTGGCAAGCCGCTGCTCATGGGACGACGCACATTCGATTCGATCGGCTGCCCCCTCCCCGGCCGCGAGACCGTGGCCTTGTCGCGCGACCCGCGATTTCGCCCCGAGGGCGCCCATGCGGCGCGCAACCCCGAGGAGGCGCTACGCCTCGCCGCGGAGCTGGCGGAAGCCATGCGAGCGCCGGAGATCATCGTCGCCGGCGGCGCGGAGATCTATTCCGCCTTTCTGCCGCAGGCGGATGTGATTCACCTTACCGAGGTGGCGCTGACCGTCGCCGGCGACGCGCTGTTTCCGACGCTCGATCCGGCGGAATGGCGCGAGACGGCGCGCGAGACCCCGCCGCGAACGGCCGAGGACGAGGCGGATTTCCAATATATTCGGCTCGAGCGCCGGTGAGCGGCCGATCGGCTGCAGATAGTGCGCAAACAGCTGTTGCAGGTCGGAGAACCTGAAGCTATAAACCGCCTCGACCAGCGGCGACCGCTTCGCGGACGCCAGATCGGAGTGTAGCGCAGCCTGGTAGCGCACCTCGTTCGGGACGAGGGGGTCGGAGGTTCGAATCCTCTCACTCCGACCAAGTTTTCTCATGATTTCAGTGGCATAGCGCGTGCGCTCAGCGCCGGGCGCGAGCGCCTCACAGGCGAAGCTGCGAGCGTTACCGCAGAATTTCGGTCTCGCGCACCCCAGCTCGTCAGTCGGCGAGTATTCCGCGCCGAGGCGTTCGGCCACGATCGTGCATGGCGTCGCTGAGCGCACGACCGCCACGCACGACGACCGAAACCGCGCCTCGAGACCGCCGGGACCGGGAAGCGCGACTTCAGAGCGCCGCGACAATGCTCCGCAAGCCGAGCAGGACGGTGGCCGCACGCGCTCGGGAAAATTGCCTAAAGGCGCCTAGGCGAATTTCTCGAGACGCGAGGAGCTCCGATGGACGAAAAAGCTTCCTCTGCACACGTAAAGCACACGAGGAACTCGGATGAAAATCCTTCTGATCGGCTCCGCCGCCTGCATCACGGCTCTCATTACGACGGCATGGCTGATGACATTCGCGAAGTGGTTCCCGATCAAGGCCATCGACAGCTTCGTCATCGACTATAAGACGATGATCAGAGCCCATGTCGACTATGCGTTGATGGCGCTGTTCGGCGTCGGATTCTATGGTTCGGGCGTCGAGCTTCCCGTCATTGCTTGCTGGTGCGTGGCGATCGGCGGATTTTCCAATCCGACCGTATTCACCATCGCGGCTTTCGATCCGAGTTTCTGGAGCAAGCCTTTGTGGAAGGTCTATACGGCGCTGAGCTTCCTCGTGTCCTCGGTGGGATTTATCTGGATCGCCTATGCCTTGGCGATGCATGGACTCGGCTAGAAATATCGCTCCTCGTGTCGCAGCGCCTCTAGCTATAGCGCGAAGGCGGGCGGGGATTCGCAGCGATGCGGGTATCAGAGATGGTGGCAGGTCCTGGTCGTCGGCGCCCGGCCTCGGATACGGACACATCTTGGCCGCCGTGGCGCGTGAAGCTGCGTTCCCGCGCCACGGTGAGGAAGGCGAGCAGGTCGTTGACATTGTCCCGCGCCATTCATGAATCTCATTCATATTGAGGTGCAGATTATAGCGCCTAATCGAAGCGTGAGACAGAAGGTAATCTGGTCACATCGGATAGGATAGTACCGGACACGAGCGCCGCGAGGGAGGACCTATACGATGGACACGGCGTTTCACTTCGGAGCACTAGGCCCGACGCGCAGAAGGCTGCTCGAGCTGCCGCGCGCGATCGTCGCGCCGCCTCGGCCCGCCCTCGCGCGCGCAGCCGGAGAAAACGATCATGAAGCTGCGATGCGCCTTCGGCGACCATGTGTTCACCGTATCGCTCTATGACAATCCGTCCGCTCGCGACCTCGCGTCGCTTCCGCCGCTGGAGCGACCATCGAGCCGACAATGAGAAGATCGCCTATCTCCCGCGCAAGCTCACGGAGGGAGCGGGACCTTTCTCGAGTGAGGCGCCGGGCGATCTCTGCTATTATGCGCCCCGGGGCAATCTCGCCTTCTTCCACGCCGGCTATCCTTATTCGAAAGGCCTGATCCGGCTCGGGCGCCTCGACGACGACGTCGCGCCGTTGAAGACGCGCGGCAAAATCCCGCTCCATATCGAGCGGGCGGTCTGAAATCTCCAATCTCGAAGCGTCGCATGCGAAGCAATCTCGATCAATTCTCCTGCGAGATCGACATCCGGCCCGCCCTTTCGACGGATCGGCCGGTCGACATCTTCCGCTTTCTCAGCGATGCGATGGCGAGCGGACAGAGATGCGCGCTCGTCACTCTGGTGGAGATCATCGGCGGCGCGGCGCGCGCGCTCGGCGCGCATATGGCGGTTCGCGACGATGGCGCCTATTGCGGCTTTGTTTCGGGCGGCTGCGTCGAGGCGGCGGTCGCGCGGGAGGCCGTCGAGGCGATCCGGGAGGGCGCCGACCGCATGCGCCGCTATGGCGAGGGATCGCCCTATTTCGATATAGCGCTTCCCTGTGGGGGCGGCGTCTCGCTCGCGATCCATGTCGTGAGAGACATGGCGCCGATCGACGACGTTCTGCGCGCCATGACGGAGCGCCGATCCATCGGCCTCGTCTATCGCCCGAAAGGCTCCGAGCTCTCGGTGGTCGCCGCTGCGCCGACGGGTTGGCGAGACGACGCCTTTTTGTCGGCGCTGCGGCCGGAGCCGCGAATTCTCCTCTCCGGGCGAGGATTGGAGAGCCGCTCATTGGCCGCCATCGCAGCGGCGGCGGGCCTCGAGGTCATCGAGGCGGCGCGCGGCGCGGTCGATTGGTCCGCCGACGCCGATAGCGCGGTCGTGCTGCTTCATCACGATATCGATCAGGAATTGCCGACGTTGAAGGCGGCCCTGCGCAGCGACGCCTTTTATGTCGGCTGCCTCGGCAGCAGCCGGACGCATATCCGCCGCGTCGAGCGGCTTCGGCAAGAGGGCTTTACGGAACAGGAAATTGGCCGCATTCGCGCGCCGATCGGCCTTTTCGGCCCCGCGCGCGACGCGCGCGCCATCGCCATCTCCGTGCTCGCCGAAATTCTGTCCTGCCTCGAATCGCGAAAGTCGGTGACGCCGTGACCGGGCGGAGCCGCTATGATGCGTCGTCCATCGCCGTCCTCGTGCTCGCAGCGGGGCGCGGCTCTCGCTTCGGCGGCGGCGACAAATTGAGCGCGCCGCTCGCAGGGGCGCCCGTCGCGCATCATATTCTCTGCGCCCTGCGGCCGTTCGCCTTCGCGCAAAAGCGCGTCGTTTGCAGAAGCGACGCCCATTGGAGCGACGCCCATTGGAGCGACGCCTTTGCGCGCGATGGATTTTCCATCCTCCGCAATGACGACGCCGAAAGCGGCATGCTCGCCTCGTTGAAAATCGGCGCGTCCTCGGTCGAGAATCGGCTGAAGCTGCTCGTCTGCCTCGCGGATATGCCCTTCGTCGGGACCGATCATCTCGCGCGTCTGATCTCGGTCGCGAAGGAAGCGCGCGGTGGGATCGTCGCGTCGCGGGCGGACGCCTATCACGGGCCTCCGGCCATTTTCCCCGTCGACGAGCTGCTGCGCTTGCCGCCCGCCGGCGAAGGCGGCGCGAGATCGCTGCTGGCCAACGCGAGCTTTGTCGATTGCGACGCCGATCGGCTTCTCGATATCGACACGCGGCAGGACCTTCTGGCGGCGGAGACGCGCCATGGCCTCGGCCCACGCGAGGCCGCCGCCGCGAATGTCGCGCCGTGCGAGCCTCATCCGCCGATGGTGGCGAGATAGTTTCGTGACAGCGTCGGCAGATCGGCGCGGAACGCCGCCGCAAAGGCCGCGGCGAATCCCTTCCCCTCCTCCAGCCGGCGCAAAAGCTCGGCGAAGCCCGCCTCGTCCTGCGCCTTCAGCCAGGCCACGAACATGGCCGCCTGACGAAAGGCCAGCCGCTGACGATAGACGAGATCGAATCGCGCAAAATCGCCGCCGCGCTCGTCGGCGAAGGCGATGGACGAAAAATCCCGCCAGACGCCCTGCTCGCTCATGATGAGCGCATGGCCGTCGCGAATGCGCGCCCGCGCCTCCTCCTCGCTCATCTCCTCCGCGCCGGCGCCGCCCGAGATCATGACGGCGAGGCCTTCCACGAACCAGCTCGGCGGACGCTCCGCCCATAGCCCCCGCCAGCCGAAGAAATGCGCATGCGAAAGCTCATGCGTCAGCACCGGCGCGAGGCGCGCGCTCTCCGCGCCGCAGAGGGTCGGCGAGAGCACGACGCGGCCGGACAAGGCGACAGCGGCGATGCGCGGATCGCCCATGCCATTGGCCTTGGCGTAATTATCGTAGGAGCCATAGACGCCGACGATGGGCGCTTGCGCGAAAGGGCGTCCATGCGCGTCCTCGACGCTGCGAAGCGCCTCCGGCAGCATGCGGCCGACGATGGTGGCGCAGCCCTCGGCCGCCGGCTCGAAATGCACCGGCGAATCGGCGGCCAGCGCGGGCAGCCATTTCGGATCGTTGAAAGCGGCCTGCGCGAAGTTCCACAGGCGTGGGACCCCGCCGAGCGTGAGAGTGACGATGACCAGCAAGGTCAGCGAGAAAAAAGGTCTCATGACGAAAATTCCGTGCGGCGCGCCGTCTCTCGACGGCTGAACGCCACGTCGATCGCCGGCGCCAAAAAATATGCGCCGGAGATTAATACAGGAAAGGCGTCAGCGCGAGCCGATCGAGACCGGCGTCCAGCCGCCCGCCTCCATCTCCACGGCGAAGGAGACGCCGCGGGCGATCAGCTTGTTGCGGTCGGAAACGCCGGCGACGGGCGCGCGGTCCGATGTCGCGATCTCCGCGATCGGCGCGCCCGCCGGCGCCGTCTGGTCCGGCCGCGCCAGCCCGCTGATTCGGCCGGCGACCGGGGCGCGCACCGGCTCCTCGCCGATAAAGCCAAAAATTTCCTCCGCCTCGACGCGCTCCCCGATCGTCTTGCGCGCGGCGAGCGCGCCTTCCGCCATCGCGATCACGTCCCAATAGTCGAGCGCGAGGCGATCCGCGTCGCGGCGACTCGGCGGCGCGTCTCCGGCGCGCAGCACGGCGCCCGGATCGAGACCATCGGTCGCGATGACGAGATCGCAATCGGCGCCGGCGACGAAGCCGGAGCCGACGCCGATCGTCAGCTCGGCCACATTGGCGATAGATCGGGCCGGGCGGCCGTCATGGTCCGGCGCGGAGATGATGACGTCCCAGGGCCAGCGCTCCACCACCTCGTCGAAAGGCCGCAGCAGAAGCGGCAGAAATTGCCGGGTCTGCATGCCGCAGAGAAATTCCGTCGGCCGGTCGGCGCGGCGCGCCTCGACGCCGCCCAGAGCGGCGACGCCGTCGAACCAGGCGTCGGCGTAGCACATGCGCCGCCGCAGCGCCCGCGGCGGCCGCTCCTGATGGAGCACGGTGGCGTAGCCCTCGCCGATCAGACGCCTCGCCACCGCCGAGGCCCTTTCCCCGACGCCGCAGACGAGGATGCAAAGCTCTTTGTTCATCGACCCTTCTCAGCCTCGACACGCCTGCGACGCATCGATATGTATCAGAATTATATATTGCGGTGCAACCGGCCCTGCCGCAGCGCACGCACAGCGCCGATCTCTCGGGATCTAAGGGATGCGAGACGCGGCGGCCTGCTGTATAGCAGAGCCACCAGTGATCCTGCGCGCGCGAAATGACCCATACGCACACTCTCGCCGTCCGCGTCTATTACGAGGACACGGATTTCTCCGGTCTCGTCTACCACGCCTCTTATCTGCGCTTCATGGAGCGCGGCCGCACCGAGCTGCTGCGCGATCTCGGCCTCGGCCAGCGCGAGCTGCTGGAGGCGCAAGGCGGACTGTTCTTCGTCGTGCGCGCCTTGACGATCGATTTCCGCAAGCCGGCGCAAATGGACGATTCCCTCATCGTCGAGACGATCGTCCGCGAAGTGTCCGGCGCCTCCTTCGATCTCGACCAGCGCGTCATGCGGGGCGAGGAGCCGCTGGTTTCGGCGCAAGTGAGAATCGCCGCGGTGGAAGGCGGCCGGCCGCGCCGCATGCCGGCCGATGTGCGGGCGAAGTTCCTCTCCGTCGCCAGCCCGCGCGGCGCGTGACCTTTACGGTCCCTTAAGCCTTCCACTCATATTTTCCGATTGTGCGGCGCATCCAGGACAAAATCTCGGCGGATTCGCGCTCCATACCGCTCGGGCTCCACAGCCTTCGGCGCGGCGCTGCGGGAGCGAGCGCGACGTGAGTCCCGGCGCGGGCGGGAGCCGACGATTCCGCCGCGATCGATCCAGCTTCGCCGCCGACCCCGCGACTTCCGAGGACGACTTTCATGAATCCAGCCGAAATCGCCGCCCCGCTCTCCGGCGCAGCCGCCGAGGTGTCCATCTGGGGCATGTTCTGGGGCGCGCATATCGTCGTCAAGCTGGTGATGGTCGGCCTGCTGCTGGCCTCGGTCTGGTGCTGGGCGATCATCGTCAACAAGGTTCTGCTGTTCTCGCGCACGCGCCGCGCCATGGACCGCTTCGAGGAAGTGTTCTGGTCCGGCTCCTCGCTCGAGGATCTCTACGCCAAGCTGCAGGAGCGCCCGGCCGCCGGCATGGGCAGCCTGTTCATCGCCGCCATGCGCGAATGGAAGCGCTCCTTCCAGAACGCCGGCGCCTCCTTCATGGGCTTGCAGGCGCGCATCGACAAAGTGCTGGACGTCTCCATCGCCCGCGAGGTCGAGAAGCTCGAATCCAATCTTTTGGTGCTGGCGACGGTCGCCTCGGCCGGCCCCTTCGTCGGCCTGTTCGGCACGGTCTGGGGCATTATGACCTCCTTCCGCTCCATCGCCGCCTCCAAGAACACCTCGCTCGCCGTGGTCGCGCCGGGCATTGCGGAAGCGCTGCTCGCCACCGCCATCGGCCTCTTCGCCGCCATTCCCGCGCTGGTCGCCTATAACAAGCTGCAGGGCGACGTCGCCCGCACCCAGGCGCGGCTCGAGAGCTTCGCCGACGAATTCTCCGCCATTCTGTCGCGCCAGATCGATCAGCACGCCGGCCAGTCCGGTCGCGATCGCGCGGCCTGAGCGGGAGAAACGCAAAATGGGAGCGTCGGTCGCCGCAGGACGCAAGGGCTCGGGACGCCGCCGGCGCGGAACGCCGCGCTATGGCGCCATGGCCGAGATCAATATGACGCCCTTCATCGACGTCATGCTGGTGCTGCTCATCATCTTCATGGTCGCGGCGCCCTTGCTCGCCACTGGCGTCGCCGTCGATCTGCCGCAGACCAAGGCCGGGCCGCTCAATATCGATCAGAAGCCGCTGTCCATCGCCGTGGACGACAAGGGGCAGATCTTTCTGATGGATCAGCCGATCGAGATCGGCCAGCTGCTCGACCGTCTGAAGGAGACCGCCAAAGCGGGCTTCGACGAGCGCATCTATATGCGCGCTTCGAAGACGGTGAATTACGGCCGCGTCGCCGAGATCATGTCGATGGTGACGAGCGCCGGTTACAAGAAGGTCGCTCTCGTGACCGAAGTGGACAAGAAGTGAGGGGAAGCGTTGAAGCCCTCGCGTTCCGAACCTGGCCTCGTCGTATCGGCCGCCGTCCATGCCGGACTGCTGCTGGCGACGCTCATCGCCTTTTCGGACACGAAGAAATTCGATGATGCGCAGGAGACCGTGCCGGTCGATATCGTCACGGATGCGCAGATCAATCAGGTGATGAAGGGCGAGAAGGCCGCAAAGGAGATCAAGCCTGTCCAGCGCGCCGATAAAATCGCCGAGCAGCACGAGACCAGGCCGCTGCCGCCGCTCGCCGAGGCCAAGAAGGACGTCGCCGCCCCGCCCCCGCCGCTGAAGCCGCGGCTCGATGAGCCGGAGGACAAGCCCGAGGCCCCGCCTCCGCCCAAGCGTCTCGCCGCTCTGCCGCCGACGCCGGAGCCGCCGCTCCGTCCCACTCCGCCCAAAGCCGAGCCGCCCAAGCCGGAGCCGCCGAAGCCGCAGCCGGCCATGGCGGAGCCTCCCAAGCCCGAGCCGCCGAAACCCGAGCGCGCCAAGCCCGCGCCGACGCCGCCCGAGCGCGAGGAGCCGGAAGAGGCCGAGGTGGTGAAGCCCAAGCCCCCCGTGCGTCCAAAGCCCGAGAAGGAGGCCAAGGAGACGCCGCAGCCTCCCGAGAAGCCGAAGCCCAAGGAAGAGCCCAGGAAGGAAGAGGCCAAGAAGGACGAGGCCAAGCCGAAGGAGCCGGCGACCAAGCAACTGAAGGTCGATGAGGTGGCCAAGCTCCTCGAGAAAAAGAAGGCCGCCGAAAAGGGCGCGCCGAGCGACTCCGACGAGAAGAAGAAATCCGACAAGCCGCCGGCCAAGCCGAAATCCGGCGACGAGGCCGCGCCCAAATCGAAATTCGACGCGGCCAATATCGCCAATCTCTTGAGCCATGAGGCGCCGCAACGCCGCGCCGCGACCGGCGCCGATCTCACCAAGACCGCCTCGCTCGGCGCGCCGACGGCGAGCGCGCCGCGCATGTCGCCGACTCTGCAGGCGCAGATCGACGCCTATACGGTCGATCACTATCGCCGCTGCTGGCAGGCGTCGCTGTCGATCAACGCCCAGACCTATGTGCCGCGTGTGGAATTCCGCCTGTCGCGGGAAGGCGCGCTCGAAGGCGCGCCGCGCCTGCTCAACCCCTCCTCCGATCCCGTCGAGCGCAGCCGCGGCGAGCAGGCGCTCGGCGCCGTGCGCCGTTGCAGCCCCATGCCGATTCCGGCCGCCTTTGCGCCCTATTACGATTATTGGCGCGTCACGGAATTGGACATGAGGGAGGATATGTAGCGACGGTCATTCTCTTTGCCTTCGAAAATTCGAAAACGCCCAGGACCACCCTCTCATGACGTTTCACATCGACCGCCGCTCGGCCGTCCATATTCTCGCCGGGGCGACCCTCTCGCCTTTCCTCGCCGCGCCGGCGCGCGCGGCGCGCGTGCTCGATCTGCGCGCGGGCGGCGGCTTTCAGCCGGTTTCCGTCGCGGTGACGAATTTCTCCGGCGATGAGGCGGCGCGCATAGTGACGAGCGTCGTCGTCAATAATTTCAAGCGCTCGGTCTTTCTGCGTCCCATCGAGCCCGGCGCCGTCCCGGAGCCCGCCGGCTCCGAGGCCACGCCCAATCTCGATCTCTTCCGCACGCTCAATGCGCAATATGTCGTCACCGGCCGCTCGCAGCGCAGCCCGGACGGACGGCTCAAGACCGAGTTCCGCCTCTTCGACGTCTCCACCGGCGAGCAGGCCGCGGGCCAGCAATATGTCACCGATTCCGCCAATATGCGCCGCGTCGCGCATCTCGTCTCGGACGCGGTGTTCACGCGCATCACCGGCGAGAAGGGGTTCTTCGACACGCGCGTGGTCTTCGTCGACGAGAGCGGGCCGAAGGAGCATCGCCGCAAGCGTCTCGCCATAATGGATCAGGACGGCGCCAATATTCGCTATCTGACCCGTGGCGAGGAGCTCGTCGTCACGCCGCGCTTCTCGCCCTCCTCGCAAGACGTCACATACATGTCCTTCGGCTCCGCCGATCCGAAGGTGCTGCTGCTGAACATCGAAAGCGGCCAGCGCGAGGTGGTCGGCAATTTTCCGGGCATGACCTTCTCGCCGCGCTTCTCGCCCGATGGGCAGAAGATCGTCATGTCGCTGTCGCAGGGCGCCGCCACCAATCTCTACGCCATGGATCTGCGCTCGCGCACGACGACGCGGCTCACCGACACCAACGCCATCGACACCTCGCCCTCCTATTCGCCGAGCGGCGGCGAGATCGTCTTCGAATCCGATCGCGGCGGCTCGCAACAGATTTACGTGATGGGCGCGGGCGGCGGCGGCGCGCGGCGCATCTCCTTCGGCCAAGGCCATTATTCGACGCCGGTGTGGTCGCCCAAAGGCGATTACATCGCCTTCACCAAGCAATCCTCCGGCTCCTTCGGCATTGGCGTGATGAAGCCGGACGGCTCCGGCGAGCGCATCCTCACCGAGGGCTTTCACAACGAAGGCCCGACCTGGGCGCCGAATGGGCTGTTCCTGATGTTCTTCCGCGATTCCGGCGGCAGCGGCGGCGCCAAGATTTTCATGGTCGATATTTTCGGCCGCTCGGAATTCCCCGTGCCGACGCCGTCCTACGCGTCCGATCCGTCGTGGGGGCCGTTGCAAGAGTAGGCCGGCCGCTGGACGAGCCCCCTCTCCGACCTTCTCCCGCGCAGCGGGCTATCGGATGCGCACCTCGCGAGACGCTCTGGCCGTCATGGCCGGGCTTGTCCCGGCCATCCACGCCAAGCAGCTGAGAAACCGAAGGAACGCGCCCGCTTTCGACAAATTCGCCCCATGGCGGGCGCCACCGGAGCTTCCGCGTCACGCCAAACTTTTAAAGACGCTTCTGCGTCGTGGCGTGGATGGCCGGGACGAGCCCGGCCAGGACGCCGCGGGGGCGAGGAGGGTGTAGGAATCCGATAGCGCGCAGCGAAGGAGGGTATGGGAATCCCTACTCTTTCTCCATCGACAAATAAGCGTCTGTGACGCCGCCGATGAGATTGGCCGAAAGCAGCAATTCCGTCGAAATCTCCCCGCCCACGGCGCGCAGCCGCACGCCAGCGGCCATCGCCTCGCTCAGCGCCCGCCGCGCCGCGACGGCCTGCTCGATCGATACCGCGGCAAAGGAGAATGCATCCCCCGGCCGCCGCTGCGCGAGACGGCCGATATCGGCGCCGATGACATTGGCGATCTTCGGATAGCCGCCGGTCGGCTGGCGATCGGCCATCAGCGCGAGCGGCGCGCCGTCGCCCGGAACCTGGATCGCGCCGAGCGCCACGCCATCCGAGACGATGTCGTGCCCTTTCGCATGGGAAAGGCGCGCGCCCTCCAGCCGATAGGCCATGCGGTCGCTGCGCTGCCCCACCCGCCAGCGCGCCGATAGAAATTTGTCGATCGCCTCTTTTGAAAAATAATCCGCCTGCGGCCCGAGCACGGCGCGGATCGGCTCTTCCCCAGAGGCGAACCACGGCGCCTCGAGCGCCTGCAATTCTCGCGGCGGCGGGGCGAGATCGGCGAGGGGCAGAACATCGCCGGCGCGCAAGCCCCGCCCCTCGAGCCCGCCCGTGAAAGAGCGCGCATGGGTGGCGAGCGAGCCCAGCGTCGGCGGCAGATCGATGCGGCCGGCGATGGCGACATAGCACCAGGCGCCGCTCCGCCCCGCGCGAATGGAGAGCCGTGCGCCCGGCTCCAGCGAGAGCGCGCAGGCGAAGGGAAGCGGCGCGCCATCGAGGCGAATGTCGAATTCGCCGCCGGCGATGGCGAGGCCGATTGTCTCCCCTTCCGCCGTCAGCTCCGTTCCGCCGAGAGAGACCTCGATCGCCGCTGCGCCCATGGCGACGCCCGCCGCGAGATTGGCGGCGGCGAAGGCGCTGGCGTCCATCGGGCCGGCCGGCGTGACGCCGAAGCGCAGGCTGCCGCGCCGCCCGGCGTCCTGCAGCGTCACCCCCGGCCCCGCCGCGAGAAAGATCAGCCGCGCGCTCATGCGAAGGCCTCGCGCCGCGCGATCATCTCGCCGCGCGCGCTCTTCTCCTCGAGCGCGCGAAATGTCGCTTCGTCGATCGGCTCGAAACGCAGCGCATCGCCGACCTCGACAAAAAAAGAGGGATCACGACTCGGCGCGAAGAGCCGCTCGGGCGTGCGGCCGAGGACATACCAGCCGGTCGGCATGGGATCGGCGCCGATGAGCGAGAGGCCGCCGCCGATGAGCACCGCGCCGCGCGGCGTCGGCCCGCGCGGGGAGGCGCGGCGCGGAACGGCGAGCGCCGAAGGCAGGCCGCCGAGATAGCACCAGCCCGGCGCGAAGCCATACATATAGGCGCGAAAATCGGCGCCCGAATGAAGCTCCACAATGCGCTCGGGCGAAAGCGACAAGGCTTCGCCCGCCGCCGCCAAATCCTCGCCATGCGGCGGCGCGTAGCAGCAGGGAATGATCCAGCGGACGTTCGGCGCAGCGCTCTCCTGCGCCGCTCTCTCCAGCGCCTCGACATGAGCGACGAGCACGGCGCGGGCGAGCGCCAGCGGATCGTAGTGAATCATCAGCGAGCGATAGGTCGGAACCGTCTCGAGGATTCCAGTGAGCGGCGCGGCTCGCAGAGCGGCGTCGAGCGCCAGCACCTCGGCGCTGATCGCGGGATCGACGCTGTCGCCGAACTCGACCACCAGCGCCGCCTCGCCGGCGTCGAGACAGCGCGGCGCGGCGTAGCGCATCGCCTCATGTCTCCGATGGCGCGAAAGGCAGGAGCTGATAGCCTGCGCGCTCCAGCGCCGCACGCAGGCGCCGCGTCATATCGACGGCGTGCGACGTGTCGCCATGCACGCAGATGGAGTCGATCGGCGTCGGCAGACGCTTGCCGCTCTCGGTGACGATCGCCTGCTCGTTCAACATATTGAGCGCGCGCGCTGCGGCCCAGTCCGGATCCTCGATCACGGCGCCTTTCTGGCCGCGCGGCTTCAGCCGTCCGTCATCGAGATAGGCGCGATCGGCGAACACCTCATGCGCGGTGGCGACGCCGGCGTGCTCGGCCGCCGCCACCTGCTCGCTGCAGGCGATGGCCAGCAGAGTGAGGCTGGCGTCGACGGCGCGCGTCGCCTGCGCCACGGCGAGCGCGATCTCCGGCTCGACCTCCGCGACATTGGCGAGCGCGCCATGGCATTTCACATAAGTGAGGCGATGGCCGCTGTACTGCGCGAGCGCCTGCGCCGCGCCGATCTGATAGGCGACGAGACGCTCCACCTCGGCGGCGGAATAGGGAATGCGCCGGCGGCCGAAGCCCGCGAGATCGGGAAAGGACACATGCGCCCCAATGGCGACGCCGCGCGCTTTCGCCAGCGTGAAGCAGCGCGCCATTATGTCGGGGTCGCCGGCGTGATAGCCGCAAGCGACATTGGCGGAGGTCACGAGGTCGAGCATGGCCTCGTCGTCGCCCATGCGCCAGGCTCCGAATCCTTCTCCGAGATCGGCGTTGAGATCGACTGTCACTGTCCCCCGGCTCCCCCGCGCGGCGCGTCCTCGGCGATATCCTCGTTCCAGACGGACGGATTGGCCATGATATCGTTTCGCATCAATTCGCGGCAGCGCGCATCGTCGAGCAGGATCACCTCGACGCCATGGTCGCGGAGAAACTGCTCATTGCCGCCGAAATTCCTGTTCTCGCCGACGATGACGCGCGGAATCTTGAACTGCACGATCGTCCCCGCGCACATCATGCAGGGCGAGAGCGTCGTGTAGAGCGTCGTCTCGCGATAGGAGGCGCGGCGTCCGGCGTCGCGCAGGCAATCCATCTCGCCATGCAGAATAGGATCGCCCTGCTGCACGCGCCGATTATGGCCGCGGCCGAGCATGCGCGCGCCTTCGGCGAGAACGGAGCCGATCGGCAGGCCGCCCTCGTCGAAGCTCTTCTTCGCCAAGCGAAACGCCTCATCCATGCGGACGATATCCGACGCTCTCATCGAAATCCCCTTTCCGGCGCGGCGCCGGCGGGGCCTCGCTATTCCGCCGCGAGCACCTGCGGCGGCGGAAAGGCGACCTCGATCAGCGTCCCTTGGTTCTTTCGGCTCTTGATCGAGAAGGAGGCGCGATTGGCCTCGATCAGCGCTTTCGTCACCGGCAGGCCGAGGCCCGTGCCGCCGCGCGACGAGCCGATCTGGCGGAAGGGCTCGAGCGCCGTCTCGATCTCGGTCTCGGACATGCCGATCCCTGTGTCCTTCACGCGGATCACCACATATCCGGCGTCGGTCAAGGCGCTCGACACGATCACCTGTCCGCCCGCCTCGTTGAACTTCACCGCATTGGACAGAAGGTTCAGCAATATCTGCCGCAGCGACCTGCCGTCGGCAAGGATGCGCGGCAAGCGCGGCCACAAGGACAGGCGGATCACCACACGGCTGCGGTTCGCCTGCGGCTGCATGATCGACACGCATTCGGAAATGACGGCGTTGGCGTCTATGCGCTCGACGTCGAGCTCGAACTTGCCCGCCTCGATCTTGGAGAGATCGAGCAGATCATTGACGAGGCTCAGCACATGCTCGCCCGATGTGTGGATGTCCTTGAGATATTCCTTGTAGCGCTCATTGCCGAGCGGGCCGAAGCGCTCCTCCATCATCACCTCGGCGAAGCCGATGATGGCGTTGAGCGGCGTGCGAATCTCATGGCTGACCTTGGCCAGAAAATCGGTCTTGGCGGCGCTGGCGCGCTCGGCCTCGCGGCGGGCGGCCTCGAGCTCGTCGTCCGAGCTGCGGCGGCGGATCACATGGAGAATGACGCAGCGCCTCTGCTCCGGCGGCGGGCCGAGCGGCGCCAGCGTCAGCAGCACAGGGATAAGCTGACCATTGCGCGCGCGCGCCTGCACCGGCAGCCCCTCGCCGAGATCGCGGCTCGTCGGGCGACGGAGAAAATCAGCGACCACGCCTTGATCCGCGTCACAGAGCAGCGAGGCGAGGCCGGAGCCGAGCAGCGCGCGCGGCTCGCCGCCGACGAGCCGGCCGAGCGCGGCGTTGACGCTGCGCAGCCTGCCCTCGGCGTCGACCACCACAACGGCGTCGCCCATTGCGTCCAGCGTCGCGCGCAGCTCCTCCGCCTCATGGCGGCGGCTCTCCAGCTCCTTGCGCAAGGCGCCGGCGCGCGCGCGCTCCGGCGCGGCGATAGATTGCTGCGCGCTGCGCAGCGTGACGAGAGTGGCGGCCAGACCGTCCCATTGGATCGGCTCGAGCCGAACATCCGCCTCCAGCGGCTCGCCGTCGCAATCGAGCACCTCGACGACGCCGGCCGCGGTTCCATCCGCCGCGGTGGGCGGGCGCCGGCCGGCGAAGAGCCGCGTCGCGCCGCCATCGCCCGCCAAAGCGGCGGCGTCGCCATAGCCGAGATAATCCAGCAGCGTGCGATTGGCGTAGAGCGCCTCCGCCCCGCGCGCGACCATGACGCCTATGGGCAGCCGATCGAGCAGAGCGGCGGCGCGCGAGAGGTCGCCGGGAAAGGCGCTATTCTCATTGGAGGGCAGAGCATCGTGGATTGGCGCGGGCTCATGCTCCTCGAAAGGCGCCGCTTCGGGCTCCGCCGAGACGGCGGCCGCCTGCCCCGCGGATTGCCCGCCGGAAGCTTGCTGCCCAGTCGCCTGCTCGATCGTCTCGAACAAATCGCGCACCGAGCCCTTGGCCGGCTTTTGCGCGGCGGAGGCGAGCGCGCGGGCGATCTCGTCGAAGGCGGTGCGCTCGCTCGGCGACAGCGACTCGCCGATGGAGGCGGCGGCCTCCTCGAGGCGCGGCAGCGGCCGCAGCGGCACGATCTTGGCGCCGATGAGCGCCGACGTCTGCTCCGCCTCGGCCAGGGGCGCGGCCTCGGCCGGCGGCTCCAGCGCGGCGGCGGGCTCCTCCGCCGGCGGAGCAATGTCCGGCTCGGGCTCGGAATTGGACTCGGGCTCGTGGCGCAGCCGGTCCACATGCAGCACGCCATAGCCCTGATAGCCGCCGAAATGGCGGCCGTCGTCGAAGATCGGCAGAGCGCCGAGCGTCACCGGGACGCGCGCGCCGCCGCCGTCGAGCGGCCAATCGAGCTCGACCCCGCTCCAGGAGCGGCGCGAGGCGAAGGCGTCGGCGAGACGATCATCCGGCGCCAGCCGCAGCCGGCTCGCCAGCTCGAGAAACGAGCGTCCGGCGATGTCGCCATTCTCGCGCCCGACCACATCGGCGAGCGCGGCGGTGACGTCGAGCACCCGCCCCTCCGCGTCGGAGCGCCAGAGGAATCGCTCCGGCCGCGGCGGACGGGCGGGCGGCGGCTCGATCGCAGGAATGGCCGGAGATGGAGCGGCCGGAGATTCGGCCACAGCCTCCGGCGCGGCGATCACGGCCGCGGAGACAGAAGCTTCTTCTGGCCGAACCAGCGGAGTCTCACTCGCGGCGGACCGCATGCCGAGCATTGCGACCAGAAAGATCGGCCCCGTCTCCTCGGCCGTGAGCCTGCGGCACAGAACGGTCGCCGTCTGCGCGATGGGACCGAAGGAGAAGCGCAGCCGCTCGAGCCGCGGCGCGGCGGCGTGACTCTCGGCCGCGGCGAGCTCGCGCAGCCGGCGCGCGCCGGGCTCGCTCCCACGGAACAGCCGGTCGCCGAGCGCGACGAGATCGCCGCCAAAGACGGAAATCGCCGACTCATTGGCGTGGACGATCGCCAGCGGCTCGCCCGCGGCGGCGACGATCGGCGCGCCGGACGCCTCGAGCGCGGCGAAGGCCGGATCGGCGCCGATCTGCGCGGCGAACGCCTCGCTCTCGATCCTGTCGTGCTCGCTCATATCGACAGCGCCTCTTCAGACGCGACAAGCGCCGGAAGCGGCGCGGAACAAAGCGGCGCGGAACGCGCGTCGCGGCCGATCGAAGGTGAAAGATCGGTTAAGTGAAACTTAAAGGTTCGTTACGGCTTGGTCTATGCGGCGAAGGACATTTTAACAAGCTTCGGCGATTCATGATGAACGGACGCGCCGCCCCTAGACCATAATTATGTTGCAATGCAACATGAGTTGAGCCATATTCGGCTCGGCGGCGCCTGTCCCGATCGCGATGCGCGATGGACGGCCGCAGGCGGTCGGCCGGCGCCCCTTCTTCGGCCGACGGGCGGCGCAGCCGACCCGACCAGAAGGAAGCATTCGTGAGCGAACCGATCTACCAGATACCGAACGAAGTCCGCGACTTCGCCGAGAAGAGCGTCGAGCAGGCGCGCAAGGCGTTCGAGGGATTCGCCGGAGCCGCGCAAAAGGCGATCGGCTCCGTCGAGACGACGACCGCCACCTTCCAGGTCGGGGCCAAGGATGTGAGCGCCAAGGCGCTCGGCTACGCCGAAGCCAATGTGAACGCGGCCTTCGATCTCGCGCAAAAGCTGCTGCGCGCGAAAGACCCCCAGGAGGTGCTCCAGCTGCAAGCGGAGTATGTGAAGAGCCAGGTCGAGGCGATTCAGACCCAGGCCAAGGATCTCGGCGCCGCGCTGCAAAAAGCGACGACCGGCAAGTGATTTACCGACGGCGCCGCGCCTTCGGCGCGCGGCGCCTCGACGAAACGCGCTGCGGCGCGTCGTGAGTAGAGGCAGCGTCGAGTAGAGCGGCGTTTCCGCGGAGCTTCGAGCGCCGAAGGCGATTCGGGCGCGACACCAAACTGCCGACACCAGCACGAAAGGAGCCCGAAGCGATGGCCACCCATACGAGAGGTTCTTCCAAGCGCCCGGCGCCGCCGAAGGAGCCGCCGATCACCCTCAAGGACGCGCTGGACGACGACGAGCCCGAGACGGCCCCGCTGGAGGCTGCGCCGCCCGTCGAGATCGACGCTGTCGCCGCCGCTCTGGAGGCCGCCGAGATCGAGGCCGTGACCGCGGCGCTGGAGCCTGTCGAGCTGGCGCTGACGCCGGCGGAGCCCGCCGCCATCGAGGCCCCAGCCGAGACCGCGCCGGAGCCCGTTTTCGACGTTGCGCCGGAGCCCGCGCTCGAGACCGTGGCGGAGCCTGTCCTCGAGATAATTGCGGAGCCCGTCCTCGAGGTCGTCGCGAAGCCGATCACCGAAGCGCCGGTCGCGCCTGTGACCATCATCGCCGCGACAATCGAGGCCGCGCCCGCCAAGGCCGAGCCGCTCGACCCGAGCCTCTGGTCGCTGAAGACTTTCGATCTCGTGAATGAGAACGCCGCCGCCGTCCTCGATCTGGCGCTGGCCCTCGGCCAGGCGCGCTCGGTGGGCGACGCGCTGGAGGCGCAATCGCGCTTCGCGAGCGAGCGCTACACGACTTTCCTCAAGCGCGCCAATGAGCTGGTGGAATTGTCGAGCCGCTGGTCGCCCTTCCGCTTCGCCGTCTCTGCCTTTGTGGCGTGAGCCCCGCGAAAATGCTCCTCGCCCGGCCGAACGCGCCGGGCGGAGCGCGCTGATCTTCTACAGCGTCGCCTCGATCAGCGCGCGCAGCTCCGGCGTCGCCTCGGGCATGACGCCGAACCAGTCGCGGAACGCCGGCCGCGCCTGATGAATCAGCATGCCGAGCCCATCGACCGCGACATTGCCGCGGGCGCGGGCCGCGGCCAGCAGCGGCGTCTCCAGCGGCGCATAGACGATATCGGAGACGAGCGCTTCCGTCGGCAGGCGATCCAATCGCAGATCGAGCGGCGGCTCGCCCACCATTCCCTGATTCGTCGTGTTCACCAGCAGGCCGGCGCCGGCGAGGCCCTCGGCGCGCTCCTCCCAGCGATGCGCCGTGACCGGAGCGCCGAAATCCGCGGCGATCTTCTGCGCCCGCTCGAGCGTGCGATTGAACAGCCGCACCTCCGCCGCCCCGGAATCGATGAGCCCGGCGATGACCGCCCGCGCCGCGCCGCCGGCGCCGATCACCACCGCAGGTCCGGCGTCCGCCCGCCACATGGGCGCGGCGGCGCGCAGCGAGGCGGTGAAGCCGAAGCCGTCATAATTGCGGCCGACGAGCGCCCCGTCCTCCTCCACCACCACGCAATTGACCGCGCCGATACGCGTCGCGCTCGCGTCGAGAACATCGACGATGGCGAGCGCCGCCTCCTTATGCGGGATGGTGAGATTGCAGCCCGAGAAATTCAGCGCCGGAAGAGCGCGCAGCGCCGCCGCGAGCCGCCCCGGCTCTATGGCGAGCGGCGCATAGGCGCCGGCGAGGCCATAGCGGGCGAGCCAGTAATTGTGGATTTTGGGCGAGCGCGAATGCGAGATCGGCCAGCCCATCACGCCGGCGAGGAGAAAGCGGTCCTGCCCATGCATCGGTCTCTCCCCGCTTTTCCTCCCGCCCGCGGCGCCTATTGCTTCGCCGCGCAAGCCCCCTGCCCTTGCGCAGAAAGCGCGGAGAAGAGCGCGGCGTCGGCGTCGAGGCCGGGATTGCCGGCCGTCAGCAGCTTCTCGCCATAGAAGATGGAGTTGGCGCCGGCGACGAGGCACAAGATCTGCGCCTCGCGCGAGAGGCCGGAGCGGCCGGCGGACAGGCGCACGCGGGATTTCGGCATGAGGATGCGCGTCGTCGCGATCATGCGCACCAATTCCAGCGAATCCACCGGCGGGCGCCCCTCGAGCGGCGTGCCCTCGATGGCGGCCAGCGCATTGATCGGCACGCTCTCGGGATGCGGATCGAAGGAGGCCAGAACCTGCAGCATATGCGCGCGGTCGCGCACGCTCTCGCCCATGCCGATAATGCCGCCGCAGCACATTTCTATGCCGGCGCGGCGCACCGCGGCGAGCGTCTGCAGCCGATCCTCATAGGTGCGGGTGGTGACGATCTCGCCGTAGAATTCCGGCCCCGTGTCGAGATTATGATTATAGGCGGTGAGGCCCGCCTCCACGAGGCGCTCGGCCTGGCCGTCGTCCAGCATGCCGAGCGTGACGCAGGCCTCCATGCCGAGAGCCCGCACGCCGCGCACCATGTCCAGCACGGAGTCGAAACGCTCGCCCTTGGGCGCCTGCCGCCAGGCCGCGCCCATGCAGAAACGATCGGCCCCCGCCTCCTTCGCGCGCGCGGCGGCGTCCAGAACCTCGTCCACCTGCAGCAGCTCGACGCGATCGAGCTTGACCTCGCGGTGATGCGCAGATTGCGAGCAATAAGAGCAGTTCTCCGGGCAGCCGCCTGTCTTGATGCTGAGCAGCGCCGCCTTCTGCACGTCATTGGGATCGAAGAAGCGGCTGTGCAGCGCGCTCGCCCGCGCGATCAGCTCGAGCAGAGGCGCGTCGTGGATGGCGACGATCTCCTCCAGCGTCCAATCGTGACGGAGAGTGAAATCGGCGGGAGCGTTCATCGATCAGAGCCTCTCTGCGGCGTGGTTTCAGCGCGACTTTTTGGCGGCGCGGCGCTCATTGCGCGTGAGCGGACGCTGCGGCTCCTCTTCCTCGCCGCCGGCGGCGGCGGAAGGCGCGGAGGGCCGCGGCTTACGCTGGAGCTGCGGATCGGCGCCGCGCAGAATGGCATAGACGACATAAGCGGCGACGGCCAGATCGAAACCGGTGAGGCCGAGCGTGAACCACGCCGGCGTGAACTCCGAGCCCGTGCCGAGATAATGGAACTGCAAATGCCAGAAGGGATGCAGAGCGAAGCCGATGGCGAGCCACCAGGGCGAGCCGACGAGGCCCAGCAGCCCGAAGGAGCCGAAAATAGCGAGGCCGGTCATCTCGATGCCGAACCAGGCCTTTGCATTGTCCGAGGCGAAGGCGAAGCCGACATAGAGCGCGGCCGTGGCGATGAGCCCATAGGCCAGCGCGCGGCGGGAGCCCGCCTGCGGATAACGCTCCGACCAGCGCGCGAAAAAGGCGAAAGCCACGCCGATGAGCGCGCCGATGGCGGCGGGAATCAGAATCGAGGACGCGTCTTCCATGGTCGTGAGCTCACTGAGGGTACGGCCGCAGCGAGGTCTATAAGTCGGACCGGCGGAGGCGACAAGGGAGGGGGCCAGCGGCGAGAAGCAATCGTCTTCTCGCCGAGATGGCGAGAAGCTCGGGGTCAATTCGTCACGACGACGTCCGAATGAGCCCTCAATTCGGTTCGAACATTATGTCCGAGCGGGTCCAAAATGACTTTGACGCCCTCGCGACGAGCGAATTTGAACGCCGGAACAAAGTCCGAATCTCCGGTGACCACGACGACGGCTCGCACTGTCTCGCGCAGAGCGAGACGGGCCATGTCGAGGCCGATACGCATATCGACTCCCTTCTGCGACAAATCCAGCTCGAAATCGTCATCGCCGAGCGCGCGCTGCTCGGACACGAGCGATCGCGCCACTCGCGGCTTGATCCGCCATTTGTCGGGCGAGAGTCGCGTCTCACCCATGCGCAGCGCGAAATGCGGCTTCAGAACCAATTGATCATAGAGCGATTGGCTCAACCGAAAGCGCTCGGTCGTCGCGAGATTCATACGTGTTCGAGACACGGGTTTCGTTACCGAGTCCGCCGAAGGCGGAGCGTCGTAATAATAGATCCGAAGCAATTCATAATTCTTCACGGCCTGCAAATTTTGCAGCCGCTCGCATTCGGCCACGATATCGTCCGCCGTCGGATGTCGCTCCAGCTTGGCGTATAGCTTTTTTGTGAGGAAGCCGCCGTCGAGCAAAATTGCATATAGCGGCTGAAACAAAGAAATTATCCCGACTTAGATGGAGCCGGCTCACTCCCGAGGCTCACGCCGACGCTTATGCGCTTGTCGGAATGAGCCGGCTCACTCTTCTATGCCGTGGCTGTGGCTTCAGCCTACTCGAATATATAGTCGGACCGACCGCCGATGAGCAAGTCGAATTCGCCGAGGCCCTCGGGTCATCACGGCCGTTCCGCCGAGAATCCACACCACATCGCCTCCGGTCCAAAATCTGCTATAGCTCGCCACACCTACCGCGCCGCGTGGCGCCCCCGCTCGAGGATCGACGCCCCCTATGCAAGTCGAAACAGACGCCGCCAATTCCAGCTCCTCCGCTCTGCTCGACGATCAGTCGCTGCTCGCCGATATTCGCCTGCTCGGCCGCCTGCTGGGCGACACGGTGCGCGAGCAGGAGGGCGTCGCCGCCTTCGAGCGCATAGAGACGATCCGCCGCCTCTCCGTGGCCGTCAGCCGCAATGGCGACATGGAGGCCGATCACAAGCTCGATGCGCTGCTGCGCTCGCTCTCGGCGAGCGAGGCGGTGACGGTCATCCGCGCTTTCAGCTATTTCTCGCATCTCGCCAATATCGCCGAGGATCTGCATCCGCTGCAGGGCGACGAGGCCTCCGGCGAGCCGAGCCTCGCCAACACATTCGCCCATTTGCGCAAGGCCTCGATCGGCCCCGGCAAGGTGGCGCAAGTGCTCTCCAATGGCTGGGTCTCGCCCGTGCTCACCGCGCATCCGACCGAGGTGCGGCGCAAGAGCCTGCTCGACGCCGAGCACGCCATCTCCGCACTGCTGCAAGCGCGCCCACATGCGCGCAACAAGGCCGAGCTCGCCCGCAACGAGCTGCAATTGCGCGCCCGCGTCTCGCAGCTGTGGCAGACGGAGCTGCTGCGGCAGGCGCGGCTCACCGTGCGCGACGAGATCGCCAACACGCTGAGCTATTATCGCAGCACCTTTCTGCGCCAGATTCCGCTGCTCTACGCCGACATCGAAGAGCGTCTCGGCGGCTTGCGCATTCCGCCCTTTCTGCGCATGGGCACTTGGGTCGGCGGCGATCGCGACGGCAACCCCAATGTGCGCGCCGAATCGCTCGCCAATGCGCTGCGCATGCAGAGCGAGACGGCGCTGCGCTTCTATCTCACCGAGGTGCATGAGCTCGGCGCCGAGCTGTCCATCTCGCGCCGCTACGCCGGCTGCAGCCAGGCGCTGGAGGCGCTCGCCGCGCGCTCGGGCGACGACAATCCGCATCGCGACGACGAGCCCTATCGCCGCGCGCTGATCGGCGTCTACGCCCGCCTCGCCGCGACGCTCGAGGAGCTGACCGGCCAGCAGGCGCAGCGCCATGCGAGGGCGCCCGGCGCGCCCTACTCCGGCCCGCGCGCCTTTCTCGCCGATCTCGAGATCGTCGATGATTCGCTGCGCTGCCATCATAGCGAGGTGATCGCGACGCAGCGTCTCGAGCCGCTGATCCGCGCGGCGGAAGTCTTCGGCTTCCATCTCGCCACCGTGGATTTGCGCCAGAGCTCCGACCGTCACGAGGAGACCATCGCCGCGCTGCTGCGCGAGGCGCGCGTCGCGCCCGACTACGCCGCCCTCACGGAAGAGGAGAAGCGCGCGCTGCTGCTGAAGCTGCTGAGCGATCCGCGGCCGGTGCGGCTCGTCGACGCCGCCTATTCGGAAGATGTCGCGAGCGAGCTGGCGATCTTCGAGCGCGCGGCGGAGATGCGCAAGACCTATGGCCACGAGTCGATCCGCCATTACATCGTCAGCCATACGGAGACGGTGAGCGATCTGCTCGAGGTGCTGCTGCTGCAGAAGGAATGCGGCATGATGCGCGGCACGCTCGATCCGCGCGACGCCAATATCGTCGCCGCCGATCTCATCATCGTGCCTTTGTTCGAGACGATCGGCGATCTGCGCAACGCCGCCGTCATCATGCGCGAATTCTACGCGCTGCCCGGCATCGTCAAGCTCGTCACCAATTCCGGCGCGCAGCAGGACATCATGCTGGGCTATTCGGACAGCAACAAGGACGGCGGCATTCTCGCCAGCATTTGGGAGCTTTATCGCGCCTCCACCGCGCTCGCGGATTTCTTCTCGGGCCTGCCGTCGATCGCCATGCGGCTCTTCCACGGCCGCGGCGGCACGGTGGGACGCGGCGGCGGACCGAGCTATGACGCCATTCTCGCGCAGCCGCCGGGCACGGTGAACGGGCAAATCCGCCTCACCGAGCAAGGCGAGGTGATCGCGGCGAAATACGCCAATCCGCAGATCGGCCGCATCAATCTCGAGCTGCTCGTCGCAGCGACGCTCGAGGCGACGCTGCTCTCGCACAGCAAGGCGCCGCCGCCGGAATTCCTCGAGGTGGCGGAACAACTGGCGCAATGGGGCATGGACGCCTATCGCGGCCTCGTCTACGAGACGCCCGACTTCGTCGATTATTTCTTCGCCTCGACGCCCATCTCCGAGATCGCCTCGCTCAACATCGGCTCGCGCCCTGCCTCGCGCAAGCCGTCGCGCAAGATCGAGGATTTGCGCGCCATCCCGTGGAGCTTCTCCTGGGGTCAGGCGCGTCTCGCTCTGCCCGGCTGGTACGGCTTCGGCTCGGCGATCGCGCGCTTCCGCGAGGGCGACGACGGCTCCAAGCTCGAGCTGCTGAAACGCATGTATCGCGAATGGCCCTTCTTCCGCACGCTGCTGTCGAACATCGACATGATCCTGTCGAAGACCGATCTCTCGATCGCGCGTCACTATGCGGGGCTGGTGCAGGATCACGCGCTCGCCAACCGCATTTATGGGGAGATAGAGGCGGAGTGGAGCCGATCCAACGCCGCGCTCGCCGATCTCACCGGATCGAGCGAGCGGCTCGCCGACAATCCGGCGCTGGCGCGCTCGCTGCATCATCGCTTCCCCTATATCGCGCCGCTCAACTATCTGCAGGTGGAACTCATTCGCCGCTTTCGCGGCGGCCAGACCGGCGACGACATCCGCCAGGGCATTTTGATGTCCATCAATGGCGTCGCCGCGGGCCTGCGCAACACGGGGTGAACAGAAGCAGGCGACATTGCGGCGCCGTCGTCAAACCGTCATGCGCCGCCGCCATTAGGGGTTCCGATCCAGCTGGAACGGAACCGCAATGTCGCCTCTCCTCTCGCGCGTCAGCCCTCTCGCGCTTCTCGCCTCTCTCTCGCTCTCCTCGGCGGCCGTCGCAGCGGACATAAATGTCCCGGCCAATACGACCGTCTCCGGCCAGAAAACATTCGGCGGAACCGATAAGATCACCGTCGGCGCCGGGGGCAAGCTGACCTCCTCCGCCAATCCGACGCTGAATCAGACATCGACCTCGACCGGCGTCTCCATCGACAATTTCGGCACGATCGAATCGACCGGAACGGGAACGCGCGCGATCCGCTTCAACAGCGGAACCGCGATGAGCTTCACGCTCACCAATGAGGCGGGCGCGACGATCCAATCGCAGAATGATGCGCTGCAGATCGGAACCGCTGTCAAATCCGGGACCATCACCGTCAATAATTACGGGCTGATCCAGGCGACGGGCACGGGCTCGAACAATGGCCAGGCGATCGACTTCGGCAATGTCGTCGCCGGCACGGCGTCGATCACCATCAATAATTTCGCGACGGGCGTGCTGCAGACCGCCGACGCCGACGGCGTTCGCCCCGGCGCCAACGCCACGATCAATAATTACGGCCAGATCATCTCCAATAATTTCCAGACCAACACCGGCGCCGACGCGATCGACTTTCAAACCAGCACGGGCGGGACGGTCAATAATTACGCCGGCGGCGTGATCTCCGGCGGGCGCCACGGAATCAACATCAGCTATGATTCCACGGCGAATACGACCAGTTCCTCCATTACCATCACCAATTACTCGGGCGGCCAGATCATCGGCCGCAACGGCTCGGGCTTCGGTTCCGACGTCGGCGGAACCGTGATCAATTACGGCCTCATCTCCGGCCGCATCGACAGCATAGCCGGCGTCGCCAATGGCGACGGCGATGGCGTCGATATCGATTACATCGGCAACATCACCAATTACGGCACGATCGAAGGGACGGGCGCCAAGGGCGTCGGCTCCGATGGAAAGACCAACACCAGCCAGGGCGTCGCCATCGGCGGCGGCGTCATCGACAATAAGGCCGGCGCGATCATCATCGGCCAGGCGGACGGCATTCTCGTCGACAACAGCTCGGAAGGGCCGGCCTTCGGCGCCGTGACGATCACCAACGCCGGCGCGATCGAGGGAACGACGCGCTACGGAATCTATATCAACAGCACGCTGAACAATACGATCACCAATTCCGGGACCATCACCGGCGGCGGCGGACAGGCGATCGTCTTCGGCTCCGGCGACGACACACTGAACATTCGCACCGGCTCCGTCATCAACGGAACGGTGGATGGCGGCGCCGGAAACGACCGCATCTCGCTCTCGGGTATGGGGACTTTCGCCGGGGCGATCAATTTCGAGACGCTGAGCGTCGATGACGGCCTGTGGACGCTCACCGGAACGCAGAGCTATTCGAGCGGCGTCAGCGTCGCGAGTAGCGCGGAGCTGGTCGCCGCGGGCACGATCGGCAATCTCGTCGCCATCGCCGCCGGCGGCCGCCTCTCGGGCTCCGGCACGCTGGGCGCGCTCGATCTGTCGGGCGTCGTCTCGCCGGGCGCGGGGGCCGGCGCGATCTCCACGCTCACCATCGCCGGCAACGCCTCTTTCCGCTCGGGCTCGGCCTATCAGATCGACGCCAACGCCGCCGGAGCGGCGGATAAGATCGTCGTCGGCGGAACGGCGGCGCTCGCCGGCTCTGTGCAAGTGACCGCCGCCTCCGGCAATTATGCGCCTGCCACGACCTATTCGATCGTGCAGGCGGCGGGCGGCGTCAGCGGCTCCTTCGCTTCGGTCTCCACCGATCTCGCCTTTTTGACGCCCTCGCTCTCCTATAACGCCAACAACGCCTATCTGACGCTCTCGCGCAATGGCGTGTTCTTCCAGAACGTCGCGGCCAATCGCAATCAGCGCGCGGTCGCCGCGGCGCTCGACACGACGCCGACGGCAAGCCCGCTCTTCCTGTCCATCGTCGGCAAATCGGCGGCCGGCGCGCGCGCGGCCTTCGACGGTCTCTCCGGCGAAGGCGTCACGGGCGCGCTGAATGCGGGCCTCGAATCGAACCGCCTGTTCGGCGGGACGCTCGCAGACGCGGGGCAATTCTGGCGCTCGGGCGAGACGCGCGACGCCAATGGCGTCTCCATTTCCGCGACGACGCCGGCCCTCGGCTATGCGTCGCTGGAATCGAAAAAGGGTCCGATCGCCCTGCGCCCGACGCAGGAGCCCGCGCGGCTCTGGCGGCTGTGGATCTCGGGCTTCGGCCAGAGCGCGCGCCTAGGCGGCGATGCGGCGCAAGGCTCGGCGACGCAGCGCACCAGCCTCGGCGGCGGCGCCATCGGTCTCGATGCGGTCGTGCTCCCCAATCTTCTGCTCGGCTTCGCGGGCGGCTATAGCGCCGGCGGAGCCTCGACCGATCTGCGCTCGACCCATGTGGACACGCATGGCTGGCATATCGGCGGCTATAGCGTCTTCACCTTCGATCCCAATTATTTCTCCGCCTCGCTCGCCTTCTCCGATTTCGACAATTACTCTCGCCGCTCGGTCTTCGGCCTCGGAACCGGCGAGACCGCCAATGCGAATTTCGGGAGCCGCGTGCTGCGCGCGCGCGTCGAGATCGGACGCGACGTCGATCTGCTCGGGCTGCGCGCGACGCCTTTCGCGGCTGTCGAGACGGCGCATATTTGGACGGATGGATTCACCGAGACGACGGCGGCTTTTCCCGGCTTTGCGGGCCTCGGCGCGCTGACCTTCGCCGCGCGCGAGACGGAGTCCCTGCCCGTCTATTTCGGCGCGCGCGTCAAGCGCAGCTTCGCGCTCGACAATGGCTGGCGGCTGACGCCCGATCTCTCGCTCGCCTATGTGCATGAATTCGAGCCGACGCGTGCGCTTCTCGCCTCCTTCGCCTCGACGACCTCGGCGGCTTTCACCATCGCCGGCGCGCGTCCCGACGAGAACTATCTGCAGGTCAAAGGCGGCCTGCGCCTCGATGTCAACGCCTCTGTCGCGCTCTTCGCCTCCTTCGAAGGCGAATATGGTGGACGCACGCAATCCTATGCGGGACGAGGCGGCCTCAAAGTGGTCTGGTGAGGCCGCCCCTGCCCATTTACGCGTTCTGCGAAGCGCTCGAGGACTGAGAGCCCTGCTGAGCGACGAGATCCTTCAGCAGCGCCTCGACGCTCGATTGCGCGGCGCTGGAATCGCCGCTCTTGGCGGCCGTGATCAGCGTCTTCAGATCGTCGACGATGGTCGAAGTGGAAGAGGAAGAATCTGTCGTCGTCGAGGACGATGACGAGGAATCCGTCGAGGACGAGGACAGGAGCGAAGCGAGATCGCTCTCGAGGCTCGTGGCGGAACTCTTCTGCGTCGTCGTATCGCCCGATTGCACCGCGCTCAGCAGCGTCGCCAGATCGGAGACGAAGGTGGAAGCGGTCGAATCCGAGCTGTCGGAAGAGGAGGAGGACGCGGAAGAAGGCGGCGGCGGAGGCGGCGGCGCCTGCAAATGGCTCTCGATCGTCTTGGCCGTCGATTGCGCGGTCGTCGTGTCGCCCGACTGCACCGCCGAGACCAGCGTCTGCAGATCGGAGAGGAAGCCGGATTGGCCGTCCGACGAGGACGACGATGAGCTCGACGAGTCCGAGGTCGACGACGATTGCAACAGGCTCTGAAGGCTCGACGCGGCGGTCTTGGCCGCCTCCGTATCGCCGGAGTCGACCGCCTTCAGCAGACTGGCGACCGTCGAGGCGAAACTCGAATCCGAAGACGAGGAGGTATCGTCGCTGGAGCTGGTCGAGCTGGAATCGCTGGCGAAGAGCAGCGAAGCGAGCTGGCCGGAGCTCGCGCTGCGGAAATCGATCGCCGAGCTGGGATCGACCGAGCTGGTCTGCGTCGTGGAGGTGGAACTCGTCGTCGCCGAAGCGCTCGCGGCGGTCGCCGCTGTCGTGTCGTCGACGTCTTTCGTGTGACGGGAATGATGATGATAGGCGGTTTGAACCGCGCTGGAGGCCAGACTCGATATGGACATTCTGCGTATCCTGGAAGGAGAGCGGACGCGCGCGACTGTCCGCGCGCCGCCTTACGCAAAACTTACCAACGCTCGCCATCCAGAGACTATATCGCGCGGAAATACTTGTAAAATCTGGCGCATTCTTCCTATATCCGAAGAGTATCGGAATATTTCTATAATATATATGCTATGCTCCACTTTCGTTGCGGGCCGCGAGCTTGCGCTCCCAATCGAGCGCCTGACGCACGATCGTCTCGAGATCGTCGTGACGCGGCGTCCAGCCGAGGCGCGAGCGAATGCGGTCATTGGCGGCGACGATGGCGGCGGGATCGCCCGGCCGGCGCGCGGCGAAATCCACCTTGAAATCGACGCCGGAGACGCGATTGACCGTTTCGATCACCTCGAGCACCGAGAAGCCATGCGCATAGCCGCAATTGCAGACGAGGCTCTCCCCGCCCCCGCGCAGATGGCGCAGCGCGTCGAGATGGGCGCGGGCGAGATCGGTGACATGGATATAGTCGCGCAGGCAGGTGCCGTCCGGCGTCGGATAATCGGTCCCGAAGACCTGCATGCCGGGGCGCAGCCCCAGCGCCGCCTGCACCGCCACCTTGATGAGATGCGTCGCCTTGGGCGTCGATTGACCGGAACGGCCGAGAGGGTCGGCGCCGGCGACATTGAAGTAGCGCAGCGCTACATAGGAGAGATCATGCGCGCGCGAGACATCCTCGAGCATCCACTCGACCATCAGCTTGGAGCGGCCATAGGGCGAGACCGGCTTCAGGCTCTCGTCCTCCGTCACCGGATTATGCTCGGGATCGCCATAGACGGCCGCGGTCGAGGAGAAGATGAAGCGCTTCACGCCGGCTTCCACCGCCGCCGCCAGCAGAGCCCGCGCTTTCGCCGTATTGTTCAAATAGTAGCCGAGAGGATCGGCGACGGACTCGGGGACCACGATCTTGGCGGCGAAATGAATGATCGACTGAATATCATGCCGCGTGAAAATATCGCGCAGCAGCGCCGCGTCGCCGAAATCGCCCACGATGAGCGGAACCTCTTGCGGAACCGCCCAGCGAAACCCCGTGGAGAGATCGTCGAGCACGACGACCTTCTCGCCGGCGTCGAGCAGCTTCAGCGTCATATGGCTTCCGATATAGCCGGCGCCGCCGGTCACGAGGATGGTCATTCCGCGCCCTTCCTGCTGAAGACGTCATCACGGGAAATTAACGGGCAATGGTTAAGGACGAATCCTGGCCCGGCTCGGACTAGGCGTTGGTCTTTCGCCATTGCGGGATATTCTCGGAAAAGCGCTGGCGCTCTTTCCGAAACCCTGCTCGGGCGTCGCGCTCTCGCGCTCGGGTCACACTCGCTCGAAATGGACTAATCATGAGCAAACGCATTCGCAAGGCTGTTTTTCCCGTGGCCGGCCTCGGCACGCGCTTCCTCCCGGCGACCAAAGCGGTGCCGAAGGAGATGCTGACCGTCGTCGATCGTCCCGTGCTCCAGCATGTGGTGGACGAGGCGCGCGAGGCCGGGATCGAGCATTTCATTTTCGTGACCGGGCGCAACAAAGGCGTCATCGAGGATCATTTCGACATCGCCTATGAGCTCGAGGACACGCTGAAGAAGCGCGGCAAGATCAAGGAATATGACGCGCTGATCGCCGATCTGCCGCCGGCCGGCGCAGCCAGCTTCACCCGCCAGCAGGCGCCGCTCGGCCTCGGCCATGCGGTCTGGTGCGCGCGTGAGATCGTCGGCGACGAGCCCTTCGCCGTGCTGCTGCCCGATATGGTGACGCTCGGCAACGGCCCAAAGAAGAGCCGCTGCCTCGCCCAGGCGGTGGAGGCCTATGAGGCCCATGGCGGCAATGTGATCGCGGTGGAGGAAGTGCCGCCGGAGGAGACGCATCAATATGGCATCGTCTCGGTCGGCAAGGATTTCGGCGCCGCTTTCGAGATCACCGGAATGGTGGAGAAGCCGCCGAAGGGAACCGCGCCGAGCAATCTGATGATCTCGGGCCGCTATATTCTGCAGCCGGAGATTTTCGACATTCTGGCCAAGGGCGAGAAGGGCGCGGGCGGGGAGATTCAGCTCACCGACGGCATGGTGACGCTCGCAGCTTCGCAGGCCTTCCATGGCGTGCGCTTCGACGGCAAGACCTATGACACGGGATCGAAGCTCGGCTTCCTCGCCGCAAATCTCGCCTTCGGCCTGACGCGTCCCGACATAGCCGACGGGCTGAAGGCGGAGATCGCCAAGCTGCTCGGCTGAACGGAAAGGCCCTCTCCCGCAACGCTTCGCGGGAGAGGGCGGCCTCGCCTCTTCCGCGCCGCCTTTGTCGCCTTGATTTCCGCGCTCGCCGGTGCAACTATTGCACCAAGCTCCGAGGCTGCGCCGTGCCGACGCTGAAACAATTCGGTTCGGTTTATATCCGAATGTACGCCGACGATCACAGCCCGCCGCATTTTCACATTGTCTCGACCACTTTCGAGGTGCTGATCGCGCTGGACGGCCTCGAAGTCATTGCCGGCAGGGCGAAGCCCGCGCAGATCGCGGAGGCCCTGGAGTGGGCGCAGCGGAACGGGGACACGCTCGCAACCGAATGGACGCGGCTCAACGAACGGGGTTGAACATGCCGAGGAAGGCGCCGCCGCGCATCATAGACGTGAAGGTCGATAGCCGCAGGCCGTGGACGCTTCGGCTCGAATGGAACAACGGCGAATCGAGCAGAGTGGACGTTTCGGGCCACATCGGCGCTTACAAGCTCTACCTGCCGCTTCGCCGAGATCCCGAATTGTTCAAAGCGGTTCGGCTCGGCGACCTCGGGAGCGATATTGTCTGGTCCGACGAGATCGATATGAGCGCGGATACGCTTTGGCGGCTCGCGCAGGAGCAGGCCGGCGCCACAATGTCGGCCGGCGAGTTCAAGAGCTGGCGCGAGCGGCGAGCCTACACGCTCGACACCGCCGCCCGCGCACTCGGGATCGGCCGGCGGATGA
The DNA here is from genome assembly GCF_000745215.1 of Methylosinus sp. PW1. NCBI lineage: Bacteria > Pseudomonadati > Pseudomonadota > Alphaproteobacteria > Hyphomicrobiales > Methylocystaceae > Methylosinus > Methylosinus sp. PW1. Next base: position 268,963 of record NZ_JQNK01000009.1, read on the forward strand.
TCTCCTATTACGAGCAGGGCGAGAAGCCGATTCCGCGCGTCGTCGCGCTCGCCACCCGCGCGCTGGACGCGGAAGGCCAGCGCCTATCGCTTAAGAAGGCAGAGGCCAGGGAGGGCGACAGCGCGCGCGCAAAGGCGCGGAAAAAGGCATGAAAAAAGCCGCCCGGGCGGGCGGCCTGTCTTCAATGATCGCGCCGAAACGCCGCTCCGACGAGCCGCCTCACGCCTTCCTCTTCGGCCGCAGGCGGATGATGACGTCGCAGCCGACGATCTCCATGCCCTCGGGCGGAGCGGGCAACTTGGCGAATTCGATGGAGCCGTCCACCACGTCGAACATGCGCTTGCTGACCTCATCCATGAAATGGTGGTGCGGCGCGGTTCGTGTGTGGAAATAGGTGCGCGGTCCCTGCACGGCGATCTCCCGCAGCAGGCCGACGTCGGCGAATTGGTTGAGCGTGTTGTAGACGGTCGAGAGCGACATTTGCAGGCCGGCCTCGCGCGCTTCGGCGTGGAGCGCCTCGGCGCTCACATGGCGGTCGCCATTGCCATAGAGCAGCTTGCTGAGCGATATGCGCTGCGAGGTGGGACGAAGGCCGGCGGCTCTCAGCTTCGCCTTCAGCTCATTCTCGTCCTTGGGAGTGCTCGCCTTTTTTCCGAGTTGGATCGGCGCACGAAAATTCGTAATCATAGGGTGATGCGTCATTTCCGTTTCGCCTCAGATCCTGTCCTGCTCGCGGCTCCTTGTGGAAGTCGAGACATGCTGATTGAAAACGCAGCGCAGCGAAGTGTCAAACAAAATGGCCAAAAGTGTAAAGATTCCAAAGAATGGCCAAGCTCGCGCGCAATTTTGCGACAAGCTTTCGGCCACGCTCGCGCCAATCGCCGCGATGTGTTCCAAACATTGCCGGTCATTTTCCTACTGTTTGTCCTGACGGCTTTTTTCATTCCTCGCGCGCTGGCGCAGGAAAGCGCAGCCGGCCAGGATCTCGACCATTTCCTGCAGCAATTATGGCCACGGGCGCGCGACGCCGGCGTCTCGCGCGAGATTTTCGATTCGGCGGTCGCCGGCCTGACGCCGGAGCCTGGATTGCTGCGGCGCCCACAGGCTCAAGCCGAGTTCACCATTTCCATCCCCTCCTATGTCGCAAGCGCGGTGAGCGCAGCGCGAGTCGCGAGGGGCCGCGCGCTCGCCAGCGAGCTCTCGACGCCGCTGGCGACGATCGAGGAGCGCAGCGGCGTCCCTTCCGAGATCGCTCTCGCCATACTCGGGGTGGAAAGCAATTTCGGTTCCGCGACCGGCGCCGCCGACACTTTGCGCGTGCTGGCGACGCTGGCCTATGCCGGTCATAGGGGCGCGATCTTCGCGGATGAATTCGTCGCGGCGCTCGTCATGCTGCAAAGGGGCGACGTCACCCGCGCGCGGCTGCGCGGCTCCTGGGCGGGGGCGATGGGCCAGCCGCAATTCCTGCCCTCCGCCTATCTGAAATACGCCGCGAGCTATGCGGGCGGCGCCGCGCCGGACATTTGGACGAACCGGCTCGATTCGCTCGCCTCCATCGCCAATTTCCTGAAATTCTCGGGCTGGGACCCGCGCCTGCCCTGGGCGGTCGAGGTCGTCCTGCCCAAAAATTTCGACTATGCCGACTTCGATCTCGACTTCGCGCAATGGCGGGCGCTAGGCGTCGCCGCGGCGAATGGCGAAGCGCTGCCGGCGAGCGGGGCTGCGAGCCTCTACCTGCCAGCCGGAGCAACTGGCCCGGCTTTTCTCATCACCGACAACTTCGAGGTGATTCGCAAATACAACACATCCGACGCCTATGCGCTGTCGATCGGCCTGCTCGCCGACCGCATCGCCGGGCGGCGCGCGCCCGTCGTCCCCTGGCCAAAGAAGACCGCCGCGCTCTCCACCGCCGACTGCAAGGAGCTGCAGCGCTTGCTCACCGCGCGCGGCTTCTATCGCGGCGCCATAGACGGCAAGCTGGGCCGCACCAGCCGCAACGCCGTGCACGCCTTTCAGCTGAGCGAAGGCGTGCAGCCGGCGGATGGATTCGCGACGAAGGAGGTGCTGGAGCGGCTCCGCCGCTGAGCCGCAGCGGCGATATGGGGCGCGAAACGCTGTAGCTGCTGACTTCAGCGTGAGAAATGAGCTATCTGTGACGCCAAAGAGGCGTCGAGCAGCTCGTCATCGGCGAGAAAAGCTCCGCTTCCCTGGAGAATCTCGAGTGACGAGCGATCATATTCTGTATCTGGTGATCGCGGCCGCATGGATGCAAACAGTTGCCGCGGTCGCTTCGGCCTATTCGAAGACGATGATCCGCTTGCGGATCGCATCCACGATCGCGAATTTTCTCGGCGTCATCGTCGGCGCGACAAGCGGCAATATGGCGGTGCTGGCGCGCCACCTCATTCTGTTTCCGCTCGACCTCATGCGACTGCGCGAGATGCGCAAGCTGGTGGCCAGCGTCAAGCGCGCGGCGGATGGCGAGCTGAAGGTCGAATGGCTGAAGCCATTCATGCATCCAAGCAAAGTGAAGGCCGACGCGCTTTTGTTTCGCAAAGGCGAGGACGCCGACCGCGCCTATATGCTGATCGAAGGCGAGATCGAGCTTCCGGAGGTGGGAATCCGGCTGCCGCCGGGGACGCTGTTCGGCGAAATGGCGCTCTTCACCGAGGACGGCGTGCGCACGGCGTCGGCGCGCGCGCTCACCGATTGCCGGCTGCTGTCGATCACCTATGAGGAGTTCGAGCAGCTCTATTTCCAGAACCCGCAATTCGGGCTCTATCTCATTCGGCTGATCGTTCGACGCTGCCAAGCGAACACGCAGCAGCTCGAAGCCGTCGCTTGGCGTCGACCGACGGAAGATATCGGCGCCTGATCCGAAGAGTTCCGCGCCGAAAAGACGCGGTAGCCCGCGGATCGGCTCTATTTCGCGGCGAGCTTCTGCACCGCCTGCAGCGGCACCTCGTCGAGGCCAGAGCCGCCATGGGCGACATGATCGATGATGCCGGCGCGCATGCGCGGATCCCAGAATTTCTTCAAATGCTCGGCCGTGCCGGCCACCGCGTCGGAATGCCTCTGCGCGGCGAAGAACTTGCCGATCTGATTGGCCATTTTGACGAGCCGGTCGGCCGAATTATGCGACATGGGTAGAGACCTGTTCCAGAATGCGTTCGGGGTGGGTGAAGATTTCGAAGTCGCGGCCGCGCACGACCGCCACCAAGGTCATGCCACATTTCTCCGCGGTGCGCACGGCCAGAGCCGTGGGCGCAGAGACTGCGGCGATAATGGACGCGCCGATGCGGGCGGCCTTTTGGACGAGTTCCACGGAAATGCGGCTCGTCATCAGCACGACGCCCTGCGAGGCGGGCAGGCCCTGGCGCGCCAGCGCGCCGGCGAGCTTGTCCAGCGCATTGTGCCGGCCGACATCCTCGCGGACGATCAGCGCGTCCAACTCCGGCGCCCAGAAGGCGGCGGCGTGGACGGCGCGCGTCTCGCGATTGAGCGTTTGCGCGCCGGGCAAGCGGTCCATGGCGGCGATCAGCGCCGTCGATGAGACGCGCAGCGCATTGGCGAGAACCGGCAGCGGCCGACTCGCCTGCTCGAGGCTCTCTATGCCGCAGAGGCCGCAGCCGGTCGGCCCGGCCATGGAGCGCTTGCGCGCGGCGTAGACCTCCTGCCGTCCGCCGGCGAGCCAGCTGCGCAGCTCTATGCCGGCCTCGGAGGCGACGATCTCGAAATCGCCGGCCTCGTCGATCGAGTCGATGAGGCCTTCGGTGAGCGCGAAGCCGATGGAGAAATCCTCGAGATCGGCCGGCGTCGCCATCATCACCGCATGGGTCGAGCCGCCATAGGTGAAGGCGATGGGGGTTTCTTCCGGGATGGTGCGGGAGCTGTCCGACAGAGCGTCATTGCGCCGTGCGATGCACGGAACGCGAATGCCGGCGGCGGGGAGGTCCTCGTTCATCCAGATCTATCTCCAGCGCGCGTCCCTTCTCCCGCTTGCGGGAGAAGGTGGCCCGGCGCAGCCGGGTCGGATGAGGGACCCTGGAAATGACCGGCCGATTTGGACGTCGGCCCGATCAAAACAATCGCAAAACGATGAGCGCCCTCATCCGACCCCGCTTTGCGGGGCCACCTTCTTCCGCCGAGCGGGAGAAGGATTCGCGCCCATCCATACCGCCCTGCCCTACTCCGCCGCCGTCGCGATGCGACGGGCGTTCACGGAGAGCTCGCGATATTGCTCCTGCCACTCGGTCGGACCGTTGGAGGGCGAGATCTGCACCGCCGTCACCTTATATTCGGGGCAATTGGTGGCCCAATCCGAATTATCGGTGGTGACCACATTCGCCTGCGAGAGCGGGTGATGGAAGGTGGTGTAGACGACGCCCGGCGCCACACGATCGGTGACCTTGGCGTGAAGCGTGATCTCGCCGGCGCGGCTCGCGATGCGCACCCAATCCCCATCGCGCACGCCGCGCAGCTCGGCGTCATGCGGATGGATCTCGAGCACGTCCTCCTCGTGCCAACGGCTGTTCTCGGTGCGGCGGGTCTGCGCGCCGACATTGTATTGCGACAGGATGCGGCCCGTCGTCAGCAGCAGCGGGAAGCGCGGCCCGGTCTTCTCATCGGTGGGGACATATTCGGTGATGACGAACTTGCCCTTGCCGCGCGTGAAGCCGTCGATGTGCATGATCGGCATGCCTTCCGGCGACGCGTCATTGCACGGCCATTGCACCGAGCCGTCCTTCTCGAGCTTCTCGTAAGAGACATTCTTGAAGGTCGGCGTCAGAGCGGCGATCTCATCCATGATCTCGCTCGGATGCGAATAGTTCCAATCGAGGCCAAAGGCCTTGGCGAGCATTTGGGTGATCTCCCAATCGCCATAGCCGTTCTTCGGGCTCATCACCTTGCGGATGCGCTGAATGCGGCGCTCGGCGTTGGTGAAGGTGCCGTCCTTCTCTAGGAAGCTCGCGCCCGGCAGGAACACATGGGCGTAATGCGCGGTCTCGTTCAGGAAAAGGTCCTGCACGATGACGCACTCCATCGCCTCGAGCGCCCGGCTGACATGCTTGGTGTCCGGGTCGGACTGCAGAATGTCCTCGCCCTGGCAATAGAGGCCCATGAACTCGCCGGCGATCGCCGCGTCGAACATATTCGGGATGCGCAGGCCCGGCTCATTGTCGAGCTCGACGCCCCAGGCCGACTCGAAGGCGTGGCGCACCTCGTCGTTGGAGACGTGGCGATAGCCCGGCAGCTCATGCGGGAAAGAGCCCATGTCGCAGGAGCCCTGCACATTGTTCTGTCCGCGCAGCGGGTTCACGCCGACGCCGCGGCGGCCGAGATTGCCGGTCGCCATTGCGAGATTGGCGATGGCCATGACGGTCGTCGAGCCCTGGCTGTGCTCGGTGACGCCGAGGCCGTAATAGATGGCCGCGCGGCCGCCGGTGGCGTAGAGGCGCGCAGCGGCGCGAATCTCTTCCGCCGGGACGCCCGAGAGCTTCTCGACCTCTTCCGGGCTGTTGCGATCGTCGGAGACGAAAGCCGCCCAATCCTGGAACTCGTCCCAATCGCAACGCTCGCGCACGAAGGCTTCATTGACGAGGCCTTCCTTGACGATCACATGCGCCAGAGCGGTGACGATCGCGACATTGGTGCCGGGCTTCAGCGCCAGATGATGATCGGCCGAGATGTGGGGCGAGCGCACCAGATCGATGCGGCGCGGATCGACGACGATCAGCTTGGCGCCCTCGCGCAGGCGCTTCTTCATGCGCGAGCCGAACACAGGATGCGCGTCGGTCGGATTGGCGCCGATGACGAGAATGACGTCCGATTCGTCGACCGAGTCGAAGTCCTGCGTGCCGGCCGAGGTGCCGAAAGCCTGGTTGAGGCCATAGCCGGTCGGCGAATGGCAGACGCGCGCGCAAGTGTCGGTGTTGTTGTTGCCGAAGCCGGCGCGGGTCAGCTTCTGGACGAGATAGGTCTCCTCATTCGAGCAACGCGAGGAGGTGATCACGCCGACCGAGCGCTTGCCATGCTTCTCGATGATCTTCTTGAAGCGATCGGCGGCGAAGGCGATGGCCTCGTCCCAGGACACGACGCGCCAGGGGTCGGTCGCCTTGTCGCGGATCATCGGCGAGGTGACGCGCTCCTTGTGCAGCGCATAGCCGTAAGCGAAGCGGCCCTTGATGCAGCTGTGGCCGTGATTGGCCTTGCCGTCCTTCCACGGCACCATGCGGACGATCTCCTCGCCGCGCATTTCCGCCTTGAAGGTGCAGCCGACGCCGCAATAGGCGCAAGTGGTGACTTCCGAATGCTCCGGCTGGCCCACGGCGATCACCGACTTCTCGGTCAAGGTCGCGGTCGGGCAGGCCTGCACGCAGGCGCCGCAGGAGACGCATTCCGAATCCATGAAGGCTTCGGCCATGCCGGGCGAGACGCGGCTGTCGAAGCCGCGGCCGTCGATCGTCAGCGCGAAAGTGCCTTGAGTCTCCTCGCAGGCGCGGACGCAACGATTGCAGACGATGCATTTCGACGGGTCATAGGTGAAATAGGGATTGGACTCGTCCTTCGGCATCCAATCGAAATTCGCCTTGCCGTCGACGCGGCTGCGGGCGAACACATGGTTGGAGCCGTCATAGCCGTAGCGCACGTCGCGCAGGCCGACCGCGCCCGCCATCGACTGCAGCTCGCAATCGCCATTGGCGGCGCAAGTCAGGCAGTCGAGCGGATGGTCGGAGATATAGAGCTCCATCACGCCGCGGCGGATCGCCTTGAGGCGAGGCGTCTGCGTGTGCACGCTCATGCCCGGCAGCACCGGCGTGGTGCAGGAGGCCGGCGTGCCGAAGCGGCCGTCGATCTCGACGACGCAGAGACGGCAGGAGCCGAAGGCCTTCAGGCTGTCGGTGGCGCAGAGCTTGGGGATTTCCGTCCCCAGCTCCATGGCGGCGCGCATGATGGACGTGCCTTCCGGCACGCTGACCGATACGCCGTCGATCGTCAGAGTGACTTCTTTCTCGGACTTCGACGCGGGCGTGCCGTAATCGATTTCTTTGACGAGGCTCATGGCTTTGCTCCTCACTCGGCGGCGGCGGGAAGCGTCGCTTTGCGGAAATCTTCTGGATAATGACGAAGGGCGCTCTCGACCGGATATGGGGCGAAACCTCCGAGCGCGCAGAGGGAGCCGAACTTCATCGTGTTGCAGAGGTCGGACAGCAGCTCGATATTCGCCTCCACATCGACGCCTTCGACGATCTTGTCGATCGTCTCGACGCCGCGGGTGGAGCCGATGCGGCAGGGCGTGCATTTGCCGCAGCTCTCTATGGCGCAGAACTCCATGCCGAAGCGCGCCATTTGCGCCATGTCCACGGTGTCGTCGAAAACGACGAGGCCGCCATGGCCGATGAGGCTGTCGTGCTTTTGGAACGCCTCATAGTCGAAGGGCGTGTCGAACAGCGACGGGGGCACATAGGCGCCGAGCGGGCCGCCGCATTGCACGGCGCGCACCGGACGACCAGAGAGCGTGCCGCCGCCGATGTCGTTGACGATCTCGCCCAGCGTCAGGCCGAAGGGCGTCTCATAGAGGCCGCCGAACTTCACATTGCCGGCGATCTGCAGCGGCATGGTGCCCCGCGAGCGGCCGACGCCGAAAGAGGCGTAATATTCGCCGCCCTTGGCGAGAATGGCCGGGGCCGTGGCGAGCGTCAGCACATTGTTGACGACCGTGGGGCGGCCCATGAAGCCGACATGCGCCGGCAGCGGCGGCTTGGCGCGCACGATGCCGCGATGACCTTCGAGGCTCTCCAGCAGCGAGGTCTCCTCGCCGCAGACATAGGCGCCGGCGCCGATGCGCAGCTCAATGTCGAAGGCGAAGCCGGAGCCGCGCACATTCGGACCGAGCCAGCCGCCCTTGCGAGCGGCCTCCAGCGCCTCGGTCAGCACCTCGGCGCATTGCGGATATTCCGCGCGCAGATAGATGAAGCCCTTGCTCGCGCCGATGGCGTAGCCGCAGATCGTCATGCCCTCGATGAGGACGAAGGGATCGCCCTCCATCACCATGCGATCGGCGAAAGTGCCCGAATCGCCTTCGTCGGCGTTGGTGACGACATAGCGGCGGTCGGCCGGAGCGTCGGCGACGGTCTTCCATTTGATTCCGGCCGGGAAGCCCGCGCCGCCGCGGCCGCGCAGGCCGGACTTGGTGACTTCCTCTATGACCTTGGCCGGCCCGATCTCGAAGGCTTTGGCGAGGCCCTGCCCGCCGCCGTGAGCGACGTAATCATCGAGATTCACCGGATCGATGATTCCGACGCGCTCGAAGGTCACGCGCGTCTGCTTGGCCCAATAGGGATGATCCTCGACCTTGCCGATGGAGAGCGGATGCGCCCCGCCCTTCAGGAATCCCGCATCGAACAGCGAGGGAACATCCGAGGGCTTCACATTGCCGTAGCCGATGCGGCCTTCCGGCGTCTCGACCTCGACCAGAGGCTCGAGCCAGAGCAGGCCGCGCGAGCCGTTGCGGATGATCTGAATGGTCTCGCCGCGCGCGGCGGCCTCTTTCTCTATGGCGGCGAGGACGCGCTTGGCGCCGACGGCCAGCGCGGCCATATCGCGGGGCACATAAACCTTGGTCATGATTTCTGCGCCTCCGACGCCAGCTCGTCCAGAATCTCCGCATCGACGCGGCCGATCGGCTCGCCGTCGTAGAGAGCGCCGGGGCTGTGGGCGCAGAGGCCGAGACAATAGATCGCCTCGACCGTCAGCGAGCCGTCATTGGCGGTCCCGCCCCATTCGAGCTTGATGCGCTCGAGGAAGTCCTTGGCGATCTTCTCCGACCCCATGGACTGGCAGGACTCCGCCCGGCACAGCTTCAGCACATGGCGGCCGGCCGGCGCGTGACGGAAATCATGGTAGAAAGTGACGACGCCATGCATCTCGGCCCGGGAGATGTTCAGCGATTGCGCCAATTGTGGCACGACGGCCTCGGGCACATAGCCGAATTCTTCCTGGATAGCATGCAAGATAGGCAGGGCAGGACCCTCGAGCCCGAGATGGGCGTCGATGATCTCCTGCGCCCGCGCTTCGTTCCACGGAACAGCGCCAGACATTTCTTCCCCGTTTTATCGAGCGAGCCCGTTCTTAAAGAGCGGGCCTTTCTGAGCGACAGCCGCCCATTTTAGGTAATTGCCCCAACAGTGCGCCAAAAAGTCGGCGGGATCAATAATCTGGAACGGTTACATGATAGGCGAATCCTATAGATCGCCAACTATCGGATTCTTTGCGAGCTTCTTCGCCTCGGCGACGAGCGCGGCGACCTGCGGAATGGTCGGCTCGCGCAGCGGAACGACCAATCCGATCTCGTGGACGGCCTCCGGCTCGACGATGGGAATAGAGCGCAAGGGGGCGGCGACTCGCAGCGAGTCGACCAGCTTTTCGGGTAGGATGGTGGCCCAACGTCCTGTCTTCACATGGGCGAAGAGGACGATGACCGAATTCGATTCGAGCGCGGGCTCGGGCTCGCCGCCGGCGTCGCGGATCAGCCGCTCGACGATGCGGCGATTCTGCATGTCCGGCGTCAGCAGGCAGAGCGGGATGCGGCCGACGTCGGCCCAAGTCACCTTGTCCCGATTGCCGAGCGGATTGTCGGCCGCGGTCAGCAGCCGATAGCGCTCGGAAAAGAGCGGCACTGTCCGCACCCGCCCCAGCGGCTCATTGTCGAGATAGGTGAGGCCGGCGTCGATCTCGAGATTGTCCAGCATGGACAAAATCTCGGTCGAGGAGCTGGTGAGAATGGTGAAGCGCACGCCGGGATGCTTCTCGCGAAACGGCGTGGTCAGCGCGGGAATCATGGTCAGCGCCGTGGGAATGGCGGCGATCTTGAGCTGGCCGCCGAGCCCCTCCTTCAGCGTGCGCACCTCCTGCCGCATGGCGCGCGCATCGGCGACGATGCGCTTGGCCCATTCCAGCACGCGCTCGCCCTCGGCGGTGAGGCTGTGGAAGCGGGAGGAGCGATTGACGAGTAGGACGCCGAGACTGTCCTCGAGCTGCTTGATTCCGGCCGAGAGCGTCGGCTGCGTCACGCCGCAGAGCTCCGCCGCGCGGGAAAAGCTGCGCTCCTTGGCGACGGTGATGAAGAATTCCAGCTTGTCGATCACGTCGCGCCCAAACTCCCTCTTCGCGCCCTCGAAGGCCCGAAAGGGACGCGGGGGGAACTATATACCTAAAGGCTTGGCGCGGCGAATTCATCGCATGATCGGAGGATGCGCGCGTCGCCACGGGCGAAAGGCGCGCCCGGACCGCGGGCCGCCATAGGGAAAAAGCAGTTGACCTTGTGCGCTGCACAAATCTAAGAAAGGTCGGATAGAATAAGTCGGAGGCCGCGCATGTCATTGACAAAAGATCACTTGCTTTGGGGTTATCGTCTCATTCTCGACCGCGACCCGGAAAAGGAAGTGAATTTGGACAGCGCAAGCCGTTTTGTGGAGCCTCGCTCATTGCGGGAGCAGCTGATGCTCTCGCCGGAATTCGTTCAAAACAATGAGAAGCTGATCTTGGACCTCCATTCGAAGCTGCAAGCGCTGAAGCCTCGCGCCGGCGGCTGAGCTTCGGCGAAGCTTCATCCGACCACTTTATCCTCGGACGGCGCCGAGGGCGCAGAAGAAAATCGAGCGACGATCGCACGACCGTAAGCGCCCCCCGGCTTCTCGATCGTGACGAAAGTCGTCGCCGTCAGCGCCACGACGATGATCGCGACCAATGGCAGAAGCAGCGGCAGGCTGGCCGTGTCCAGCGCCGCGAGCGAGGGCGCGCCGAAATAGAAAAGAATGAAGAGAACAATGCCATGGAATAGATATATTCCATAGGAGCATTCTCCGAGCGCCAGAAGCGCCCGTCTCCGCAAAAGGCCGAAGATATCATTGCCGCAGGCGACAGAGGCGAAGAAGAGTCCGAGCAGAAAATCCCATGGCGTCCCATAAGGCTTGGGAGCGCAAGCCAAGGCCGCGAGCAGGCATATTGTGGCCGTGAACATTCCACCGCGCGAGGAAGACCAGATCCGCGCCTCGTCGAGCTTCGCCGCCTCGCTGGCCAGCATCCCCATCGCGAACAATGGCGGAAACGCGAGCCAATCGAAAGCGACGAAACGCGTCGCCGCCAGGCTGCCGATGATGAGCGCCAACGGAAGCGCCGCATTCGGCGCTTTGCCGCGGAACAGGTCGTAGGCGATCGCCATCAGCGGAAGGCCGAAAAGATAGAAGGCCCACTCATATTTCAGCGACCACAGCACATAGGCGTCGATGCGGCCGCTGTCGGCATGGCCGAGAAGCGGAGGTTGGCCCAGAGCCGCCACCCAGCTCAGCAGCGGCGTGAAAACCGTGTCCGGCCGAATGGAATAATCCTGCGTCCACAGAATGATCAGACATGTCGCCGCGACGGAGGCGGCGACCAGCGGCGTCAGCCGAAAGAAACGGCCGACCCATAGCGCCGCTATTCTGGAAATATGAAATCCTTCCAGCGCGACGCGATGAAATAGAAAACCTGTGATCATGAAGAATATCGACACGCTGCCGCCGCCGAGATTTTCCAGAAACAGGACCGTCGGCCGCTCCCAGCTCCCGCCGAGCCGCGTCGCCTGCATCCAGATCACGAAATGATGCATCATCACCGAGAGCGCGAGCAGGCCTCGCAACCCGTCTATTCGGCCGATCCGCCCGGGCGACGAAGAAAGCGGAAAGCCGTAGCGAAGGAGGAGGCCGCCCGCTGCGAAGGCGGCGAGATAGGCGAGGCCGATCCCAATGCCGATCATGCCCAATGGATAGACCAAAGCGCCCTCCCCGGACCCTTGTCCGCGGCGCGGAGTTTCGACCGGAACGCCGGCGCAAGGCAACGGCCCCGCCCGCGTCCAGCGCCGGAATAGGCGGAAAAGCGCGGCCTCGCTCGCCATGACGGCGGGCTTGGGCTATCTCTGCGCTCGAACACCGGAATCGAATCCCCAAGGGCAAAGATGAAACGCGCTCTGTCGGTCACGAGAGAAGAAAATTTCGCGCAATGGTATCAGGCCATCGTCGCCGAGGCCGATATGGCCGAGACGAGCCCGGTGCGCGGCTGCATGATCGTCAAGCCCTGGGGCTACGGCGTCTGGGAGCTGATCCAGGGCGCGCTCGACCGGCGCATCAAAGAGACCGGCCACGACAATTGCTATTTTCCGCTGTTCATCCCCATGAGCTTCATCGCTCAGGAGGCGAGCCATGTCGAAGGCTTCGCCAAGGAGATGGCGGTCGTCACCCATCATCGGCTGAAGGCGGTGGACGGCAAGCTCGTCGTCGATCCCGACTCCAAGCTCGAGGAGCCGCTGATCGTGCGGCCGACCTCGGAGACGATCATCGGCGACGCCTTCCGCCGCTGGGTCTCCTCGCATCGCGACTTGCCCGTGCTCATCAATCAATGGGCCAATGTCGTGCGCTGGGAGATGCGCACGCGGCTTTTTCTGCGCACCAGCGAATTCCTCTGGCAGGAGGGCCACACCGCCCATGCCGACGAGGCCGACGCGCGGGAAGAGACGCGCAAAATGCTCGAGGTCTATCGGCAAATCGTCGAGGATGCGCTCGCCGTGCCGGTGATCGCCGGCGAGAAGCCCGAGAATGAGCGCTTTCCCGGCGCCGTGAACACTTATTCCATCGAGGCGATGATGCAGGACGGCAAGGCCCTGCAGGCCGGCACCTCGCATTATCTCGGAACCAATTTCGCCCATGCGCAGAATATCCGCTTCCAGAGCGCGAGCGGCGAGCTCGAATATTGCCACACGACGAGCTGGGGCGTCTCGACGCGGCTCATCGGCGGCGTGATCATGACCCATGGCGACGACGACGGGCTGCGCCTGCCGCCCGCCATCGCTCCGCGTCAGGTGGTGATCGTGCCCATGCTGCGCGAGAAGCCCGAGGACGCCGAGGTGCTCGCCTTCTGCGACAGGCTCAAGGGCGAGCTGGACGGGCTCTTCGCGCTCGGCGCGCCTTTGCGCGCGATCGTCGACAAGAAGCCGGCGCGCGCCGCCAATAAGCGCTGGGACTGGGTGCGCCGGGGCGCGCCGATCATTCTCGAGATCGGCCCGCGCGACGCCGCCAATGACGTTGTGACGCTGATCCGCCGCGATCGGCTGCGCGAGGGCGACAAGATCGTCTCGACGGCGACGCCACGCGCGGAATTCGTGAGCGCGGTCCCTGCCCTGCTGGCGGAAATCCAGGCGGCGCTGTTCGCCGAGGCCAAGGCGCGGCTCGAGGCGAATATTCGCTCTGATCTGACGAGCTTCGCCGAGATCGCCGATTATTTCGGCAAGGCGGCCGAGGACGACGAGGCTGCGGCTGCTTTCAAAGGCTGGGTGCGCGCGCCCTGGGCGCGGCCGACCGGCGCCGAGCTCGAGGAAGTGGAGACGCGGCTGAAGGCGCTGAAGCTGACGCTGCGCAATATTCCGCTCCAGCAGAGCGCGCCGAAGGGCGTGTGCGTCTTCACCGGCCGGCCGGCGGTGGAGGAGATTTTGATCGCTCGCGCTTATTAGCGCGGGCGGGCGCGCATCGCGGGCAATTGCGTATGATTTCCAGATATTGACATTATGAAATCGATACGCAAGTCTCTGATCTGGGAGGACCAGACATGGCCGCCACCGCAGTCAGCCGCATCCTCGATCACCTCAAGACCGACGGCGGTCTCCAGGGCAAGGATATCGCCAATATCGTCGCCGTATCGCCCGCCACTGTATCGCGATGGTCGAGCGGCAAGGCGACGCCCGATCTTCGAACACAGACAGTCATCGCCGAGCTGAGATATGTCGTCGATCGCTTGTCGGACTTCTACACCGCAGACGAAACGCGTCTGTGGCTGCACGCCAAGCATCCCATGCTGAACGGCGAGCGGGCGATCGACATCATCAATGAGGGGCGGACGCAAGCCGTGCTCGCCATCATCGACGCTCTCGACTCGGGCGCCTACACCTGATGGCCGAGTTGCGAAAGGCGCGCGATCTCGCGCTTCTCGATGCGATCGACGCGATGGACCGCGAGCCGTTCGAAGGCAAAGTCTGGCGCGCCGTGAGGGATGGCCGCGATCCGACACTCGGCTTTCCCTCGCAAAGCCGATGGTGCAATGGCGAGTTCGACATTCTCTACACATCGCTCGCGCGAGACGGCGCAATCGCCGAAATTGGCGCGCTGCTGTCCGCGCAGCCCGTGTTTCCTTCGAAGACGCGATGGGACTGCCACGAGCTGACCGTGCGGGCGACCAGGACACTGCGTATCGCCGACATGCTGAAGCTAAAGACGCTCGGCGTCGACGTCGCGACCTATCAGGAGCGTCAATACGACCAGACGCAAGCCATCGCCGACGCGGCATTTTTCCTCGGCTTCGACGGGCTGATCGCTCCGAGCGCCCGATGGGCCTGCAGCAATCTGATGCTCTTCACGTCGCGATTGCAGTCGGGCGACATCGAGCCGGCCGCCGACGCGGGAGTCCCGATCGATTGGGCGGAATGGCGTCGCGCCAATCGCTTTAAGCCGCCGTCCGACGCCTGACAAGGAGCAAGCGTCCGAGCGACATGCCCTGCCCAGCTCAGCGCGCCATCTAAAGCCGATTGGACACGAGACCGATCGGAGGCCGCAGCAATGGACATCCCCCCTTTCGAGCCCGCCATCGCCGCGGGAGTCGCCCTCTCGACCGCCGTGACCGACGCCGTCTATGTGTTCTTCAACGCCGCGGTTTCCGAACGCCGTCGCGTGGCGGCGGCGAGCTGGAGCAGCGTGTGGTATCTGCTCTCCGCTTTCGCGGTCATCAGCTACACATCCAACTGGGCCTATGTGCTGTTCGCCGCGCTCGGCGCCTGGATCGGCGGGTTTTTGTCGATCACCGCCCTCAATCGCGTCGCCCCGCCACGAGGCGCGCTCGGCGCCGCGAGAAATGACCGTAACGAATGACGGGAAAACCGGCCGGCGCTCGACGAAATCACTCACGTTATTGACCGCGCTACGCGTTCGGATATTCATAGATCACAAGGCGCGGACGGCGAATTTCCAGGCGCTATGTTTCGTTCGAGGACCGAATTTATGAAAGCGGCGGCGTTTTTTTTGGCCTTTCTGCTCGTTCTCGCCCAACCGGCGGCGGCCCAATCGATCTTCGACGGGCTCGGCGGAACGGGAGACCCTGCGCGGGACGCCGCCTCGGCGGAATATGAGCAATGGAAGAGGACGATCGCCCGTCAGACCAAAGAACACACCTCGCGCCTCTGGCTCGGACATGGGTCTGTGACCGTGCATTTCTGCGTCGACGCCGCCGGCCGAGTGGCCGATGCGCAGGTCGTGAAAGCCAGCAATAACGAGCAGGCGCTCCTCGCCTTGAGCACGATTTCCTCGCTCAAATTGCCGCCGCCGCCGGCCTCGGCCCGCAAGGCGGCCGGCGGCAAGTGCCACTTATTCTCGCAGAGCTTCTACTATCCATGAGCCCGGCGGACGGGAGGCCACGCATCATGTATCGAGCGATCATCGTATTTTGTCTGATCGGCGTGTCGCCGGCGGCCTTCGCGCAATTCCTCTTTGGTCCCTCGGAGCGGCCCACTCTGGCCGCCTGCATGGCGATCCCGGAAAACAAGGTCTGGATACAGACCGTCACCCAGCAGCTCCGCGAGCGCGCGCCGAGGCTCAATCTGGGACGTGGAACAGTGACCATCAAATTCCATGTCGATTTCAGAGGCCACGTCACCAGAGCCTCTTTCGCGAACTACGACAATAACGCCCGAGCGCTGGTCGCAGCGGGCATGATCACCTCGCTGAAGCTGCCGCCGCCGCCATTCGACATGGACACCGATTGTCGCGACTTCGAGCAGACCTTCCGCTTCCATTGACCGCTTCCGCGGGCGGCTCGGCGGACGACGAAACCTCGCGCGCCTATCGGTCGCATCCAAATTGAATTATTACGACCGATATCAGCTTTTCATTCTGCCCAACCAGAATTGGCGGGAGAACTGATCGGCCCAGCTAGCCGAGCTTCGGCCGCGGGCGGGGCCGCGCCCTCGCCGGGCGCCGGCGCCCGAAGTTGGAACGAATTTTGATCGTCCGGGCGTACTAACCGTTGTCCATAACGGCGCTTTTCGGCGTCCCGAAACGGCGCAGAGCGCGTTTACGCCACATTCGGCCCATATTCGGGCCGTCCTTGGAGCGAGACTATGTCTCGAATCGAACGCGCGGCCGCCAAGACGGCCGAGGTCGAGGCCGATCGGATGAACATGAGCGCGAAACCGACCCTACGCAGCTTTCTCGCCGTCGCCGCCATTGTCGCGGCGTCGGGGGCGTCGGCGGCCCCTTCCATCGTCATCGACGTCGCCAGCGGCCAGGTCCTCGAGCAGGAGCAGGCGACCCAGAGCTGGTATCCCGCCTCGCTGACCAAGCTGATGACCGTCTATGTGGCGCTGGACGCGGTGCGCTCCGGCCGCATTCAATATGACACGCCGATGATCGTCTCGCCCCGCGCGCTCTCCATGGCGCCGTCGAAAATGGGCTTTCCGGTCGGCTCGGAGGTGACGCTGCGCAATGCGCTGGTCATGCTGATGGTCAAATCCGCCAATGACATAGCCGTCACCATAGCGGAGGGCGTCTCCGGCTCGGTGGAGGCCTTCGCCGATGAAATGAACCGCGCCTCGGCCAAGCTCGGCATGCGCGAATCCTATTGGGCCAATCCCAACGGCCTGCCGGACGATCGGCAAGTGACCTCGGCGCGCGATCTCGCCATTCTCGGCCGCGCGTTGCTGACGGAGTTTCCCGAATCCGCGGGCTTTTTCAACATAGGCGCGATGCAGCTCGGCCGGCAGATCCATCCGACCCACAACGGCCTGCTCGGCCGCTATCCGGGCGCGGACGGCATGAAGACCGGCTTCACCTGCCCCGCCGGCTATAATCTCGTCGCCAGCGCCACCCATGGCGGGCAGAAGCTCATCACCGTGGTGCTCGGCGCGCCGACGGCGGCCGCCCGCACGGCCAAGGCCGCCTCGCTGCTGGACCGCGCCTTCATGACCGGCTCGCCCTCGGGCTCGGCGACGTCCCTGCCGACCTTCGGCGTCGGCCAGGCGCCGGATATGCGCGACAGCGTCTGCCGCCATCGCGGCAAGGCCAACGCCGAATATATGGCCGAGGTCGAGGATATGAATGTCGCCATTCCGCGCGAGAATGGCTCGACCGATCAGGTGAGCGTCAAGACCATCGCCGCCCTGCCCCGCGCGCGCTTCGAGCCGACGCCCGTTTATCTCGGCCGCGCTCCCGGCTATGAGGGGCCGGTCGCCGGCGTGCGCGATCCTGGCACGCCGGTCGGCTCGCCCTCGACCGTCACCGCCTACGCCCATGAGCCGCCGGCCGCCGCCGCCTCGCCGATAAGCCGCCCGGCGCCGGACGCGCTCTCCATGCGCCACAGCCGCAAGGCG
Organism: Methylosinus sp. PW1; assembly: GCF_000745215.1. Lineage (NCBI taxonomy): Bacteria > Pseudomonadati > Pseudomonadota > Alphaproteobacteria > Hyphomicrobiales > Methylocystaceae > Methylosinus > Methylosinus sp. PW1. The sequence goes on from NZ_JQNK01000009.1 coordinate 286,406, forward strand.
GCGGCAAAGGCCGCGCATGCGCCGGCCCAGAAGAAGACAGCCAAGGCGAAAGCGCCGCCGCAGGAGGACGCCGCCATCGAGGCGGAGGCGACGGAAAAGCCCGCGAAGACGGCGAAGCCCGCGCACGCCAAACCGGCGCAGGGCAAGCCGGCGCAGGGCAAGAATGTCGCCGCCAAAACGTCGGCCAAGGCTCCCGCCAAAGCTCCGGCGAAGGCTCCGGGCAAGAGCGTCTCAGCCAAGAACGACAAGCATGCGATCGGCGATCGCGCCCCGCCGCGCCAAGACAATGAGCAATGATTCGCCAATGACCGAGCATTCCGAGCCGCGTCGTCCGCCGCCGCCCATTCCGCTGACGATCCTCACCGGCTTTCTGGGCGCCGGCAAGACGTCGCTGCTCAATCGCCTGCTCGCCTCGCCGGAGCTCGCCGACACGCTCGTGCTCATCAATGAGTTCGGCGAGGTCGGCATAGATCATCTGCTGGTCGAGAATGTCGAAGGCGACATGATCGTCATGAGCTCGGGCTGCATCTGCTGCTCGATCCGCGGCGATCTCGTCGCGGCGCTCGAGGATGCGCTGCGCAAGCTGGACAATGGCCGCATTCGCCCGTTCCGGCGCATCGTGCTGGAGACGACAGGGCTCGCCGATCCGGCGCCTATTCTCCACACCATCATGTCGCATCCCTATCTCGCGCTGCGCTATCGGCTGGACGGCGTGGTCACGCTGGTCGACGCCGTGAATGGCGCCGCGACGCTGGACGCGCATGAGGAGGCGGTGAAGCAGGCCGCCGTCGCCGATCGGCTGGTCATCACCAAGACCGACCTCGCCGAAGGAGCCGACCGGCTCGAGGAGCTGGATCGGCGCCTGGCGCAGCTCAATCCGGCGGCGCGCCGGCTCATCGCCACGACGGGAGAGGCGAGCCCCGCCGCTCTGCTCGACTGCGGTCTCTATGACGCCTCCGGCAAGATTCCGCAGGTCGCCAAATGGCTGAACGACGAAGCGGTCGCGGCGGCGCACGTGGCGCATCACCATCATCACGATCACGATCATCACGATCATGACCACCACCACGGCCATGCGCATCAGGACGTGAATCGCCACGACGCGCATATTCGCGCCTTCTGCGTCACGAGCGACGCGCCGCTCAGCCCGCAGGCTTTCGACATGTTCGTCGAGATATTGCGGCAGGCGCATGGTCCGCATCTCTTGCGCGTGAAGGGCATCGTCGGCCTCACCGACGATCGCGAGCGGCCAGTGGCCGTGCATGGCGTGCAGCACGTCTTCCATCCGCCGCATCGCCTGGCCGCGTGGCCGGACGCCGATCGACGCACGCGCCTCGTCTTCATCGTCAAGGATTTGGACCCGTCCTTCGTCGAGAAGCTCTACGCCGCCGTCGCGGGCATACCAGCGCCGGATACGCCCGACGCCGCTGCGCTGCAGGATAATCCGCTTGCCCCCAAAAACGCCGGCCTGCTAGGCTGACGCGGGGCAAGCACCGGAATCGCGCGTCATGAGCAAATTCTTCGCATCGATCGAGCCGCAGCATCGCGACTTCATCGAGAAGCAGAAGCTCTTCTTCGTCGCCTCCGCCGCATCCGCCTCGCGCGTGAATGTCTCGCCCAAAAGCGCCGACACGCTGCGCCTCATCGACGAGCGGACCGCCGTTTATATCGACCGCACCGGCAGCGGCAATGAGACGGCGGCGCATATGCGCGCGGATGGGCGCCTCACCTTCATGTTCTGCGCGCTCGACGGCGCGCCGTTGATCCTGCGCCTCTATGGCCGCGGCCGGGCGCTGGCGCGCGGCCGCGCGGAGTATGCGCGGCTGCTGCGCTCCGCATTCGGCGGGACGGAGCCGCCGGGCGCGCGGCAGATGATCCTGATCGACGTCCAATCCGTGCAGACGTCCTGCGGCTTCGCCGTGCCGCTCTATGATTACGCCGGCGAGCGCGACGGGCTCGACCGCTGGGCCGTGTCGAAAGGCGAGCAGGCGCTCGACGCCTATCGCCGGGAAAAGAACCAGCAGAGCATAGACGGGCTGCCCACCGGCCTGCTCGAGAACGAAGATCTGGTCGCCGAATAGGCGCGAGGCGAAACTCACATGACGAATTCGACTGCGACGCACGCCGGCGAGACCGGCGTGAAAGCCTTGACGCTCGGCGCACTCGGCGTCGTTTTCGGCGACATCGGCACCAGCCCTCTCTACACGATCAAGACGGCGATGGACTGGTCCGGCGGGCATGTGGGCGCCGAGACGGCGCTCGGCATGTTGTCGCTGATCGTCTGGACCTTGATCATCGTCACCTCGGTCAAATATGTCGCCGTCATCATGCGAGCAGACAATGACGGCGAGGGCGGCATTCTCGCGCTGATGTCTCTGCTCGGCATGAAGCACGGGCGCCATCCGGCGATCATCGCGATCGGAATGCTGGGCGCGGCTCTGCTGTTCGGCGATGGCGCGATCACGCCGGCGATCTCGGTGCTGAGCGCGCTCGAGGGGCTGAAGGCGCCCCTGCCCGCGCTCGCGCCCTATGTGGTTCCGCTCTCCATCGTCGTGCTCATCGGCCTGTTCGCCCTGCAGCCGCAAGGCACGGAGCGCATCTCGCGCCTCTTCGGCCCGGTGATGGCGCTCTGGTTCGTCTCTATAGCGATCCTCGGCGCGCGCGGCGTGATCGCGCATCCGAGCGTTCTGGCCGCCGTCGATCCGCGCGTCGGGCTGCATTATCTCTTCACCCATGGCTTCGAGGGATTTCTGCTGCTCGGCGCCGTGTTTCTCTGCGCCACCGGCGCTGAGGCGCTCTATGCGGATATGGGCCATTTCGGGCGGCGCCCCATTCGCCTCGCCTGGTACGGGCTGGTGCTGCCGTCGCTCGTCCTCGTCTACGCCGGCCAGACGGCGCTGCTCGTCGAGGGCTCCGTGACGGAGAATCCTTTCTTCGATCTCTGCCCTGCCCCGCTGCAATTGCCGCTGGTCGCTCTCGCCACCGTCGCCACCGTCATCGCGAGCCAAGCCATCGTCACCGGCGCTTTCTCCATGGCGCGACAGGCGATCCAGCTCGGCCTGTCGCCGCGCCTCGCCATCACGCAGACCTCGGCGCAGAGCTACGGCCAGATCTATGTCGGCTTCGTCAATTGGACGCTGATGGCGCTCACTCTGGTCCTCACCCTCGCCTTTCGCTCCTCGGAGAATCTCGCGGCCGCCTTCGGCATCGCGGTCTCGCTGACCATGCTGCTGACGACGGCGCTGATGTTCATCGCCATGCGCTCCATCTGGCGCTGGAGCCTGCCGCTCGCCCTTTTGGTCGGCGGCCTGTTTCTCGTCGTGGACGTCGCCTTCGTCGCCGCCAATCTCATCAAATTCTTCGAGGGCGGCTGGATTCCGCTCGTCGTCGCCGCCATCCTCTTCTTCCTGATGAGCTGCTGGAGCGAGGGCTTCGAGGCCATGCGCAAGGCGCTCGAGCGCGACACGTTTCCACTCGCCGATTTCGTCGCCAAATTCCACGGCAAGCCGCGCGTCGACGGCGTCGCCGTCTATCTGACCAGCCGCACAGACGTCGTGCCGGTCGCGCTGCTGCATAATCTCAAGCACAATAAGGTCCTGCATCAGCATATCGTGCTGCTGCATGTGGCCACCGCCAACACGCCGCGCGTCGATCGCGCTCGGCGCGTCGAGACCCAGTCCCTCGACGATCATTTCTATGCGATGGAGCTGAACTACGGCTTCATGGAGCAGCCGAACATTCCCTGCGCCTTGATGCTCGACACCATATCGAGCCCGCTGACCTTCAATATGATGAACACCTCCTTCTTCGTCGGCCGGCTCACCGTGACGCCGCTCGGGCGCTCGCGCTGGCGGAGGCTGCGCATCCACATTTTCCAATTCATGCACCGTAACGCGCTGCCGGCGACGGAATTCTTCCAGATCCCGCCCGGCCGCGTCGTGGAGCTCGGCGGCCAGGTCGAGGTCTAGAACCATGCTCGCGCGCGCTGCAGGCCTGCTGGGAAGCCTCGGGACGCGCCTTCTCGATGTCGTCTATCCGCCCGTCTGCCTCGTCTGCCGCCGGGCGGTGGCGAGCCATGGCGCGCTCTGCCCGCGCTGCTGGGGCGAGATGGGCTTTATCGAGCAGCCCTATTGCGAGCGGCTGGGCACGCCTTTCGAGCGCGATTTCGGCCCCGGCATGATCTCGCTGGAGGCCGCCGCCGATCCGCCCGTCTTCACGCGGGCGCGGGCCGTCGTGCGCTATGACAGCGACCGCGCCCGCAGCCTCGCCCACAGGCTGAAATATTATGATCGGCTGGAGCTCGCCGAGCCGCTCGGCCGCTGGATGGCGCGCGCCGGCGCCGAGATCCTTTCGGACGCCGATCTGCTGGTCCCCATTCCGCTGCACCGAATGCGGCTGCTGTCGCGGCGCTTCAACCAATCGGCGGCGCTCGCCCATGTGATCGCGCGGGAGAGCGCCGTTCCGGTGGAGGCTCTGGCGCTGGAGCGCGTGAAGCCGACGCCGCCGCAAGTGGGGCTGACGCGCGGCCAGCGCGCGGCGAACATGCAGGGCGCCTTCCGCCTGCGCGAGGAGAAAAAGCCTCAGATCGAAGGCCGCAACATCGTGCTCGTCGACGATGTGCTGACCTCCGGCGCGACGGCAAACGCCGCGGCCCGCGTCTTGCTGCGGGCGCGAGCGACGCGCGTCGACGTGCTGGTCTACGCCCGCGTCGTCGGCCAGAGCTGAAGCGAAGGCCTCCGTTGCAGCCATGCGCCGGAAGCGCTTATAAGAGCGCGCGAAAGGTCACGGAACCGTCATGCCGCAGATCGTCATCTACACCACGAGAACCTGCCCCTATTGCCGCGCCGCCAAGCAGCTGCTCGACATCAAAGGCGCAGCTTATGAAGAGATCGCCGTCGACGGCGATGCGCAGAAGCGCTCCGAGATGAGCCGGCTGGCCGAGGGCCGGACCACAGTGCCACAGATTTTCATCGACGGCCGGCCGATCGGCGGCTGCGACGATCTCTACGCTCTGGACGGCGCCGGCGAGCTCGACCCGCTGCTCGCCGCGGGCGAGCCGGCGCCGTGATCCTCTACCGGCTGATCTGCTCGGAAGGACATGAATTCGAAAGCTGGTTTCGCGACAGCGAAGCCTATGACGCGCAGGCTGCGCAAGGCGCGGTCAGCTGCCCCTTTTGCAATTCGACGCAGGTCGCCAAGGCGATCATGGCGCCGAATGTGGCCCGCCGCTCGTCCCGAGCGCGTGAGGACGAGGCGGGCGTCCCCGCTCTGCTCGACGAGCGCCATGCGGCGCTGCGGGCGATGATCCAGGAGCTGCGCCAACATGTCGTCGCCGCGACAGAAGACGTCGGCGACCGCTTCCCAGACGAGGCGCGGCGGATGCAGGACGGCGAGGCCGAGAACCGCCCCATTCGCGGACGCGCCAGCTTCGAGGAAGCCAAGGCGCTGCTCGAGGAGGGCATAGAAATCCTGCCGCTCCCCGGCCCGCCCGACGACAGCCACTGAGGCTCGTCCTCGACGAATTGCGCCGCAGGCGCTTCTCGATGTCGGGCGCCGCTGAAATTCCGTCATATCCCAATGAATAATCTGCACTTTCTCTTTGAGAACACGGCTCTTATCCCTTTGAGCCGGGCTTTGCGAAAAACCGAGACGCGAAGCCGAGCTCGAGGAGAAAAACATGAGTCTAACGACAGAAGCAGCCGGCAAAGCCGGCGCGACCGACAGCGCCGACGTCGTCATCGTCGATCTGAAGCCTATGTGGATCGCCGCCGGCGGACTGGTCGCCTTCTATCTGTTCATTCGAATCTATGAGCAGATTTACGGCTGGCGCGCCGGTCTCGATTCCTTCGCTCCGGAATTCCAGACCTATTGGCTGACGATGCTGTGGACCGAGATTCCGCTGGAGCTGGTCACCGGCCTCGGCCTCGCCGGCTATCTGTGGAAGACGCGCACGCGCGACATGGCCGCGCTGAGCACGCGCGAAGAATTGCGCCGCTGGGTTTGCCTCGCGCAATGGCTCGTCGTCTATGGCATAGCGATCTACTTCGGCGCGAGCTTCTTCACGGAACAAGACGGCACCTGGCACATGACGGTGATCCGCGACACCGACTTCACGCCCAGCCATATCATCGAGTTCTATCTGAGCTATCCGATCTACTCGATCGTCGGCGTCGGCTCGTTCTTCTACGCCAAGACCAGGCTGCCCTATTTCTCCAAGGGCTATTCGCTGGCCTTTCTGATCCTGACGATCGGCCCGTTCATGATCATTCCGAATGTCGGACTGAACGAATGGGGCCACACTTTCTGGTTCATGGAGGAACTGTTCGTCGCTCCGCTGCACTGGGGCTTCGTGTTCTTCGGCTGGATGGCGCTCGCCGTGTTCGGCGTGACCGCGCAGATTCTGCTGAACATGAAACGCCTGCTGGGCGAAGACGGCGTGAAGGCGATCATCGACTGAGGCGCTCGACGGAACTCGCAAGAGCGTGCCGGCTCTGACTCCATGATGCTCCCAGGGAACCAGAGTGGAAAAGCTGCCGCCCCTCGCTCGAGGGGCGGCAGCATGTGAGCCCGCCGCGAGCGATCTTCAGTCACACGGGGCCGAGATGCGGCGCATGGCTATGTTAGACGCGCTCGCATCCATGTATGATTGGCGCGGCCCCGAAGCCGCGCGAGATATCCGACTGCTCGGCGCGCGCCGAAAAGGCTGAACGCGCAGCCGGAGACGACATGCAGAATCGACAGATATTCGGTCTCATCCTGCTCGCCGGCATGATCGGGCTGGGCGCTCTCGTCATCAGCCCCTTCTGGGCGCCGCTCGTATGGGCCGCCATTCTCGCTCATGCCACGGACGCCGCCAATCGCCGCTGCCTTCGCCTCTGCGGACAGCGGCGCAATCTCGCCGCCGCGGTCACGACGATACTGCTGATCGTCCTCATCGTCGTTCCAGTGTCGCTGCTGCTGATCGATCTGCAGAGCGAGGCGGTCGCCGCCTATCGCGATATCTCGACCAAATATGCGGACGAGCCGCTGGTCCTGCCCAAGGCGATCAAGCGCCTCCCGGTGATCGGCCCCACGCTGAACGATCTCGTGAACAATCCGGAATTTCGCAAGCAGCAGATCAATGAATGGCTGGAGCCCTGGATGCGCCAGCTCGCCGGGGTCGTCGGCGCGGTCGGCCGCAGCATTGCACAATTCGGCGTCATGACGATCGCGCTGTTCTTCTTCTACCGCGACGGCGACCTCATGCTCGAGCAGATCCGCGCCGGGCTCCGTCGAGTCGTCGGGGAAACGGCGGATCAATATTTCCGGGCCGTCGAGACCACTTCGAATGCTGTCGTGTCGGGGCTGATCGTCAGCGCGATGGCGCAGGGATTCATCGCCGGCGTCGGCTATGCGTTCCTCGGCGCCGGACCGCCCGTGCTGCTGGGCGTGCTGACTACGCTGGCCGCGCTCATCCCCTTCGTCGGAACAGTGGCGATCTGGGCGCCGCTCGGCGTCTGGCTTCTTCTCACCGATCAGATCGGCGCAGGCATTGGGCTGCTCGCCTGGGGCGCGCTCATCGTCAACCCGACCGACAATATTCTCAAGCCTCTGCTCATCAGCAACGCGGCCGACATCCCTCTTGTCGTCGTCTTCCTCGGCGTGATGGGCGGCCTGCTCGCCTTCGGCTTCGTCGGACTATTCCTCGGCCCGCTGATTCTCGCGGTGCTGCTCGCCATATGGCGGGAATGGCTGGTAGCCGACGCTGCCGAAGCCGGCCATTGACCGTCGCGGAATTCGCGCGCCGCCATATTGAAGCAGCTCTCGTCGATCGCCATGTTTTTCAAGGCCTCCTCGAATGTCGAGCTTCCGCTCAGAGCGGCGAGGCCCGCAGCCGGAGAGCAGAGCGATGACGAATGGTCACGAAGATGGACGAGACGCCGCCTCCGAGACGAAGCGCGATCCGCGAGCCGGCTGGCTCTACAGAGTCGAGCAAGAGGTCGAGGAGATCGCGCAGGAGCCGCCGCCGGCGCTGTTCCTGCATGTCCTGAAAATCGACCTTCCCTATATCGTGATGCTGCTGGCCGCCGTTTTCGGAATCGGCATGGCGACCTTCACGGGCGAGATGACGCCGGTCTATTGGGAGATTTTGACGCCCCTCTACGCCGTCATCTGCATTCACACCGGCTGGCGCCGGACCGAGGATCGCGAGGCGCGAATAAGGCTCGTCTGGACTCAAGCCGCGCATTGGCTGGCCGTTCTCGTCGCAATGTACGTCATCTATCTGCCGCGCGTGCAGGATGTGATGAACAACAACGCCGCCGGCATCACGCTGATGACCATTCTGGCCCTCGCAACCGTGCTCGCCGGCATACATGCCTCGACCTGGCAGACCTCGGCGGTCGGCCTCGTATTGGCGATCTCGATTCCGATCATCGCCTGGATTCAGCAATCGGCGCTGATTTTGACGGTCATCTCCATCGTGCTCGTCTTCGCGCTCCTCGTCGGCGCCTCGCTGTGGTGGACGACGCATAAGGAGAAGACCAAATTATCCGACGCGGCGGGCTGAAGCTCCTATCGGCGAAGAAAGGCCGCGAGAATATCGACGTAACGCGGAGTTCCGGCTCGAGCCGAATAGCAATCGCTCTGGCCGTTCCTCGGCTATCTAATACGGGCGAAACGCATTGAAAGCGCGACGGCGGCTTTCGACAGCTCTTAGACGATCGCTCCCTCCGACCAAGCTTTTTCTGATCGACCGAGGCGGCGATCCTCATGAAGCGCATTCTCCTGGCGCTCGACCTGAGCGCTCACAGCGACCGCGCTTTCGAGCGAGCGACGCAGTTCGCCGGCGAATGCTCGAGGCGCGCTCTTCGCGCCGAAAGATCGTTTGGAGCATGACATCCAGGAGGAGTCGCGCCGTCTGAAAGATCATGGCGGCGGCGCCTTTCCACGCATCGTTCCGATGCTCGAGCGCAATGACGTCGACGCCGGCATAGCGAAAATTCTCCGACGATCACAGCCGGATCTCCTGGTCATGGGGATGAGCGGCGCCGGCTTCGCCACGGGCGGCGGAAGCCGAACGCGCTCCTATCTGCACAATCCGCCCTGCGACATGCTCGTCGCCGCCTGATCGGCTCGCCGATCAGGCGCCGATCTCGTCCGTCAACGCGCCGCTTGAAAGTGAGTCAGCGCCGCTTCGGCGTGTCGAACCGCAGCGGCGGCGCGGGGGCCGCTATGCGTCCCCCGCGCCGTTCGGATCGCCTTCTGAAGATGTCGGATTCCGGTCTCGACGTGCGGATTCGCTTTCGTCCTCTGCGCGGCCTTGGCGTGATCTAGCGCATTGGCGGCGTGCTCCACGAGGGATGCGGAATATCCGCTTCTGCCCTCCTGGATCGCCTCCGTCGTTTCCCGAATCGTCTGCGTGAGATGTTCCGCCGCAAGCGAGGCATGCGGAGCGACGAGCAGCGCGAGCCACAGCGCCGCAATGGCGATCGACGATCTGCGAGTGATCATCTCCGGTCCTTTCTGAAAGAGCCCGCCGCGCCCGAACGAATAACGCGCGTCGCCGCGTGAAACGCAGACCGCCGCCGGAGAAAAGAATTGCGCCGCCGGCGCCTCGCCCCGCTTCCGGCCCACTCGATCGCTCGCTCATGAGCGCCGCGCGTTTGGTGAGAGACGCGGCGTCAGCGGACCATGATTTCGACCTTCGCCTCCATTCCCGGCGTCAACACGAGATCGGGATTCGACGCGGTGACAATGATCTCGCCGCCGCCTCGCTCCGCCGGCGCGTCTGCGATCTGCGTCACCTTTCCTTCGAAGGCGCGATCGGGAAACGCCTCGACCTTCAAGGACACGACGTCGCCGACCCCGATACGCTCGGCGTCTTTCGCGCTCACATCGACCGCGACACGCATTGTCGAGAGATCGGCGGCGATCTGGAAGAGCGTCACGCCGGCGTCGACCTTGCCGCCGACCTCCACATTGCGCGAGACGATCGCGCCATCGACCGGCGAGACGACCTCCGTGCTCGCGAGCGCGGTCTCCGCCGCGCCGAGCGCCGCTTTCCGTCGCGCGACCTCGGCCTCGCTCTGCGCCACGCGCGCCGTCGCACGCTCGAACGCGGCGCTGGGCGCGGCGATGGTGCGGCGTGAGGCCGCCCCACGCCCCGCCTCGCCTCGAGCGCGCTGCAGCGTGGTCTTCGCGCGCGCGAGATGATTTTCGTTTCGCTCGAGCCGCGCGGTCGCCTCCGCCAACTCGGCTGTCCGGCGAGCGACCATGGCGCGATAGGCGGCGGGGTCGATCTTCGCGCAGAGCTGGCCCGCCTTCACCTTGTCGCCGCGCGCGCAATAGACCGCTTCCGCGACGCCGGAGGCCCGCGCCAGCAGCGGCTCGGAGGCGAGCGCATCGACGACTCCTGTCGCATTCACGACGCCCGCGAAAGTCGACGGCCTCTCGCGCGAGCCCCAATAGAGCAGCCCGGCGGCGATGGCGGCGATGGCGACCGCGCCGGCCGCCGGCCGCCAGAACGGCCGCTCCCGATAGAGTGAGGTCGGCCTCGCCACGCGCGCTCTCGACGGCGCCGTCGTCGTGACATCGCCGGCTATGATTTGGCGGGCGCGGATTCTCCGCTGGATGAATTTCTCGAGCTCGAGGACGAGATAGAGTCCGACGCCGACGCCGATCGCAGCCGCGCCCTCGAGCGGCGACATCGGGCGCGTGTCGAACATCTTCTGCATGAACGGCGCATAGGTGAAGAGGATCTGAGCGATGGTGATCGCGACGACGCCGATGATGACCGCCGGCGCTTCGAGAAGCCCCGTCCAGGGAAAGGACGCGGCGAACGGCCGACGAATGCTGAAGAGATAGAAAATTCCCATTATGACGATCGCGTTGACGACGATAGTGCGCGCCTCCTCGGTCGGCAGGCCGCGTTCCTCGGCCCAAAAGAACAGGCCGAATGCGCCGACGACATACAGAAGCGAGACGAGGACGACGCGCCAGATCAGAAAGCCGGACAGCACCGGCTCATTGGCCGCGCGCGGCGATCTGCGCATCACATCCGGCTCTGTCGGCTCGAAGGCGAGAGTCAATCCCAGGCCGACCGCAGTCACCATATTGATCCAGAGAATCTGCACCGGCGTCATCGGCAGGGTGAACCCGACGAGAATCGCCCCGACGATCGCCAGCGCCTCGCCGCCATTGGTCGGCAGCGTCCAGCCGATGACCTTCTTCAAATTGTCGTAGACCGTGCGTCCCTCGCCGACAGCGGCGACAATCGACGCGAAATTATCGTCGGCGAGCACCATTTCGGCCGCCTCCTTCGCCGCCTCCGTGCCCCTTCGTCCCATCGCCACGCCGACATCGGCCCGCTTCAGCGCCGGCGCGTCATTGACTCCGTCGCCCGTCATGGCGACGACATGGCCCTGCGACTGCAGAGCCTCGACCAGCCGCAGCTTGTGCTCGGGCGTCGTGCGCGCGAACACAGTCGTCTCGCGGGCGACGCGCTCGAACGCCTCGCCGCTCAGCTCCGAAAGCCGCTCTCCCGTCACCACCGCATCGTGATGAGAGAGGCCGACGCGCTGCGCGATAGCGCTCGCGGTCGCCGCATGATCGCCCGTGATCATCTTCACGCCGACGCCGGCGTTCGCGCACTCCTCGATCGCCGCGATCGCCTCGACGCGCGGAGGATCGATCAAGCCGATGACGCCGAGCAGGCTCAGCCCGCTCTCGACAAAGGCCGCGCCGAGCTCGTCCAAATCCGCCGCGTCCTTCGCCGCCAGCGCGATCACGCGCTGACCTTCCCGCGCGAGGGATTCGACCGCGGCCGACCAATAGGATTTATCGAGAGGCTCAGGCCCTCGCGGCCCCTGCTGAAACGCGCACATCTCGAGCACGCGCTCGGGCGCGCCCTTCACATAGGCCACGGCTTCGTTCTCATCGCCTCGATGCAGCGTCGCCATGAAACGATGCCGCGAGTCGAAAGGAATTTCGTCCACGCGCACGAACCACTCGCGTGTCGCATCGATCTCGTGGCCCGCCTTCGCCGCGAAGCAGACGAGCGCTCCTTCCATCGGATCGCCGTCGACGATCCAATCGGCGCCGCTCCGCCGAACAGCGGCGTCGTTGCACAGCAGCGCCGCCAGAGCCAGCTCTCGCATCACAGTGTCTTCCACCGCGTCGAATTTGCGCCCCTCGCGCAGCAGCGCGCCTTTCGGCTCATATCCCACGCCGGTCGTCTCGACCGCGCCCGCCGACGTCACCGCCGTCTGCGCTATCATCTCGTTGCGTGTCAGCGTGCCGGTCTTGTCCGAGCAGATGACGGAGACAGATCCCAGCGTCTCGACCGCCGGCAGCCGCCGAATGATGGCGTTGCGCGCCGCCATCCTTTGGACGCCTATGGCGAGGGTGATCGTCATCACCGCGGGCAGGCCCTCCGGAATAGCGGCCACCGCGAGCCCGACCACGGTCATGAAGGCTTCCGTCCAGGGATAGGAGCGTATTCCGGTCGCGAATGCGAAGACGATAGCGGAGACCGACAGAATCACGATCGTCAGCTGGCGAGCGAAGCGGCTCATCTGCCGCACCAGAGGCGTCGTCAGCGGCTCGATCGCGCCCAGCAGGGCGCTGATGCGCCCGAGCTCCGTCGACAGCCCCGTCGCCGCCACGACGCCTATGCCCTGCCCTGCGACGACGAAAGTGCCGGAATAGGCCATGGACGTGCGATCGCCGAGCGCCGCGGCGGCGTCGACGGGCGCAATGCCTTTTTCGACGGCGACCGACTCGCCGGTGAGGACCGCTTCCTCGATCTTCAGATTGCGCGCGCGAACGAGCCGCAGATCCGCCGGCACGCGGTCCCCCGCCTCGAGCAGCACGATATCGCCGGGAACGACACGATCCGCTCGCACAGTCATGCGATGGCCGCCGCGCAGAACGGAAGCGTTGGGCTCGATCATCCCCTTGATGGCGTCGAGCGCTTTCTCCGCGCGTCCCTCCTGAATGAAGCCGATAATCGCATTGAGCACGACGACGAGCAGGATGACGGCCGCATCCACGAAATGGGCGAGCAGAGCCGCCATTACGGCCGCCGCCAGCAGAATATAGATGAGCAGATCATGGAATTGCGAGAGCAGACGGCGGAGCGCGCCGCGCGGCTTTGCCGTCGGCAGCGAATTCGGTCCATAGGCCGCGAGACGCAGATCGGCCTCCGCCGGATCCAGCCCGTTCCGATCCGTCTTCAGGCTTTCGATCATCTCGTCGACCGAAAGGGAATGCCACGGTCGCGTATCGGCGCCGGGCGCAGAATGCGCCGCGCTCCGCCGGATCGGTCCCGCCTCCTCGCCTCGCTCCACAGGCTCTGTCATGAGAGCGCCGCCTTTCGCAGCGAGTCCATGCCGCGCCCATGCGCGCCACGGCTCAGGACGGGCGCCTCGTGAAAGGCCCGCCCGCGTCGGACTCTAGATATCGCATCGATGCGAACATCGGATAGAGGATCGCGCCATTCTCGGCCGCAGACCCGCCCCTACCGGGAGGCCTCGGCGTGAGCGAGAGCAGCGATGAGGAGGCGCGGGGGGACCCCGGCTCGGAATCGGCCCAGCAGCGCGCCGCGCGAGGGGCGCGAAATGGCTCGCGCGCGCCAACCCGTCGATTTGTCTGGTCTAGCGTGGATTATCGTAGGCGGGAGTGGTGCCCAGGGGCGGAATCGAACCACCGACACTGCGATTTTCAGTCGCATGCTCTACCAACTGAGCTACCTGGGCCTAGGCGCCTCGCGACGCCGAGAGCGGGCTTATAGAAAGTGCCGCCGGCCTTGTCTAGACCCCAAAAGCGTATTTCTCACGAGCCGCGCAAAACCGCAGGCGCGGCCGCTGTCGCCGAGCCCGCGCACGCGCGAAACCGCGAGAGCAACGGGGCCGGCCCTTCCCGTCCTGCGTGACATCTCGGGACGCGCTCACCATCTCGCCGCGCGCATCGACTCTAACGGATCATCGTCCCATTGTTGGCGGCGCCGCTTTTGCCTGATAGGTCCGCGCGCATCCTTCGCGCGATCCTTTGTCCCGATCGGAGACATCGTCTCGACCGCCGTATCATAATGTCCCATAGGCGCCAGAGGTGAGAGCGCGCAGATCATGCGATCGAAGCTCAATCGTTCTTTCGAGATTGAACGAGCAGACGCGGAGTCACTGAAGGATACATATAAAGACGAGTTGATAAAGACGAGTTGAGCATTTTCACATTAACTGTGCTTGTCAAAAAATCACTTTACGAGAGCGTAAGCGAACACATAAAAATGTATACAGTGAGAGTAGGACAACCTCACCTCCACTAGCCGACCAGCCTCGCTGATAATGCTTGTATTCGAAGACGTAATTAGCCCCCTACCTCGTCGATTGTGATCGCATGGACGAGCGCCCTGGAACCACAAGGGAAGATTTTTCTGATGCGTGTCGCGGTCGTGCACGATTGGCTCTATGTCCTAGGCGGCGCCGAGCGCGTCCTCGGCGAAATTTTGCAATGCTATCCGCAAGCGCATGTCTTTTCGCTCTTCGACGTTCTCCCGCCCGCAGATCGCGCCGTTATCGGCATAGGTCGCGAGACGACCAGCTTTCTGCAAAGCGCGCCTTTCGTCGGCACGCATCATCGCTTGTATCTGCCGTTGATGCCATTGGCGATCGAGCAGTTCGATCTCTCCGCCTACGACCTCGTCATCTCCAGCAGCTTCGCCGCCGCGAAAGGCGTGCTGACGGGTCCCGATCAGATTCACATTTCCTATGTGCATTCGCCGATGCGATATGCGTGGGACATGCAGCATCAATATTTGCGCGACAATGGCTTCGAGAATGGGATCAAAGGAGCCGTCGCCCGCATATTGCTTCATTACCTGCGCATCTGGGACACGCGAACGGCGAACGGGCCGGACGTCCTTGTCGCCAATTCGCAATTCGTCGCGCGGCGCATAAAGAAATCATATGGGCGGAAAGCAAAAGTGATCTATCCGCCGGTCTCGCTCGGCCGAGGCGGGGAGGTCTCGCGTCAGCCCTATTTCCTCACCGCCAGCCGGCTCGTGCCGTATAAGAATGTCGAAGCGATCGTGAAGGCCTTCGCCGAGCTAGAAGATCTTCGGCTGATTGTCGCGGGAGACGGCCCAGAGGCCGCGCGCCTGCGCAAGATCGCAACCGACAATGTCTCCTTCGAAGGTTTCGTCAGCGATGAGCGGCTTCGCTATCTGATGGCCTCCGCGCGCGCTTTCGTTTTCGCAGCCGAGGAGGATTTCGGCATCGTCGTGGTCGAGGCCATGTCGGAAGGAACCCCGGTGCTGGCGCTCGATCGTGGCGGCGCGAGGGAATCGGTGTCCGCGAGAGAGCCACGTTCGGGAATGTTCTTCGCGAATGCGACGCCGGCGGACATCGCCGACTGCCTACGCAGATTTGTCGCGGAAGAGGATCTGTTTTCCCGCACAGCCTGCCGAAGGCAAGCGCAGAATTTTTCGGCCGAGCGCTTTCGGCGAGAATTCAAAGATCTCGTGGACCGAACGATCGCAGCTCGCGAGCACGGCAAGGAATCGAATTGGACGCCCGCATGGCCTATGACAATCTAGGCGCAGCCGTTTCCGATCTGGAGCCGAGGCGCGCGACGAGCTATGCTGCAGACCCGCCGGGACGCGGACCGCTCGCCGCGCTGTGGCGACGCAAAGTGATATTCGTGGTGATTTTCATCACGATCCTCGGCGCTTTCATCGCTGCGCTCCTCGTGCTGCCGGTTCAATATATGGCGACCGGCTCGGTGATCGTCGCCGAGCAGGAGCCCGGCGACAATAATTCTTCCGCCGTTTGGGCGCAGAAGGCCGGCGATCCCGCCGATATGGAGAGTCAGCTTCTCATCATCGGCTCGTCGCGCGTGCTGAAGGCGGCGATCGCCTCGCCCGGCATTCTCGAATTGGCGTTGCAGGATTGCGCCGCCAGCAAAGGGATCGGCGCCTTGCTGGAGAAGCTCGGCCGCCACTCGGGCTGCGACAAGCTGAAAGAAGACGCCGACGCGCTGGTCGAGTTCGTACGCACGCGCTATTCCATCGGCAATGTCGGGCGATCGCGCGTCATTGGCATTTCGTACCAATCCACTCGGCCGGACATTGCGCAGAAAATGGCCAATGCGCTGATCTCCGCCTTCCTCGAGGATCAGCGCGCGAATCTTTCGTCCGGGCGCCAGCACGCCGCGGATTGGCTGTGGGCCGAGGTCCATCGGCTCGAGACCGAATTGCGCGACGACGACGGCAAGATTCAAGAATATAAGCGCAAGAAGGGCCTCGCGCGCGGAACCAATGCGCTGATCGACTCCGAACGCCTGACCAGCCTCACGCAGCAGCTTTCCACCGCCGAGGCCACGCGCGCGGAGGCGTCGGCGCGGTTGAAGGAGATCACCGCGAACAAGGGAAAGGGCTTGGCCGACTCGCCCGCCGTGCTGGCGAGCCGCAGCGTTTCCGATCTCAAGCAGCAGCTCACCATGATCGAGATGCGGCTCGCTTCCGCCCGGACCACGCTCGGCGATCGGCATCCGGCCATGCGCGAATTGGAGCAGGAGCGCGACATCGCCCAGCGACGGCTCGCCGCCGAGGTCGCCGGAGTCGCCGCCGCGGTGAAACGCAATTACGAAGCCGCCAACTCTCTCGTCGCCTCGCTGAAAGCCAAAGTGGAGGGCGCCAAGACAGAGGTCGGCGACGCAATGATCGACCAGGGCTCCATAGAGACGCTGGTGCATGGCGTCGATATGAAGAGGCGCCAATATTCGGAGCTCTACAAGCGCGCCAGCGAGCTCGATGCGGATCGTCGCGTGCTGAACGGAAGCACGCGCCTCGTGGGCTTGGCCGAGCTGCCCAATGTGCCCTACTTCCCGAAGAAGCTGCCGTTCCTCGCAGCGGGATTGACGCTGGCCACGCTGCTCGGAGCCACGGCGGCGATTTTGCGCGACCGCTTCGACAAGAGCCTGCGCGGCTCGGCCGAGCTGGCCGGTCTCCCCGGCGACGCGCCATGTGTGGAGCTGCCGCATTTGCGCAGCGCGCGCCCCAGGCTCTTCGGCATGCCGGCGCGTCGAGATCACGCCCTGCCCTTGAAGGTCCTCATCGAGCTCGCGGAGAGCGACGAGGCTGCGCAGCGCGCGCTGTTCGAGATCTATTCGAGCGCGCGCATCGACGAGGCGAAAGGTTCGAGAATCATCGCCGTGACCTCACCCGCGCGCGGCGACGGCAAGACATTCCTCACTCTCGCCCTGGCGCATTTCGTGGCGACGATGGGGCATCGCGTGCTGGCCGTCGAATGTGACCGCGCCAGTCCCTGCTTCGAATCCGCGCTCGACCTCGAGCACGGCCCGGGTCTGCTCGAGGCGCTGGACGCAACGGCGCCTCTGCGGGACTGCGTGACGGGAACCGCCTCGCGAATGCTCGACGCTCTGCCTCTCGGCGCCTCCGGCAAAGCGGCGCCGACGCAGATCGGCAAGCGCATCGAGACCGTGCTGAAATCAACGCGCGACTATGATCTCGTCCTGCTCGACTGCCCGCCGGCGGATGCATTGGACGCGCGCCTTCTGGCTCGTCAGGCGGATTCGATCCTGCTCTGCGCACGCGCCGGAGGATGCTCGGCGGAGGAAGCGCTCGCCACGAGCGAGGTGCTCACGGCTTCCGGCGGGCGGCTGCTCGGCCTCGTCGTCAATATGGCGGAGCGCGACGCGCCGCCATTCCAGCAACGCCTCTCGCGTGTAACGGCCTGAGGCGGAGATGGCGAATCTCGCTGGCGCCAGAACACAGGACCGATTCCATCGCGACGCGGCGACGAGCGCGCGGGACCATTTGATCGGATGCGCCGCCGCGCTCACCACATTGCTGATCGCCGGCGCTGTCGGGCCTTTCCTCGGCGCGCCCGCACGCGCGCTCTATGTGCTCGCCTGCGCTTCTGTCGGATGGCGGACATGGCGGCGCGGACCCTCGGCTCATATCGGAGCCGCGCTGCTCTTGTTTCTCTTCACGCCCTTCGTGCGGCGGCTGGTCGACGTCCGCCTCGGCTATGACACGAGCAGCCTGATGCTGGTGGGGCCGCTGGCCTGCCTCATGGCGCCTCTTTCCCACATGCTCGGCCTCATGACATCGGCGGGCCGGATGCGGCGCATGGAGCCTCTGCTCATGGTCATCGCCTGCGTCGTCTATGCGATGATCCTCACCTTGTTCAAAGGCGAATGGATGAGCGCCGCGCGCGACACCGTCAAATGGTTCGCTCCCCTGCTCTACGCCATGCTGCTCGCGGAAACCGCCGACAGGGACGAAATTCTCGCCGCCGTCACCAATGTCTTCGCGATCGTTTTGCCGATCATCGGCGTCTATGGCGTCGTGCAATATGTCGATCCGGCCGTCTGGGATCGCTATTGGATGCAGAATGCGCCGATCACGTCCATCGGGCAGCCCCTCCCCTATAGCGTGCGCGTCTTCAGCACGATGAATGCGCCCGCGGGCTTTGCGACCTTCACCGCCGTAGGGCTGCTGCTCGTGTGGTTTCGCAAAAGTGATTGGCTGTCGCAGATCGCCACGGCGCCCGCGGCGCTCGCGCTGTTTCTCTCTCTGTATCGCACGGCCTGGATATCGCTCGTCGTGGCCATGCTGTTCTGCGCCATGTTCCGCGCGACGCGCGGACGCTCCTTTACCATGATGTTCGGCGTCTGCGCGGCGACGATCGTCGCTCTGGTCGCGACTCCCTTCGGCGAGTCGATCAGCGCGAGATTGGCGACCTTCTCGGAAGGCAGCCACGACGGCAGCGCGCGCGAGCGCATCGATCAATATTCCGCCTTGTGGAATCTTTCCGACAGCTCGCTGATCGGCGCCGGATTCACCACGGTCGACACGGGCGTCGCCGGCTCGCAGCCGGTCGACGGCATGATCATAGCCTGCTGGCAGTCGATGGGCATCGTCTTCGGCCTCATCTGCCTCTTCGCGCTGGTGTGGGTCGCTGTCTCGGCGATCGTCGGCGCGCTGAACGACGGCCACGCGGAGAGCGTCATGCTCGGCGCATTCGGCGCCTTCTTCCTTGTGCAATTGCCGCTCGCCGGCATAGGCTCGGGCGAAGCAGGCTTTCTCTTCTGGACCTTCATGGCGCTCGCGCTGGCCTCCGTCCCGATGCGCGGCTTGCAGCGCCGCCTCGACATAGGGCGGCGCCGATGAGCTGGACGCAGCGCCTTCGCAGCTCGGCGCCTCCGCTGAGCGCTCCGATCTCGCCCGCCGCGCCGACGCGCGCCGCGCCGCGCAAAATCGCCGCGCTGCTGATGCTCGGCGCGCTCGCCAGCAAGATTCTCGGATTCGCGCGCGAGATATTGATGGCGCAAGTGCTGGGCGCGTCGCTGCTGGCCGACGGCTATAGAGGCGCCGTCACGGTGATCTTGCTGCCCTTGTGCTTTTTGCAGAATGAGAGCGCGCCGGCCATTCTAATCCCCATGCTGCAACGCGCCCAGGCGGAAGGGCGCGCCCCTCGCCTGCTCGCCTCGCTCTGCTGCGCGCTGACGCTCGTCGCCATTGCGGTGATGCTCTGCGTGCAGACGCTCGGCGCCTGGTGGATCGATCTGATGCTCGGCGGCTTCACGCCAGAGGGCAAGTCGCTGACGCTGAGCTATGTCGAGATCATGAGCTTCGCCATGCCGGCCTCCGTGCTGGTAAACACGCTGGCGGCGGGCGAGATCGCGCTCGGCAAGACGCGACTCTCCAATCTGCGCGCCGGCCTCTTGAATCTGTCGATGATCATCGGCCTCGCCCTCTATGCCTTCCTCGGCTGGTTCGGCGCGCTCGCCTGGCCCTTCACCCTCTCCTTCAACGCCTTGGCGCTGTTCGGCCTCTGGTTGCGCTATCGGGAGCGCACGCTGGACCCGAGCGGCGCGCATCCCGCATTGATTTTTGCGGCCGGACGCGAGTTTCTGTGGCGCCTGCGCCCTTTGCTCGCGCTTCCTTTCGCGGAACAGACGCAGGTCTGGATCGAGCGCTTGGCGGCCTCGCGCAACGTCACCGGCGCAGTGGCCTCGCTCGACTATTCGCGCACGCTCTCGGACACTGCGCTGCTGCTCATCAGCCAGCCGGTCGGGCTCGCCTATATGTCGAGCTATCGGAAGGACGAGAGCCATCGTCAGATCGAAGCGATCACGCGCCTCATCCTCGCGCTCACCGTCCCGGCCTCCGCCTTCGTCTTCGTCTTCGCATCCGATATCGTGCGGCTGGTGTTTTTCCGCGGCGCCTTCTCGGAGACCGGCCTGCTGCTCGCGAGCGCGACGCTGCGCGGCGTCTCCATCGGCCTGTGGGCCTCGACGCTCGGATGGATTCTCCTGCGGCATCTCAATAGCGAAGGCCGCAATGCGCGGGCAACGCTGATCGTCGTCGGAGCCTATCTCGTCAATATCGTCATCAACGCGCTCGGCGCATGGCTCGCGCCGCCGCTCGGCCTCGGCATGCTGCTGATCGGCCTCGGCGAGAGCGCCCGCAGCCTCACATTGCTGGCCGGGACGACATGGGCCTTGCCCAATCGTGGACGGATATTGTCGCTGACATGCGTGGCGGCCGCGCCCGGCGCCGCCATGCTGGCGGCCGGATGGATGATCGAGGCGCAAGCGAGCGCCCTGGCGCCGCGGCTCATCGCCGGCGCCGCAGCTTGCGCAGTCTGCACCGCGGCCGGAGCATTCGTGCTGCTGCCGCAGCTGCGCGGCGCGGGCTTTTCGAAGCTGCGAAAATTGCTTGGACCAGGAGAGCGGCCATGAGTCTCGCGTCGAGCTTGACAGACGTTCTGCCGATGGAGGCGGCGCTGCGACCCATCGGCGCACTCCTCGACAGGGCGAGAGGCGCGCGCGGCTGTCTGCTCACCTTTCATCGCGCCGCGCCGAGCGCACTATGGCAGCGGCTGCCCAATCGCAATTTCTATCTCGATCTCGCCTATCTCGATCGCCTGCTCGTCTATTTGAAGGCGCAGCGCTGGTCGATCGTGACCATGGAAGAGGCGATAGAGCGCGCAGCCGCAAATCGTCCCGGCGACCGCTTCGTGAATTTTTCCGTCGATGATTGCTACCGCGACGCTTTCGAGGAGATCGTCCCGCTGTTTCGCGCGCATGAAGCGCCGGTGACGCTCTTCGTGACCACGGGCATTCCCGATGGAACAATGTCGATGTGGCACGCCGGCCTCGAGGACATCATCCTGAGCAAGGACTACGTCATTCACGACGGGCGGACAGTGAAAGTCGAGACCGCGCAAGACAAGCGCGCCGTTTATGCGGCGATGGAGCGGGCCTGGGAAGGCCCTCGCGCCGGCGCGCGCTATTCGGCCTTTTGCGCGGAGAATGGATTCGAGGAAGCGCAGCTGCGCGAGAAGCACGCCATCTCCTGGGACATGCTGGAATCGCTGGCGCGCGATCCGCTCGTCGAGATCGGCGCGCATACGGTCGATCATCCGCGCGTCTCGGCGCTCGCCGAAGCGGAGGCGCTCGCCGAGCTCGAAGCCTGCAGTCAGCGCCTGCGCGAGCGGCTCGGCAGAGATGTTCGACATTTCGCCTTTCCCTTCGGCCGCGCGGCCGACGCCGGCGAGCGCGATTTCGAGCTCGCGCGGCGCGCCGGCTTTTCCTCGGCGGCGACGACGCGCAAGGGCGTGATGGGGCGCCGGAGCAATGTGTTCAGCCTGCCGCGCAACACGCTGAATGGCGGCGCGAGAAGTCTTGCGATGGCCGAGATGCATTTGACCGGCGCGTCTGGCGTCGTCGCGAGGATGCTCAGCCGTGTCTGACCTTCGCAGCGCCCCCTCCCCTCTGCGCGTCGTCTCCGTTGCGCATTCCGCCGTCGGCCAAAAAGGCGGACGTCAGCGCTACACGCCTCTGCTCCGGCAGAGCGATCTCGATCTGCATCTCGTCGTGCCGAAAAATTGGCGCGAGTTCGGCCGCGCGCTCACCGGCGAGCCCGCAATCGACCCCGATATGCAGCTGCATGTGCTGCCGATCCTGTTTCCGAGCGCCGGACCGCTGAACTGGTATCTGCATTTCTATCCGCGACTCCCACGCCTGCTACGCAAGCTGCGGCCGCATGTGCTGCATCTTTGGGAGGAGCCTTGGAGCATAGTGGCGCTGCAAGCCGCGCTGACGAAGCAGGATGCGGCGCTCGTGCTCGAGGTCGATCAGAATATTCTCAAGACCCTGCCGCCGCCCTTCGAGACCATTCGCCGCTTCGTGCTGAAGAAATGCGCGCATATTCTCGCGCGCAGCCCGGACGCCGAGGCCGTGGTGAGGGCTGGCGGCTATGAGGGTCCGGTCACGATGATCGGCTATGGCGTGGATCAGGACTGCTTCCGTCCCGATCGCGTCGCGCCGCCGCGGGGTGCGGGAGTGCGCATCGGCTACGTCGGCCGTCTCGTCGAGGAGAAGGGACTCGACGATGTGCTGGATGCGATCGCGCGCGCGGAGGCGCGAGTCGACCTCGATCTGATCGGCGCCGGCCCGCATGAAGGCAAATTGCGCGCGCGCGTGGAGCGCCTCGGCCTCGTCGAGCGCGTGAGCTTTCGCGATTGGGCGCCGCCGCATGAGGTCGCGCAATTCATGCGTGGGCTCGACGCGCTGATCTTGTTCACGCGCACCACGCCGCGCGTCCGCGAGCAATTCGGCCGCGTCATCATCGAGGCGCAGAGCTGCGGCGTGCCGGTGATCGGCTCTACCGGCGGCGCGATCCCCGATGTGATCGGCGAAGGCGGATGGGTCGCGCCCGAACGCGACAGCGCGGCGCTCGCGCGCCTGCTCGACGACATCGCCGCCGGCAAAGAAGATGTGCGCGCAAAGTCACGCGCCGCGCTGGAGAATGTCGCGACGCGATTCACCTATCACGAGGTCGCGCGCACGCTGCGGCGCGCTTGGCTCGAGGCCTATCATGCAACGTCGCTCAGAGCTTAGGCCGCGGAATAAACACCATATAGGTCTCGTCCGGCTTCAGTCCGGCGAAGCGATGCTCCGATCCCGCCACAGGGACGCGTCGGCGCAATCCGTCCCAGCCCCACAGCTCCGCGGTGACGGCCCATCCCGGCAAGGGCACGGTCCATCCAGAGCCGGGCGCGTCGGTCCAGCCCTCGAGATCATGCCAGACAAGCAATCGCCCGGTCGGACCTTCCAGCGTCAGCAGCCCCTTCTCGCGATCGATGGAGATGAAATGCATCGAGCCGGCGAGTTCGATCAGATTGCGCAGCACGACGGCGCGCGCCTCCGGCCGCCATGGAGCGGCGCCGGCCGCCATTGCGTAGCTCGGCCCCTCGATCGCGCCAGTGTCGCCGAGGTTCCAGGGCATGGCGAAAACGGTCGCAGGCCTGCGTCCGTCGGCGCCGACCACCGCCATCTCGTCCCAAAAGGCCGTCAGGAACAGCTTGGCGGCGGTCTCTGGCCGCGCCCAGCCCTCGGATTTCGAGATATTATATTCGGTCGCATAGAAATTAATGTCGCGCGAAAGGCCCATCGCCTTTTTGACGCGATCGAAGCAGCTCTGCGCCGAGAATTGGCGACCGCGAGTCAGCGGAAACCAACGGAAGTTATAATAAGTGTGCAGATCGACGCCGTCGAGGCGACCATCCTCGAGCAGTGGCGCAATGGCCGGGCCATAGCCGCGCAAAGTCGCGTCGCCATGCGAGTTGCAAGTGGCGAAGCCGCCGGGCACGACCTTCAGATCACGATTGACGCTGTGAACGCCATCGGCCAGCCCTTCCAGCGCCCGCCGATAATCGTCGCGCGGAATGGTCGCCTGCACATCCGGCTCGTTGATCGCCGTGAAGATGGTCGCGCCCCATCCGCTCACATGATTGGCCTTCGCCCACTCGCCCCCGGGCTGGAAGCGCCGCGCATAGGCGACGCCAGCGATGAACCAGTCTCGGTAGGAGCCGATCGGCTGCGGCGGATCGAGAAACTGATAAGAGCCCTCATATTCCAGCAGAATGACCGGCGTTATTCCGCGCTCATAGGCCTCGCGCATGGCGGCGTCGAAATCGCTCGGCGTCGGCTTGCGGTCGAGCGTGCGCCAACCATAGGAATCCATGCGGCCGAGCGGCGCGCCGACTCCGCGCAGCGCCGCATAGATTTGCGCAGAAGGCGCTCCGTGCAGATGCGTCACGAGATTTCCGCCGCCGATGCGCATCCGCAACGGCGCATCGGGCTCGAAGAGCCGATCCTCGCAAAAGGCGGCCGATGCGACGAAAAGCAGAGTCGAGCACGCTAATCTCACGAAGATTTGTGTCATGGATTTACCAATGAGCTCACGCAATTCACTCGAAATCGTTCAGGTCGTGCAAGAATTCAGCCGAGACGGCGGCGTCGAGACTGTCGCCTTCGAGCTCGCGAAAGCCTTCACACGCGCCGGAGCGCGCAATAGCGTCGTCGCCGCGGTCGTCGCAGACGACCGCGAGACGGCCTCCGAGATAGAGCTCGTCACGCCATGGCTCTCGCGCGTGCCGACTCGCGGCGCCATGCGCCATATCGGCCGGCTCGTCGTCATGCCGATATTCACGCTCGCCGCGACGCTGGCCCTTCGGCGCCGCGCGCGGGCGGCGCAGATCATCAGCCATGGCGATTGTCTGCGTGGCGACATTCTCGTCGTCCACGCCGTGAATGCAGAGAGTCTCGCGCAAAAGCGCGAGGCCGGCGATTGGCGCTGGAGGCTCAATCCCATGCATTATTGGGTCGCGTTGCGGGATCGCTGGATGATCGGCGGGCTCCGCTACCGCAAATATGTCGCGGTTTCCGCTCGCGTGCGTGAAGAATTGCAATCGCATTACAATGTTCCCGCCGAGCGCATTCGCATCATCTACAATGGCATCGATCTCCACCGTTTCCAAGCCTCGGAGGAGGCGCGCGCGCAAATTCGCGGCGAATTCGGAATACCGCCCGACGCCCGGCTGCTGCTGTTCGTCGGACATGAATTTGCGCGCAAGGGCCTCGCGCCGCTTATCGAAGCGCTGGCGCTTCTGGACGACCGCTATTGGCTAGCGGTGGTCGGTTCCGACAATCCAGCGCGCTACCGAAAGCTCGCCGCGCAGGCCGAAAGCCGCCTCGTCTTTTGCGGCGCGCGGCGCGACGTCGCCGCCTTCTACGCCGCGGCCGACGCCTTCGCGCTTCCGACCGCCTATGAGACTTTCTCGCTCGTCTGCATGGAGGCGATGGCCGCCGGCCTCCCGGTCTTCGCGACCCGCGTCGGCGGGATCGAAGACTATTTGCGAGACAGCGTGAACGGCTTCACGATCGAGCGGAACGCCAAAGACATTGCCGAGAAGCTGCGCGCCGCCTTCGAGGATGAGAACCGTTTCGCGACATTGCGGGCCGGCGCCCGCTCCACCGCCGAGAGCTTCGGCTGGGACAGCGTCGCGACGAAATATCTCGAATTATTGGAAGAAATGCAAAAGGAAGAGCCGTCCGCAGCCAAACGATAACTTCCTCGCGAGGCTGGCTCGGCGCAGAACTACACGAATAAGCAACAAACATTCCGCATTGCGCGCGCGAACAACAGTCGAACTCGCAGAATTTGCGCTTGGTAAATCATTCAGCGCGAGCTAGACAACAAAGATGCGGAAAGGTGGACGGCCGTTATGCGGAAGTGGTTGAAGCTGAAGCCGCTCGTGGCGAAATCGGGGGAAATGCAGCACCTCGACACGCTTCGCTTCCTCGCCTCTCTCGGAATCGTGTTTCACCATTCCAAAGAGTTCATGTTCTCTTCCGCCGCCAATGAGCGCTCGGATGGCTTGGCTCTATTCGTCGACATGTTTTTTATCATATCTGGATATGTCATATCCCATATGTATTTCGGCCACATCGGCGATCTCCGCTCTTACGGCTGCTTTATAAAAAAGCGCATCGCAAGACTATTCCCACTACATCTGCTGACCATTATCGTGTCTGCGATCCTATATGCGGGATTTGAGGCGCTGCAACTGCCGAGTCGGCACACACCATCCTTCAGCCCGCTATGCATAGCGGATACGGTCCTATTGCTGCACACCATCATCGAATGTGGAAATCGTCAGTATTTCAACGGCGTCAACTGGTCGATCAGCGTCGAAATGATGATGTATATCGGTTTTCCGATCGCTATTATTCTCTCCCGAAACGCCAGGCGGAGAGACGTTCTCGCCATCGCGACGATCTGCGCCGCGATCATTCTCGGCGCCATTCACCGATACGGTCTCGATTTGCGCGTTCATGATTGGATCGACGCGGAGAATTTTCATCCGCTTCTGCGCGGCGCTTTCGGCTTCGGCATCGGCGTGGCGCTCTTCCGGCTCCGTCATCTCCTCGGGCCGTTCACACCGCCTCTCCCCATTCTCGCGGGAGGCCTGCTGGCGATCGTGGCCGCCATGCTCTCGGGACAATCGCCCTTGCTGATCTTGGCTCTGATCATCTCGCTCGTGACGGGCGCCGTAGCGCGCGACCTCTACGCGTCCGCCACGCCCGGCCTGACGCGGATCGCCCCGCTCGGACAACTCACCTATTCGATCTATATGTGGCACAATCTGTTTATTCTGGTTTTGATAAACATCGTCGGCGACAAGCTGATGAAGGGCAGCGGAATCGCGATCGTCGCGCTGAGCCTCGTCTGCTATGCATGCATCTTCGTCACGAGCCTTATTTCATTTCATCTGTTCGAGGTTCCGATGCGGCGCAAGATCGATGGAACTTCCGTCTTCGGCAAGGCGCGCGCGCAGAAATCGAGCGTCGCGAGCTGAATGCGCGAAAGGCGCGCGCGACCGTCAAGCTGCGCCGGCGTCTCTCGTCGGCAGGCGTTCCAGCAGCCGCTCCCAGCGGTCGAGGGCGATGCGCTTGTCGAACTCCTCCACGCAGAGCCGGCGCGCCTTCATGCCAATGTCACTGCAACGAGCCGGATCCAGTGCGAGCGCCGAGATCTGCGCTGCCACTTCCTCCCCATCGCCCTGTGGCGCCACGGATCCAAGATCGTTTCGCCTGACGATCCGCGCAATTTCACCGTCCAAATCGCCAATGAAAATGGTCGGACGACCGGCCGCGGCGACGCCGTAGAATTTGCTCGGCACGATCGAGCCCTCGAGATCGGGTCGAAGGCAAACGAGATGGACGTCCGCCGCCGATAGGCTCTCCGAGAGACGCTCTCGCGGCTGGTAGGGCGCGAATAAAACGCCCTTCAGCCCCTTGGCGCGCAGCTCGCGTCTGAATGCCTCATGAAGCGCGCCCCCGCCCACGAATAGCCATCCAATTGTCGGAGCCTCCGAAAGCCCGCCGCTCAGGCGCTCGATCGCGCCCAGCATAGCGCGATAATCA
Organism: Methylosinus sp. PW1; assembly: GCF_000745215.1. Lineage (NCBI taxonomy): Bacteria > Pseudomonadati > Pseudomonadota > Alphaproteobacteria > Hyphomicrobiales > Methylocystaceae > Methylosinus > Methylosinus sp. PW1. The sequence continues at coordinate 313,688 of NZ_JQNK01000009.1, forward strand.
TGCGCGCGCCCGAGATTGCCGGAATAGCCGACGACAAAGGAGCCATCGAGCCCCCATTCTTTTCGCAGCGGATTGTCTTCTGGCGCGACCGGACGAATCAGCTCGGCGTCCGCCCAGTTCGGAATGACGGCGATGCGATCCGACGCCACGCTCAGCGACGACAACTGCTCCGACATTTTTTCACCCACCGCCACATTCATCGCCGCCGCTTGCAATGATGCGTTGCGCAGCGCACGAAGCAGGTCGTAGACGAAACCCGGAAGCAGGCGTCTGCCGAGCCCCACAGCCTGGGCCACCTCTGGAAACAGATCGTGTAGCCAATTGACTAGAACAGCGCCACGCCAATGCGCGATCGGAGCGACGATGACGGACAGCATCGGCGGGTCGGTCTCGGCGATGATAATGTCTCCGGCGCGCGCCAATCGCAAGAGCCGCCAAGCCGCGGACAGATAGAAGGTCGCGTAATCGATCGCCCGACCGATGAGATCGTCGCGGCCGAAGCGCGACGTCCACACACGAAAAACCTCGACCCCGCGGATGACCTCATGAGCCGGCAAGAGATCGTCTGGCGCGTCATATCGCAGCTGCGAGGCGATGACGCGCACATCATGCCCACGCGCGCTCAATCCGAACGCCAGATCGGATAATATCTGGCTCGTCGCCGAATGGTCCGGGTGAAAATAGCGGTTCACGAAAATGAGCATCACGACTCCGAGTGCTGCGGCGCTCGAAGCCGGCGCTCAACCATTTCGACGACGAATGAAGCTGTTCCCCAACGCCAGCACATCCATCTTGGTTCTCGAGAAGCAGTCCAGCGCCTCGTCGGGCCTGCAGACCACGGGCTCGTTCTCGTTGAACGATGTGTTGAGCACCATGGGCACGCCGGTCCGCACCCGGAACGCCTCGATCAACCCCCAATAGCGCGGATTGGTCTCGCGGTGAACCGTCTGCAAACGCCCCGATCCATCGACATGGGTGATCGCGGGTATAATCGACCGCTTCTCTTCCCTTATCTGAAACACCTGCATCATGAATGGCACGTCGCCATCCTCCTCGAACCAATGCGCCACGCTCTCTCTTTGAATCGAAGGCGCGAACGGACGGAAGCTCTCGCGACGCTTGATTTTCAGATTTAGAATGTCCTTCATATCGGCGCGCCGCGGGTCGCAAATGATCGAGCGATTGCCGAGCGCGCGCGGTCCCCACTCCATCCGTCCTTGGAACCAGCCGACGACCTCACCCTGCGCTATGGCGGCCGCAGCACGCTCGCACAGCGCGGCTTCATCACCGATATGCTCGACGACGCAATCCTGACTTGCGAGCGCCGCCCGGCGCGCAGCGAGCAGAGCCTCGATCGACTCGTCGTCATAGGTTGGACCGAGATAGGCGTGATCCATCACCCTTCGGCCCGATATCCTATCCCCCTCCAGCGCCGTCGCCGTCGATGCTCCGGAAACGATGCCCCCGAGTTCGCTCCAGACCTGCAGCGCAGCGCCGATCGCGCCGCCAGCGTCACCCGCCGCAGGCTGAATATAGACCCTTCGGAACAGCGAATTACGCTTGATCTTGCCATTCGCCACCGAATTCATCGCGCAGCCTCCGGCCAGCGTGAGATCGGAATGTCGATATCGCTCATGAAGCTTGCTCAGCAAATGGAAGAAGGCTTCTTCATACATCGCTTGCGCAGATCGCGCGATATCGAGATGGCGTTCCTCCAACGGCTCGTCTTTTGTTCGCGCAGGTCCGAGCAAATCTTCGAGCGCCGGACTGTAGAGCGCGCCGACATGAGGCGCCCCACCGGTCCATTCATACGCGATTTTTTCCTTATGATGGCGGAAATAGCCGAGATCGAGCGCGAAAACGCCATTGTCCTCGAGCCGAAGAATACGTCGCATTGCGCTCAGGAAAAGGGGTCGGCCATAGGGCGCGAGCCCCATGACCTTATATTCGTCGCCATAGTGCGGAAAGCCGAGATATTGCGTGATCGCCTGATAGAAGATCCCCAGCGAATGCGGAAAATAAACACGTCCGTCGATCGACACGCCATTTCGATCGCCCATGCCCCAGGCGGCGCTCGAAAAATCGCCGAACCCATCCACCGATAGAACCACCGCGCGCTCGAAGGGCGAGACCAGAAACGCAGACGCCGCGTGAGCCACATGATGCTCGATGCGATGAATCTCACCCTTGAAGTTCGCTCCCGGGAACGCGCTCGCCAATTCCGCTTCGATCGACCGCCGCTTTGACTGATTGCGGATGCGATCCCCAATGAGCGCAAGATCGGGACGCGTCTTCAGCGCATAGCCGATCTTACGAAATAGGCTCGCCTTCGGATTGGAATTCACCGCGATATGCGCCACATCGGCGAGCCTCAGACCGGCTTCTTCGAGGCAATAGCGGATGGCCTCCGACGGAAACCCCGCCCAATGCTTGACGCGGCGGAAACGTTCCTCCTCCACCGCCGCGACAATCGAGCCGTCGCGCACGAGGCAGGCAGAAGCGTCGCCATGATAGGCGTTGAGCCCGAGTATGGTCGTCACGCTATCCCCTTTCTGACCAAACGCTGAATTCAGCTTCACGCCAACCATCCATGCGCCAATCCGTCGCGCCACTGAGAGAGCGTCTTCTCACAGCAGGCTTTGAAAGCGCGTCCATTGCTGAGGCTTGCTACATTCCGCCTTCATGAGATTCAATCCCGCCGCCGCTATCGAAGCCGCCTTCTCCGGCTTCGTCAATCCATCCCGGATGCGCATCACCGCGTCATTCGCGTCTTCATAGACGAGCATAGTGCGCCCGTCCTCCATACCGTCCGGGTAAAGCCCATTGTCCGACAGCAGCAGGGCGCCTCCGCCCATCGCCTCGAAGCAGCGCATATTTCCTCGATCGCCTGCAGAGGGATCGACCGCGCCATTGAGCACGATCTTGGCTCGCGAGAAAGCTCATACCTCGCACGACCGAAAACGGACGGACCGCTGAACGCGCGCACGGACTTCGGCCTCGCGTGCGGCGATAAGACGGCGGCAATCCGATCCACGTCTCCGCCGGCTGCGTCAGCCGCCCAATCATCTTCGCTGAACTTCCGTTGCATCGCCGGCGAATCGTCGTCACCGTGTGCGACGCTGACGGCACGACATTCGCCGCAATGCATCGACGAAGGGCGAAGCTCTACGACTTTCGTGACTCGCTACATTTCGACGAAGGTAAGGTGGACCGGATGAGTTATTGGCAATGTTTCGTCTCGCGCGCAATCGCATCCATTCGGATTCGGACAGGGCGCGCTATATTGGTCGGAGAGCGCTATTTCGTGGGAGCAGATTTCGGACGATCGACGCCCCGTTCGATCACAAAGCACGAGGAGCCAATTGAAAGCGCGATCCGATTTTTCAGTCGGTTCGCTCGATCGAGAAATCGGCGTCGCATAGCGGTTGATGAGGAAATTAAAGGCATTTCCACGCTACCGCACTACGGTTAAGTCGAAACTCTCACCCGTATCGATCGAGACGCCCATGCTCGTTCGACAAGCTCACATAGCGTGCCGAGCATAGTGCAATCTATCTGGTCTTGTGCGTACTATCCTTTGGGAAAGCGCATAGGAACGGCGACCAAGCTCGATGAGCTGATAATGTCTTGGGACATTGCAGCGTGCGAGTTTGAAATCGACGTGCACGCCCCTGCGGAGTGGCTTGCTCGGCCACAAAGCGAGGATCGAAGCGCGCCACGCGCGACACTCTGTCGGCCATAGGCAAGGAGCGACATCGACAGCGCATGGAGGCTTCGAGAAAGTGGTTCGCCTCGATAGCCATCGCGACATCGATCGAGTTCGACAACGGCGTCGCCCACACCGCCGGCAGCTCGCAAAATCTCATTGCGACCCGCTCCCCGAACGGATGAGTTCATCCCTGCCCTTCGGTCGCAATGGCATGGAGCGGAATCGAGGGAAAAGCCATCTTGAAGGTCGCGCCTCCGTTGATCGTATCCTCGATCCAGATGCAGCCGCCATGGGGCTGTCACCAGCTCTTTCCCGATCGCCAAGCCGAGGCAGGTTCCGCCCGCGACGGCGCTCTTGCGTCAGAAGGGCTCGAATACCATGTCCCGATCCTCCGGCGCGACGCCCGCGCCGTGATCGACGAGAGGCCGCCATCGACCCGGACTCGCCCGAGAGCTTCCTCTTCATCGAGAACGGCCGCCTGATAAAGGATTCCGTAGCGCTGTTCGCGCTCGCGCGGCAATTGCGCGGACCGGCGCGCGCCGCCCCACTCGCACGGCTGTTGCCACGCTTTGTCGCCGATGCGCTCTATCGCCTCGTCGCGCGCAACCGCTACCGCTGGTTCGGTCGAATAGCCGCCTGCGCGCTCCCCGAGGCCTCGCGCGCGACGTGCGACGCCTACGCATATCCAGCCGAAAATCAACCGACCCATCGCTCATCATCCGATTGAAAAACAGACCACCGATTGCGTCGCCGCGGCGGGTCACTCGTACGCCTTCGCGATCATAACGGGAAATGTCGCGCCGCCGTCCGGCGTCGGCTCGAGAGAAATGCGTCACTCTCGCCTCGTGACGACCGGATCATGAGCGGCCTCCTGCGCCGGAGGCCCGCGCGCGCCGCTTCTGCAGCCAGCGCGTGAGGCCGGTGATGTAGAGCAGCGCCGGCGCGACGCCGAGCAGAGCGATGACCGCGCGGCCCGGATCGCCGAAGGCCTCGCCGGAATGTAGCGGGAATTGCCATTCAAGGAATCTCTCGCCGGCGGTAAAATGGTGCGGATCTTCGATCGCGATAATTTGGCCGCTGTAGCGATCGACCGCCGCCATCCGGTGCGGCTCGCTCACATTGACTTCGTCATCGGCGCGCTTGCCGACCACGAAGGCTCCCTCCGGCGCCACCGGCAGCGAGAGGCTCATTACCTTGCCGTCAGGAAACAGCTGGTCCACCGCGGCTACCGCTGCTTCCGCGCCGATCGACGGGCGCCCGTCGGCGGACATGGATTTCGCATTTTCGAGATGATGCGTATGAACCGGGGAAAAGAAGTCGACGAGCGCGATCATTTGCGCGCTGAAAGTCAGATAGAGTCCAGAAAATATGATCACGGCGAAGACGGCGAGGAGATAGACGCCCGTCGTCTTGTGAAGATCGAGAATCAGGCGCTCCGCGCTCGCCCCGCGCTTGATCTGAAACGCCTGTCGCCATCTGCCGTTGCGCGGCCACCAGAGATAGACGCCGGTCGCGAGCGAGACGAGCAGGAAGAGGCCGACGAATCCGACGAGCGTCGCGCCGTTCTCCCCGAGCAGAAGCGCCGAGTGCAGGTGGATCAGCAGCACAGCCAGAGGCTCGGCAAAGTGATTGCCGTCGTCGACGATCAGGCGCGCGCCTTTGACGGCGGCGGTGATCGGATCGACGACGATCTGATATGTTTTCGTGCGCCCCTCCGGCTCACGCGCCGAATAGATGACGTCGAAATAGCCGCCATCGCCTTTGGGGAAATGCATCCAGACGGGCGCGGAGCCCTCGGGCGCGGCGGCGCGGCTCGCTGCGATGATCCGATCCACAGATGCGCGCTCGCCGCCCAGCGCATAATGCGTCGGCGTGAACAGGTCCTTGTTCAAAAATTCGTCGATCTCGACACGGAAGGCGAGCAGGCTTCCCGAGAGACCGAGGAGAACGAAAACCGCGCCGGCGACGAAACCTAGGTAGCGATGCGCAGCGAGCCAGAGCGTGCGGCCGAGGACGAGGCCGTTCGCTCCGCCGCTCGTCTGCGGCGCCCGGCTCTTTCGATCGATGTCGTCGGTCATGGTCAAAACTCCGCGCGCAGCGACCCGAGGAAGGTTCTCGGCGCACCGGGAACGGCGCCCATCCGCCCGCCGCCGCCCTCGTAATAGGTCGTGTCGAGCAGATTGTTGACATTGAGCTGGAACGTCAATTTCGGCGCATGCGGAATCCAGCCGGCCTCGAGCTTGTAGGACGCCATGACATCGACGCGCGCATGCGCGGGCAGCTCGAAGCTGTTGTCATTGTCGCCGAACGCCTTGTCGACATAGGAGACGCCGCCGCCGACGGTGAGGCCGGCGAGCGCGCCCCACGCCTCGTATTTCGCCCAGAGATTAGCGGTGTTGTGGGGCACGGAATGGAGCCGCTTGCCGGCGGTTCCGCCCCCGTTCACCACATCATGGTCCTTGACGATGCGCGCGTCGAGATGGGTGAAATTGGCGATGACGCTCCAATGCTCGTCGATACGCCCCGTCAAATCGAGCTCGACGCCATTGCTGCGTCCGTCGATGACGCGCACGAAAGGCGTGCCGGAGATCGCGGTGGTCTGGTTTTTCTTGTCTATGTCGAAATAGGCGGCGGTCGCGGTGAGCCGCCCGTCCAGCAGCTCGGCCTTCACGCCGCCCTCGAACTGCGTTCCGATCTGCGGCTGCAACGGTCGGCTGTATTGGTCTATGCCATTGCTCGAGCCATAGGAGCGCGTGTAATTGCCATAAACGGAAAGCCAGGAGAATGGCCGGATCAGCACGCCGATCCGCGGGCTGTTCGCACTGACGGGCACGACAACTCTTCGTGAGTCGACCTCGGCGAAGGATTCGTCGGACCACAATGTCGCGGTGCTCGACTCCGCCCAATCATGACGCCCGCCGAGAAGCAGCTGAATGCGATCGTCCCAGAAGGAGATCTGGTCCTGAGCATAGAGTCCCTTCCATTTCTCCTTGTTGATGGTGCGGTAGGAGGAGCTCAGCGCGTCGACATTGGCGGGAATATTGACCGGATAATAGATGTTGATCGAAGAAATATAGTCGCAGCAATGGCCGTGAGCCTTCAAGTCGTGACTATAATAGTCGAAGCCGGCGAGCACCCGGTGGGTGAGAGGCCCCGTCACCGCCTTTCCCTGGAGGTCGACATTGGTCGAAACCGTCTCTCTGTAGAAAATGGGCTCGGCCGCATTCGGCGTCGGCACCAGCCAGATTCCGCGAAGCGCGTCACCAGTCGCCTCGTTAGAGAAGGAATCGAGCCAATGTCCGCGCTGCCGATAATCGGCGCGCGTGTGTGACAGGCGGTTCGTCACGCTCCAGTCATTGTCGATCCGGTATGTCCAATCATAGCCGAACAGCGACCGCTCCTGAAAGTTGGGGTATTTGTCGGCGACATAGGAGTCGAGCAGATAGCGGCTGATCGGAATGCCCGCCGGGCGGAAGCCGAGCGCTGGGATCGGCGACAAATCTCTGAAATAGCCCCGTTGATATTCGCCCTCGACGTTGAGGGTGAATTGCTCGGTCGGCCGCCATGTGATCGACGGCGAGATCAGCAGATTGTCCTGGCCGACATGCGGCTGGAAGCTGTCCTTGGCGAGGTAGGAGACATTCATTCGATAGAGCAGCGTCTTGTCCTCCAGCAGAGGACCGGTGGCGTCGATCGCCGTGCGCGTCAGGCCGAAGCTTCCGACCTGCTGATGCACTGAAAAATAGGGCGTCTCCTGCGGGCGCTTGGTCACGATGTTGATCAGACCACCCGGCTCCACACGTCCATAGAGCATAGCGGCCGGGCCTTTGAGAACCTCGATCGACTGCAGGTTGGTCGTTTCCTGATTGGTGGCGTTCGGCTGGCGAAGCCCATTGCGATAGATCTGGTTGCCGCTGTCGAAGCCGCGGACGATGACGCCGTCATAATAGTTCGAGGAGCCGGCGACGCCGCTGACATTGGTGAAGAGCGCGTCGCGTATGCTGACCGCCTGCCGGTCGTCCATCGTCTCGCGCGGAACAATCTGCACAGAATAGGGCGTCTCCAGAATCGGGATGCTCGTCTTTGTCGAGGCGGCCGGCCCCACCTGATTATAGCCCGTCTCCCGTCCTCCCGACCGCGCCGATTTATCGGCCGCGCCGGCCTTTCCAGAGCCGCTTCCGCCGAGCGTTTGTCCCGCGATGTCTATGGCCGGGAGAGACTCCTGCCCTCGGGCAGGCAGAGCGAATGCGAAAGCGATCGCGCAGGCGGAAGCGCCGCGCAGCAAATGCGAACGGATCATAGGTGTCGTCTCCTGCGAGCCCGCTATCGGGGCCGGACGGAACATCGGAAATCCACGGCGCGCGGCCGCGGTCTGTCGATCAGGAGATTTGTGGAGGAGCGCGAGGCGACCCGACTTGGATGCGCGCCGGCGGGCGAATGACGACGCGCTCGACGAAGCGCGCCGCGACGCCGCAGCAGCTCGTCGGCGACGCCGGATGCGAGACCGCGCTCGCGAGCCTTCCGGCTCCCGTCCCCGCGTCGCTCTCAGAACAGGCGAGACAGCCGATAGGACATTCATGGGTGTGCCGGCGCTTCTCGCTATCGACGGCGCAACGGTTCTCATTCGCGCCATCCGCGACGCGGGCGCTCACGCGCTCCGGCTCGCTCGTCCCGGCGGCGGACGCCGGGGCCAGGGCCAACGCGGCGAAGAGCCACGCCGCCGCTAAGGCCAACACAGCGCGCGAGAAGCAGCATCGCCGTCGAAACCACCGCATCATCGAATAGACCCTGGAGGCGCGGTCACAGCCGCCGCCGCTTCGCAGCTCGGCCTCGAGCGCTTCTCTCCCTCGCATGTGAAAGTCTCACCAAGCTCTCACATTTGGGCGCCAGCCGAATTCCTATCTGCTGTGACGGATTTGCAACAGGCTCGGCCATGCAGCGCTCGCCATCCGGCGGCTGGCGGGAAGACGGGCAGAGACACGGCAGGGAATATGATCCTCGGCTCGGCGGGTGAGCGGAGCCAAAATCATCGAGTCTACGAACGACATGACAGCCACAGTTCGGGCAGGTCGCCGCTTTCCGCGCCAATCCCGCGCAGCGCCGATGCGCGTCGTCGCCCGCCGCGGCTATTCCGTCGTGAGGGCGGTTTCCACGTCGCTCGGGTCGATGCGGCGCGACAGCCCGGCGGCGAGCTTGTCGTGATCGAGCTCGCCCTCCCACCAGGCGACGACGATGGCGGCGACGCCATTGCCGCAAATATTGGTGAGCGCGCGGCACTCGCTCATGAATTTGTCGACGCCGATGACAATGGCCATGCCAGGCGCGAGGCGCGGATCGATGGAGGAGAGCGTCGCGCCGAGCGTGATGAAGCCCGCGCCGGTCACGCCCGATGCGCCTTTCGAGGTCAGCATGGCCACGGTGAGAATGACGAATTGCTGCCCCGCCGTCAGATGCACGCCGAGCGCCTGGGCGATGAACAGGCTCGTCAGCGTCATATAGATATTGGTGCCGTCGAGATTGAAGGAATAGCCGGTCGGCACGACGAGTCCGACGACGGATTTCGAGCAGCCCAAGCGCTCGAGCTTCTCCATCAGCTGCGGCAGCGCGCTCTCCGACGACGAAGTGCCGAGCACGATCAGCAATTCGTCGCGAATATAGGCGAGGAAGCGCAATATATCGAAGCCGACGATGCGGGCGACGAGGCCGAGCGCGACGACGACGAATAATATGGAGGTGAGATAGAAGGAGCCGACCAGCCAGGCGAGGCTCATCAGCGATTGCGAGCCATATTTGCCCACCGTGTAGCCCATGGCGCCGAAAGCGCCGATCGGCGCGGCCTTCATCACAATTGCGATAACGCCGAACATGGCGTGGCCCGCCTCGTCGATGAAGCCGCGCAGCGCCCTGCCCCGCTCGCCCAGCGCCATCAGCGCGAAGCCGAACAGGATGGAAAAGAGCAGCACCTGCAGAATATCGCCCTTGGCGAAGGCGCCGATGACGCTGTCGGGAATAACGCCGAGCACGAATTCGACCGGCGTGCGCTGCGCGGCGGGCTCGAGATATTTGGCGACGGCGGCGGGGTCCGCCTTGCCGGAAAAGCCTTCGCCCGGCCGCAGCACATTGCCGACGAGGAGCCCGAGCGCCAGAGCGACGGTCGAGACCACTTCGAAATAGACCAGCGCCTTTATGCCGACGCGGCCGACCTTGGCGGCGCTCTCGAGATGAGCGATGCCGGAGACGATGGTGCAGAAGATGATCGGCGCGATCACCATTTTGATGAGATTGACGAAGCCCTTGCCCATCGCCTCCATCCAGGGGCTCTGGGCGATGTCGGGAAAATAGACGCCGAGCAGCGCGCCGAGCACGATCGCCGCGAGCACCTGGAGGTAGAGGCTATGCGCGTTTTTGCGCGGCGGCGCCTCGGCAATGGCGGCTGCGGTCAATTTTGGTCCCTCTCTCCAGCTTTTCGGTCGACTGTTCCTAGACCTGGAG